>JADJJE010000002.1:0-300000 GCA_016706685.1 Sandaracinaceae bacterium | reverse complement strand
GGGCGCGCCGTACATCGAGGCGCTGCGCGGCAACCGCTCGCTGAGCGCCGCGCTGTCGGCCATCACAGCCGCCGTCGTGGGTGTCATCTTGAACCTGTCCCTGTGGTTCGGGCTGCACGTGGTCTTCCACGAGGTGAGCGAGCAGCACACCGGCCCGCTGCGCTTGTTCGTGCCCAACCTCACCAGCATCGACGTGGCCGCCGCCGCGCTGACCGGCCTCGCCATGCTGTCGATGTTGCGCTTCAAGCTGAGCCTGCCAAAGACGCTGGGGATGAGCGCTGCCCTCGGGTTGGTGTGGAAGCTCCTGCTTGATGGAGTGGCCCCATCATAGTGAGCGAGCGTGCGGGCCCGCATGTACGGGTCTGTAGGCTTTCGAGGGGTGGCCCTGCACTTGCAGAGGGCTGCGCTGCTCGCCACCCGCGGTCTCCGCGAGGGTGGCGAGCGCTACCCAAGGAAGCATCATGTCGAACAAGCAAGAACACGACGAGAGGCGCGAGCGGCTCGGAGAAGAGGCCGAGCACGAGCGCATCGAGCAGGCCTGCGAGCGGCTGGCGCGCAGCCTGACCCATCAGGAAGCGAGCCCCCGTGGCGCTGGCATGGCGCTGATGGCCGCCATGCGGGCAACGGCAGGCTATGTGGCGGTGGCGCTGGCGGTGCTGGTAGTGGCTCCCGTGGCAGCGCAGGAGGAGAACACCGAAGAGAACCGCGCCGACCGCCTCGAGGACCGCGCCGACGAGCGCGAAGACTCGCGTGAAGCGCGGGTAGACGAGCGCGAGGCCGTCGACGAGAACACCGAAGATCGCGCTGAGCGTCGTGACACGGCGCGCACCGAGCGTTGGCAGGGCATCCGCGACCAGAGCGGGCTTCGCAACCCGGATCAACTGTCCTCACAGGCCCTCGACGAGCTGCGCACCCACGCTCGTCGGGAGGCTCGCCTGCGCGTCATCCGCAACCGCGCGGTGGTGGCCAACGACGAAGAGATCGTCACGCGCGCTGACGCAGCCCTCGAGCGCGAAGCTCGCCGCCACGACGTGGCGCTCACCGCGCTGATGGCCGCTGCTCGCCAGAACGCACAGAACAACGCCAACAAGGTGGTCCCCACCGAACGAGGTGCCCAGTGATGAACCGAACGATGCGTGTGGGTCTTGTGGCGTTCGCGCTCTTGGGCGCTGCCTGTGGCGACGAGGCGAACGCCCCACGTGAAGAGGTGGCGCGCGAGAACACCGGCAACAACGCCGTGCTCATCGACACCACGCCGGAGGAAGCGCCGCTCGTGGCGCCGACGGCTGAATCCCTCCCGATCCCCGAGGACTTCGAGGCCGAGATGGCGGACTCCGTGACGCCCGAGAACTATCGCGCGCAGCTCGACGCCGTGATGGCAGAGCTCGACGCGAGCTGAGGCGCACGACGGGATGCACCAGGAGCAGGGCGCGTCCGCGAGTCGGACGCGCCCTCTTCGTTTCATGGCTTGTCGAGCGGCGAAGGCACGACGCCCGCGCTGTTGGTGGCGGAGCCGCCCTCGTTCTCCCAGCGGCCGTCGTCACGCTTCTGGACGGCGCGCGAGCCCTCCGCTTGCGCGACCGCGAGGGCCTTCTGCTTCCGCTGCATGATGGTCGATGGCTGCGCGGGGCGACCGAAGAAGCGTCGCACGGCCGCGAGCATTCGCTCGGGGATGGATTCGAGTCTGCTGTTCATGCTGTCTACCGAAGCACGAACCACGCCACCCGATATCCTACCCTGCAGGTGGCGGGAGCGTCGCCCCGCCCTGAGTGGAGTTGGCGTCCAACCACGCGAGCATCTCGCGGATGCTCCCTGTGGCAAGGCCGATGCAGGTGTCCGCTGCGCCGTAGTAGATGCGCAGGGTGTCCCCGTCATCGCCGATGGTGTAGCCGCAAGGGAACGTCACGTTGCCCACGTCGCCCTGGCGCTCGTAGTCGGTTTCTGGGCCGAACATCCAAGGGTCACCGCGCTTGACGCAGACCTCGGGGTTCTCGAGGTCGAAGAGCGCGAGCCCGAGCCGATAGAGCGCGCCCGCCGCGGTGCGACGCACCCCGTGGTAGATCATGAGCCAGCCCTCGGGGGTCTCGATCAGCGGCGGCGACAGCCCGATCTTGTTGGCATCCCACCATGCGCCCTTGCGCGCCGGGAGCATGAGCTGGTGGTGGCCCCAGTTGAGCATGTCCGGCGAGTAGGAGATCCAGATGTGCGCGCTGCTCTCCGTGGCCGGCCGATGCACGAGCGCGAACTCGTTCCGAATCCGGCGGGGCAGGAGCGCGGCGTCCTTGTCGTCCGGCTGCATGACCAGACCACAGCGCACGAAGGTGCGAAAGTCCTCGGTGTGGCACAGCGCCACGCCAGGCCCACCCTTGCTGAACGCCGTGTAGGCGATCACGTACTTGGCCAGCTCGGGCACGTAGGTGATGCGCGGGTCCTCGATGCCCCACAGCTCCTCCGGGTGGTGCAGCGCGTCGGGCAGCAGCGTGGGCTCGGCGTCGATCACCCAGCCATCGACGCCATTGGCGGAGCGCGCCGCGCAGAAGTGTGAGAGGCCACGGCGGTCCTCTACGCGGCAGAGCAGCAGCGTGGTGCCGTCGGCCAGGCGCGTGGCGGCCGGGTTGAACACGGTGTGCACCGGGTAGCCCCAGTCCGCCGCCGTCAGGATGGGGTTCTTTTCGTGGCGCCGCAGCAGCGTCGGGAAGGCGTTGGACTTGGTCACACGCGCACCTCGGCGGCGGCCCGCGCCGACACCAGGGTCAGTCGAGTAGCAGCCAAGCCATTCGAGCGCTCGGCGTGCTTCATGTCCAGCAAGGCCATGATGAAGGAGAGCGTGGACTCGGCGCCCTGGTTCTCGTTGGGGCGGTCTTCGTGCAAGCCGTCCCGGCAGCCACCGGTGCTCAGGTCGTAGAGCGGTTGGTCCAGCTGGTTCTTGCCCATGAACCACGCGAAGGCTTGCCGGCCACGACGCAGCCACTGCCGATCTCCGGTGGCCCGATAGGCCTCGAGGCACGCGGCGACCATGCCACAAGCCTCTACCGGCTGCTGGTCGAAGACGGCCTTGGTGCCACCGCGGACGTGAAAGCCATTCGAACCGACCGGGGCGAAGAGGCCGTCCTCGGTCGTCTGCGCGTCGGCCAGCCACTCGAGGGAGCGCAGCCCCGTGGCCAGCATCTCTTCGTGGCCCAGCCACTTCCCCGCCACGATCAGGGCCTGCGGCATGCGCGCGTTGCAGTACGTGACGCTGTCCTCGAACCAAAGCCAGTCGCCATGGTGAGAGCGCTGGTAGAGGTCCAACAGGCGCAGCGCGAGGACCGCGCCCAGCTCCTCGCTTCCGACGTGCGGTCGCTTCGAGTTGGCCCGCTCGACGATCCCGAGGATGGTGTAGGCCCAGGCGCGCGGACTCGAGAACTCCGAGACGACGGGCAGCGCCGCGTCGAACAACTCGGTCGCGAGGGCTCGCTCTCCGAGGCCTGGCGTGCGTGCGATGACGGTGCCCAGCGCCCAGAGGCAGCGCGCGTGGCTGTCCTCCGAGCCGAAGCGCTCCGTCCAGGTGCGCTCGTAGGTCATGAAGTTGCGAAAGCGCCCCGTCTCCACGTCGAGCGCGTGCCGCACGAACGCGAGGTACCGCATGCCCAGGCGGCGCACGAACGGAGGCCCGTCCGTGCGGCTCGCGGCGATGTGCGTGAGGGTCAACAAGGCCCGCGCGTTGTCGTCCACGCAGTACCCTTCGTCGTAGCGCGGCACGGCGTAGCAGGCGTGTTGGAGCAGGCCCGTGTCATCCGTCAGCGCAGCCAGGTGGCTGAGGTTGGTGGCGGGCAGGGCAGCACGCGTCGGCGCCGGTGCATTGTCGGAGATTCGCGTTCGGCTGCGACCCTGCGTAGTTGGTGGACGCGCGCGCAAAGCTGTCGAGGTAGGCCGCTGCGACCACGGGCCAGCGCATCCCCTCACCCAGCGTGGCGGCCCGCTGCTCCATGTCGGCCTTGCGCTGCGCGTCGCCGAGCAGTCCGTTGATGGCGCGGGCGAGCGCCGCAGGGTCCTTCGCGGGCACCAACACCCCACGCTCTTCCGCCAAGAGCTCCTCCGCGTAGCGGTACGGGCTGCTGACCACGGCCTTTCCGCACCCCACCGCATACGCCAGCGTGCCAGAGGTGATTTGCTCGGCGTTCAGGTAGGGCGTGACGTAGATGTCGGCCGCCGCCAGGTACTGCACCAGCTCATCGTGGCTCACGAAGCAGTCGCGGAAGACCACGTTCTCGCTCAGCCCCAAGCGCTGACTGCGCAAGGTGAGCATCTCGCGGTACGCCTCGCCCTGCCTGGCCTTCACGTGCGGATGCGTGGCGCCCAGCACGATGTAGAGCACGTCGGGGTGCTCCTTCACGATCTCGACGAGGCTGTCGATGACGTACTCGATGCCCTTGTCGGGCGAGAGCAGCCCGAACGTCAGGAGCACGCGCTTTCCTGTGAGACCCAGCTCCGCTTTGCTGGCGGATGCATCGGGCAGCGTGGGGATGCCGTGCGGAATCAGGTCGATCTTGGACGCTGGCACGCCATGCACGCGGGAGAGCAACTCGGCACCACGCTTGCTCATGACGACCAGCCGCTCGGAGAGCTCGCACAGCTCGTCCATCACCGCGCGCTGGGTGGCGGAAGGCTCGGCCAGGATGGTGTGCAGCGTAGTGACGATGGGCAGGCTCACGTCTCGCAGCAGCGTGAGCACGTGCACCCCCGACGCCCCACCGAAGATGCCGTACTCGTGCTGCAGCGAGAGCACCCGGAAGTCCTGCTGATTGAGGTACTCCGCCGCGCGCCGATAAGAGGCCAAGTTCTCTTCCAGGATCTGATGCGCCACCCGCTCTGGATAGGCGTAGTGGTTCCCGGTGTCGTTCATCGCCACGACCGAGCACTGCCGCGAGGCGCTCAGCGCCTGGACTGCGCTGGCCAGGTCGGCCGTGAACGTGGCGATCCCGCACTGCCTCGGGGTGTGGTTTCCGAGGAAGGCGACGCTATCGATTGCACAAGAGGCCATGTTTTTCGCACTCCGCCGTCATGTTCGCGGCGGCCGGACGGCCGTACGCATGACTGGGACGCGCGGATACCTGCAATGAACGAGCCGTGCGAAAACGCGCCGAATTCCGATGACATCTCGTCCATTTCGGGGAGCCGAGCCCTCAGAACGATGGACCTCCATCACGGGCGGGCCTTGCGTAGAACCACCCGCTGAGCTCGCTGTCGGCGCCCACGCGCACATCGTGCACACCTGGGGCGAGCACGGGCAGGCGCACCACGTCACCGCGCTGGGCAGCACCGAAGCCCACGTTCACGTCGCTCGCGTGGCGGTCGAGGCGCGTCACACGCACGCGCCCACTGGCTCCGCACGCGAACCACTCGCGCTTGCCCTTGGATGCGAGCGTCTGGCTGACCACACGGTGGGGCTGGGTCGGGCCCTCCCCTCCGTGGGGCGGCAGCAGCGCGGCCACGCTGGCCACGCCGTCTCCGCTGCGGCGCAGCGTGAGGTAGGCATAGGTCAGGCGCTCGAAGCGCAGCCCCGCCTCGCGCGCCACGCGCCCGAGCGTGTCGGGCAAGGTGGCCTCCACGTCCTCGTGACACCAGTCCTTCGGGCCGGCCAGCATGGGGCACGCCGCCTGGTGCACGCAGGGCCCGAACACCGCCACGCCGGCATGGGCACGCAGCGCGTCGCGGGTCTGGTGCAGCGCGCGCGTGGGCTCGCGCAGCGCGGGCTCCAGCACGATCAGGCTGCCTCCGGGCGCCAGCTGCCCCACCAGCCCGGCCAAGCGCAGCGCGGCCTGCTCGGGCGCCTCGGCCAGCAGCTCGTTCAGCACCAGGCCGAGCAGGATCAGGTCATAGGGCCCCTGCGCCAAGTGCTTGCGCAGGTCCACCGGAAGCGGGCGAACGGTGACGCGCGGGAGGCCCGCCGCCTCGCAGCCCGCCGCCATGCGCGCGAAGTGCCGCAGCGCGCCCGGGTCACGCTCCACGGCGTCCACCACCAGCTCGCGCACGCTCACGCCGGAGAGCTGCCCGAGCGTCGCCGCCGCCCCGAGCGACGTGCTGCCGAGGCCCGCACCGAGGTCCAGCACGCGCCAGCGGGGCCCAGCGGGGAGCGCCCCAGCGCCGTGCAGCTCCACCAGCGGCTTCACCACTTTGGCGCCGTCGCGCGGCAGGTAGAAGTGCCGCCGCGCACGGTAGGCCGCTTCACCCGTGGCCCCCTGGTCGATGGCGTGACGCTCCCGCGTGTAGGCCTGGCTCACGGCCTGAACCGCCGCCACCAGCTCGCGCGTGTCCTCGCGAGCTCCCCTACCTGCGGGCGTCGGCGGCTCGGTCTGCTCCACCAGCGCCGCGAGCGCGCGCATGACGGCGTCCTCGCGGGTCAGCATGGGCGCAGCTTCCACTTGCGGGCGCGCGCGCGAACCTGAATGCTCCCGGCCGACGTGAACGCCACCGCCCCCACGCAGCACGTGCCCCTCGCCCAGCGCCTCTGGCTGCCGCTCTGGCTGCTCACGGTGTTGCTCATTCCTGCGAGTTTGTACGCCATCTTCGTGCACGCGCCGGTCGAAGCGCGCATGGGCATCGCCCAGAAGATCTTCTACTTCCACGTGCCGGCCGCCTACGCCATGTACGTGGGCTTCGCCACCGCCGCGCTCGGCAGCGTGGGCTACCTGCTGCGCCGCAGCCTGCGCTTCGACGCGCTCTCGGTGGCCGGGGCCGAAGTCGGCATGCTCTTCGCCACCATGGTGCTGACCAGCGGCCCGCTCTGGGCGCGCAAGGCCTGGGGCGTGTACTGGACCTGGGACCCGCGCCTCACCACCGTGATGCTGGCCGCCATGGTGTTCTCCGCGTACCTCGCGCTGCGCAGCTTCGGCGAGGCGGGTGATGCCGAGAAGCGCTTCGCCTCGGGCCTGTCGCTGCTGGCCCTGCCGCTCCTGCCCATCATCCACTTCAGCGTGCAGCGCTGGCGCGGCGTGCACCCCACCGTCATCACGGGCCGCGGGGCGGGCTTGCACCCGGACATGCAGCCCGCGCTGGTGCTGGGCTTCGTGCTGTTCACGGCGCTGGTGGCGCTGCTGATCCTGACGCGCGCACGCCTCGAGCGGCTGCGCGAAGAGCTGCGCGACCTGCACGTGGAGGCCGCGCGCCTGGGCCTCACCGAGGACGACCGATGACCTCCATCAAGACGCTCTCCCTCACCCTGCTGCTGGCGCTGGCGCTGCCCCTGGCCGGAGCCTCGCTGGCGCACGCGCAAGACGGTGCCCCCACGCCCGCCGCGCAGAGCGCCGAAGAAGCGGACGCCGATGAGATCGCCGACAGCCGCGCCACCGGCTTCCGCGCCGTGGATGGCGCTCAGGTCGAGGACGTCCCCGGCGGCCTCATGCTGGTGGGCGCCTACGGGGCCATCGCCATCCTGTTGCTGCTCTTCCTCTTTCGTCAGCAGTCCCAGCTCGGGGCCCTCAGCGCCCGCATCGACGCACTGCGCAGCGAGATCGACAAGAAGCGCGCGGAGCACGACCGGCCATGAACTTCGCGGACATGCCGGTGGAGCACATGCTCTACATCCCCGGCGTTCTGCTGGTGGGGCTGGCGCTGGGCTTTCGGCTGGGCGCCAAGTCGGCCCGCGAAGAGCTGGCCCGGCGCGAGCGCGAGCGCCGGCGCTGAGGCGCACCCGGAGGTCGCGTCCAGCCGGTCACGTTACCGGCACGCAGAAGTCTTGCTTCGAAAATGCGGCATGTGGAACGTGCTGCTATGGTGCGCGCCGTGTTGCTCGGGCTACTGCGAACCATGCGCCCACACCAGTGGGTCAAGAACCTCTTCGTGGTGGCGCCGCTCTTCTTCGCCCGTGAGGTCTTCGACACCTCACGCGTGCAGCTGACGGTCGCCGCGTTCGCGCTGTTCTGCATGATCTCGAGCAGCGTCTACGTGCTCAACGACCTGGCCGACCTCGAGTCCGACCGCGCGCACCCGGTGAAGTGCAAGCGCCCGCTCGCCAGCGGCCGCGTCTCCACGAACGCCGCGCGTATCACGGGGGTGGGCCTACTGGTGCTGGGCCTGTTGGGCGCGGTGCTGATCAGCCTGCCGTTCGCGGCCACGCTGGTGGGCTACCTGGTCCTGAACATCGCCTACACGTTCAAGCTCAAGCGCGTGGCCTACCTAGACGTGCTCTGCATCGCCAGCGGCTTCGAGCTGCGCGTCATCGCCGGCACGCTCGCGGCGCAGGTGCCGCCCACCACCTACCTGCTGGTGGTCACGTTCCTGCTCGCCGCCTTTCTGGGCTTCGGCAAGCGTATGCACGAGCTGGCGCAAGGCGACGGGGCGGTGAAGCAGCGCGCCGTGCTGCAGAGCTACCAGCCGCGGCTGCTGGTGGCCCTCCTCTACATCACGGCGCTGTCCACGGTGGCGGTCTACGCCATGTACACGCTGGACCCGGCCACGGCCGAGGCCTTTGGCACCGCGCGCCTCGGCCTGAGTGTGCCCTTCACGCTCTTCGGCGTGCTGCGCTTCCTGCGCCTGGTCCGCAACCGCGGGGACGCCGACAGCCCCACCGAGCAGATGCTGCGCGACATCCCCTTCCTCGTGAACCTCGGCCTCTGGGCCGCGGCGGTCACGGCCATCCTCTACTTCGGCTAGCGCACGGCGGCGGCCGCGCGGTCGCCACCCTTGACGTGCGCGCCCACACCGCGAAGATACCCGCCCATGCATCCCATCCTGTTCGAGATCCCCACCCCTTGGGGCTCCCTGCCGATCTACTCCTACGGGATGATGCTCGGCTTCAGCCTGATCGTCGCCTGGTACTTCGTGATGCACCACGGCCAGAAGCTCGAGGGCCTGCACCCCGACATCATGGCGCACAGCTTCATCATCACGGCGGTGTGCGCCATCGCTGCGTCGCGCGTGCTCTACATCCTCACGAACCTCGACTCGTACCACACGCTGCAAGACCTCATCTCCTTCCAGAAGGGCGGGCTCGTGGCCTACGGCGGCTTCATCGGCGGCTTCCTGGCCTGCTGGGGCTACTGCCGCAGCAAGGGCATCCCGCTCTTGCCATGGGCCGACATCATCGCGCCCACCCTGGGTACGGGCTTGGTGTTCACCCGTATGGGCTGCTGGCTCTACGGCTGTGACTTCGGCGGGCCGCTGCCCGAGAACCCACCGCCGCTGCTGGCGCGCCTCGGCACGTTCCCGCACTGGGACTACAGCGACGCGCACTACGTGTGGGGCTCCAACCTGAACGGCTCGCCGGCGTACAACCACCACCTCACCGAGTACCCGGAGCAGATGGTGGGCCTCGACCACTCGCTGCCCGTGCACCCCACGCAGCTCTACGAGTCGCTGGCCGGCCTGATCATCTTCGGCATCGGCTACTACACGCTGCGTCACCGCACCTTCAAGGGTCAGGTCTTCTTCGTGTCGGCCATCGCCTATGCCATCTGGCGCTTCGGCATCGAGTTCGTGCGCGACGACCCCGAGCGCGGCGAGTACTTCGGCTTCAGCACCAGCCAGCTGCTCTCGATGGCCATCATCCCCGTGGTGGTGCTCGCGTGGATCCACACGCGCCGTCAGGTGGCCTTGCACGGCGAGGCCACCATCCCGGACAGCGCGCGCTCCGACGAGTGGCTTCTGGAGCACCGCCCGAAGAAGGCGGCCGAGGCTTCGGCCAGCGCAGACGTGGACGCGGGCACCAAGGGGGCGGGCGGCGCGAAGGGCGCGGGCGGGGCGAAGGGCGCGAGCGCCGCAAAGCCCAAGAAGAAGTAGCGGCCCACCGCAGGCAGAGGGGTGCAGCGTCATTCTGACGGGGTGCTCTTCGCCGAGGTCCATCAAAAGGGCTTGGTTTCAGCGGTCCGCCACCCTGGCACGAGGAGTGCAGCGCGGCGGGGCGTGAGCCTACCCGCATGCTGAACCTCGCCCTCTATCAACAGACGCGGCTGCAGCCGCGCCCGCTCGCCCACCGCGCCATCGCGGACGGCTTCTTGCGCCACGAGTACCGCCGAAAGGTGGCCCTGCGCGTGGTGGGGCTCGAGCGCATCCCCGAGGGTCCGGTCATCTACGCGATGAACCACACCGACGCGTTCAACTACTGGCCCTTCCAGTATGCGCTGCACCGGGCGGCCGAGCGCTACACGGCGGCGTGGGTGAAGGGCAAGAACTACGATGGCTTCGTGGCGTCGCGCTTCATGCGCTGGACCAACAACATCCCGCTCGCGTCGCGCGGCTATGTGATCACGCGCGACTTCGTGAGCACCGTGGGGCGGCTGCCGAGCGCCGACGAGTACCGCGTGCTGCGGAGCGCTGTGGACGGTGCGGGACCCATCGAGGGCAGCGTGCCGAAGGTGCTGCTCACGCGCGGGCGCGACATGCTGGGGCGCTGGTTCGACGCGTCGCGCGAGACCTACCCGGAGGCCGTCACGGGGCTCATGAGCGAGCTGATGGCGCGCTTCGTGGCGTTGAATCACCACGCCATCGAGCGCCTCGGGCTGGACGTGCTGGTCTTCCCGCAGGGCTCGCGCTCGCGGCGGCTGTCGCGCGGGCACATCGGCCTCGCGCAGGTGGCGCTGCACTTGGGGGCCACCATCGTGCCCGTGGGGTGCAGCGGCAGCGACGAGGTCTACGACTCGCGCTCGGTCATCGCGAAGCCAGGGGCCATCACCTACCGGGTGGGGAAGCCGATCCGCGCCGCGCACTGGGCCGCCATCGGCCCCAAGGAGCCGTTCGTTCCCTTCTCGCACGCCGCAGAGACGCAGCACCGCAGCGCCTTCCAGACCGTCGTGGACGAGGTCATGGAGCGCATCGACGAGCTGGTGGACGAGCCCTACCGATTCACGGACAACCGCTGCAGCGACGGAACGGCCGGCAGCGCACGCTTCGTCTGAGGCCAACCAGGGGATCAGGCGTTCAGGACCGGGGCCATCGGTAGCTCGGGGGGCATACGCCACCGGGCCCCACTCGTATTCGCACCCCGAGCACCGAAATCTGCGAAACGGCGGAACATCTTGCCCGCTTCGCTTGTCGCTGGTGTTCTTGTGCGGGTACCGTCTCGGTTCCTGCTGGAGGTCTCCGCGTTGTTCATGCATCGACTGCTCCTCGCGCCGCTGGCGCTCCTCGCTCTGTCGCTCACGCCGGCCCTCTGGGTCACGTCGGCCGCGGCTCAAAACCCCTACGACACCGCGCAGCGCGACCTCGCCCGGGTGGCGAAGACCTTCGGGCGTGAGGCACGGGGCATGAACCCGCTGCTGGAGCTGATGGGCAACTGGGACGACACCACCCCCGCGCGCACCCAGAGCCTGCTGGACACGCTGGCCCGTGACCGCACGCTCTCGCCCGCACGGCGCGCCTACGTGGGCTACCTGGCCGCGCGCGGGCAGCTGCGGCTGGGCCGCCCCGCGGAGGCCGAGCGGGCCATGGCAGCGCTGGGCTTCGTGACCGACTGGCAGGTCATCGGCCCCTTCGACAACGAGGGGCGCGCTGGCTTCAACACGGAGATGCCACCCGAGACCGAGCGCATGGCAGCCTTCGACGCGAGCGCGCGCTACCGCGGCCGGGAGCGTGAGGTGGGCTGGCGCAGCTATCCGCACGTCAGCGAGCTGGGCTACGTGAACTTCGACGCCGTCTTCCGGCCCTTCCAGAACACCTGCGGGTTCGCCACCACCACCGTGCACGCAGACCGCGCGCGCGCCATCTCGCTGAACTTCGGCGCGGGCGGGGCCATCAAGGTCTACTGGAACGGACAAGAGGTGTACTCGGACGCCGTCACGCGCAGCCCCTACCCGGAGCGCAGCGCGGTGACCGTGGGCGCGCACGCGGGCGCCAACCGGCTGCTGGTGAAGGTGTGCATCACCGAGCAGAGCTGGGGCTTCCTCATGCGCCTCGGCGACGGCGAGGGTGGCGTCACCACCGGCCTGCGCGTGGACGCGAGCGAGCTGCCGGTGGTCACCGCGGGGCACGCGCCCGGGATCACGCTGCCCACCCTGCAGGGGCCGCTCGAGGCGCTGATGGGCGCCCTGCCCGCGCGCGCCACCGAGGCGTCCGCTGCGGCCGACGCCGCGCTCAGCGAGGAGGAGCGCGAGACGCGCGCCGCGGCCCTGTACGACGCGGCCCACTTCCTGACCATGTCCAACGCCGACGACCCGGCCGAGCACACGGCCCGTCAGCTGGCGGCCCGTGCGGCCGAGCTGGCGCCCACGGTGGCGCGCCTGCGTCTGGCGGCCGAGCTCACGGACCAGCGCGGTGAGGCCATGCGCTTCACGCAGCGTGCCGCGGAGCTGTTCCCCAACGACCCGGAGTCCCTGCTGCTTCAGGCGGTGGTGCGCCGCACCGGTCTCACGCCCGAAGACGCGCTGCCCATCCTGGACCGCCTCGACGCCTCGCGCCCGCGTGGACTGCCCGTCATCCAGTCCAAGATGCTGCGCGCCGCCGTGCTGCTGCACCTCGACATGGCGGAGAGCTCGCGCGAGCTGCTGCTGTCCATGAGCCGCGCGTTGCGTGGGTCGCCCAGCTTCGAGACCGAGCAAGCCGCCCTGGCCATGGCCACGGCGCGCACCGACGAGATGGTGGCCCACGAGCGAGCGGCCGTGCAGCTGCGCTACGACAACCTCGACGCGCGACGCTCGCTGATTGGTGACGCGCTGCGCCGCGGCGAGCGCGCGGAGGTGTCCGCCCACCTCGACGTGGTGCGCTCCCTGACCGACGACTCGGGCACGGGCCTCCAGTACGTGTCGGCGGTGCACGAGTCGCTCGGTGATGCTGACGCCGCCATCGAGGCGCTGCTGGCCGCGCGCGCGCTGTGCCCCGAGGACGCGGACTCCACCGTGGCGCACGGGCGCCTCTTGCTGCGCCAGAACCAGCGCGACGCTGCCGTGGCCGCGCTGCGAGACGCCATGGCGCTCCGCCCGCAGGACGCCGCCACGCGCGAGCTCATCGAGCAGATCCAGCCGGAGGAGCGCGCCGACGAAGCCTACGCCGTGAACGCCGAGACACTGCTGGCGCGTCGCGCGCGGGGCGACGGTTACCCGCTGACCATGCTGCAAGAGCTCACGGTCAACACCGTGTACGAGAACGGTCTCGGGTCGAGCTTCACGCAGATCGCGGCGCAGCTGCACACGCGCGACGGCGCCGACAACTTCCGTGAGTACGGCATCCAGTTCGACCCCAGCAGCCAGCGCGTGGACGTGCGCCTAGCGCGCGTGTACCGCGCCAACGGAGAGGTGCTGGAGGCCACGCGCCTCTACCAGCAGTCGCTGGGTGAGCCCTGGTACCGCATCTACTACGATACACGCGCGCTGGTGGTGGTGTTCCCCACCCTCGAGCCCGGCGACGTGGTGGAGCTGCGCTACCGCGTGGACGACGTGGCGCACCGCAACCTGTTCGCGGACTACTACGGTGACATGCACTTCCTGGTGGGCGGCTCGCCCACGCGGCGCATGGACTACATCCTGCGCACGCCGGCCTCTCGCGAGTTCTTCTTCAACGAGCCGCACATGCCCACGCTGCAGCACGAGCGCACCGTCGAAGGCGACGTGCGGGTGGACCACTTCTACGCCGAGAACATCGCGCCGCTCTACAGCGAGCCCATGATGCCCGGCGCCACCGAGGTGCGCCCTTACCTGCACGTGTCCACGTACCGCACCTGGGAAGACGTGGGCCGCTGGTACTGGGGCCTCATCCAGGACCAGCTCACCATGGACGACTCGCTGCGCCAGACGGTGCGCGAGCTGGTGGCGGGCGCGCCCGACCTGGCCACCAAGGTGCGCCGCATCCACGACTGGGTCATCGACAACACGCGCTACGTGGGGCTCGAGTTCGGCATCCACGGCTTCAAGCCCTACCGCGTCACGCAGATCGTCCGGCGCGGCTTCGGCGACTGCAAGGACAAGGCCTCGCTGCTCTACGCCATGTTCCGCGAAGCCGGCATCGACGCGCACATCGTGCTGACGCGCACGCGCCAGAACGGTGACATCCGCGACCTGCCGGCGTCGCTCGCCGTGTTCGACCACGCCATCGCGTACGTGCCCGCCATCGACACCTACATCGACGGAACGGCCGAGTACAGCGGCGTGAACGAGCTGCCGCAGATGGACCAGGGCGTGACCGTGCTGCACGTGTGGCCCGAGGGCGCTTCGCTGCGCCGCACCCCCGTCCACCCGGCGGGGCGCAACGTCCACCAGCGCACGCTCTACGTGCAGCTCAACGCGGACGCGAGCGCGAACCTCTCCGTGGAGGAGACCGTGCAGGGCGTGGAGGCCGCCGGCTACCGCGCGCGCTACCGCGCCGAGGGCACCCGCCAGGAGCGCGTGGAGCGCCAGCTGCGTGACCTCTTCCCGGGCCTCGAGCTCGCGACGCAGCGCTTCGGAGACCTCACCGACGTGGAGCAGGCCGTGCGCTTCAACTACACGGGCCGCGCGCCGCAGTTCGCGTTGCGCGACGGCAACCAGCTGCGCGTCATGCCCAGCACCATCGGCAGCCTGAGCCGCGCGCTGGCGCGCACGCAGACGCGCCGCCACACGCTGGACCTCGGGTCCACCACCCGCTACTCGGAGCGCCGCGTGATCACGCTGCCGGCCGGCGCACGGGCCACCACCATGCCCGCCGCGGGCGAGGTGCGCAGCGCCTACGGCATGGCGCGCATGCGGGTGACCACCGCGGGCAGCACCATCACCATCGACACCGAGTTCGAGCTCACGCGCGACCGCGTCCCGGCCACCGAGTACGAGGCGTTCCGCGCTTGGATGGAGCGGGCCGACCAGCTCTTCGAGCAGCGCCTGCTGGTGGAAGGGGGTGCGCCGTGAGCCGCAACGCCCTCGCCGCCGCGCTTCGTCCGCGTGCTCTCGTCCATCGCACCACCCTCGCTTCTCCTTCCATGCGTCACCACTCCCTGCTCTCCCTCGCTCTCGTCGCGCTCACCCTCGTCGCCGGCTGCGGTGGCTCGGGCGGAGGTGGCAGCACGCTGCCCGAGTCCCAGCCCGCGCCGCCGCTGCCCATCGAGGCCGTGCGCGCCGCGGCCGAGGCGGCCCCCGAAGACCCCACGCGCCAGCTGGCCCTGCTGGACGCCGAGCTGCACGACGAAGGCGGAGACCCCACGCGCTGGGCCGTGGTCGCCGAGCGCGTGGAGCGCCTGGCCCCCGGTAACCCGCGCGCGCACCTCATGATCGCCCGCGTGGCCTACCTGCACGGCGAGCCCGAGCGCTCCGCCGAGCACTACCTGCGCGCCATCGAGAGCGCCGCCGTGACAGCGGGGTCCGCCGCCATCGCGGAGGTCGCCGCCAGTAGCCTCGGTGACATGGGCACGCTGGCCCCCAACATGCCCACGACGGTGGCCGCGCGCGTCGCCGCCATCCTCGCGAACCCCGGGCACATCGGCGGTGCCACGGTGTCGTCGCTGTCCGGCATGCTCATCAGCTTCGCCTATCGCGCTGGAGACCTGGCGCGTGTGCGAGCGCTGGCGGACGGCATGGGCTGCATCACGTCCTACCGTGTGGCCGGCCCCTTTGGCCCGGAAGTCATGACGGGCTTCGACCGCTCCTACCCCGCGGCGGGCGTTGGCCCGCTGGCCGCCACCTACGACCTCGGGCCTCATCGCGGTCAGCAGCCCACGCGGGCGCTCGAGGCGCGCGGGTGCGTGGTGTCCATCGCCGAGAGCGCCGCGCGCAGCGGCCCGGGTACCAGCTACGCGGAGGCCTTCGTGGAGGTGCCCCGCAGCGGTGACTTCTGGCTCTTGGTGGACATCGGCGTGGCGTACGAGCTGTCGCTCGACGGCCGCCGCGTGGTGCGCGCCGATCGCCGCCGCGACGTGAGCCCGCGCCTCACGTTCCATCGGGTCACGCTCGAGGCAGGTCGTCACGAGCTGGAGGTCCGCACCACCGCACGCGCCGGCAACCCGGCGATCATGGTGGCGCTCATGGCCGATGACGGGCTGCGGCCCCGCGCCGAGGCCCCCTCCACCACCTATGACGGCAGCTTGCCAGCCGAGGGCGCAGGGCTGAGCGGCCTCGACCTGTGGGTGGCCGTGCGGCAAGCGCTCGACCGCGGCAACGGCGTGCTGGCGCGCGAGTACGCCACGCGCATGGGGGAGCGGCCCGGTGCCGCCATGCAGGCGCTGGCCATCCAGGTGGCGCAGAACGACCCATTCCTCGAGGACCAGCAGCGTCAGACGCGCGTGCTCAGCCTGGTTCGCTCGCTGCGCGCGCGGGACCCGCTGATGTGGAACGCCGCGCTGCAAGACGCGCGGCAGGCGTCGGGCGAGGGCCGCGACCAAGAGGCGCTCGCGCTCGCGCGGCAGATGCATACGCAGTGGCCCACGCTGGCACCGGTCACGTTGTTCCTGGTGGAGCTGCTGGTGGCGCGCGGCTGGGACGGTGAGGCCGACGGCCTGATCGCCGAAGCCACCGCCGCCATTCCCGGCGCCTGCACCCCGCTCTACAGCACGCTCTCGGGCGCGCAGCGGCGCGGCGTGGCCCGCGAGATCGACGCGGCCGTGGAGGCCATCGTGGCCTGCGACGCCACGTCCAGCGCACGCTACGAGCGCCGCATGGCGCAGCGCAACTGGGACGGGGCGCGGGCCGAGATCGACCGCCTCACCGCGTTCGAGCCGCCGCAGGCGCGCGCCCTCTTGCTCGGCTGGCACCTCGAGGTGGCGCGCTCGGTCAGCGACGACCGGCGCGTGAACGAGATCCTCACCGAGCTGAGCACGCTGACCCCGCGCGACGTGGACGTGGTGGCGGAGCAGGCCGACCGGCAGCTGGCGCGCGGTCGCCGGGACGAGGCGCTGGCCACCATGGAGCGCGCGCTCGAGCACGACCGCCCTGCCATGATCAGCCTGATCTACCCGCGCCGGGCCCTGTTCGCGCGGGACGAGCTGTCCGAGCACCGCCTCGACGGGGCCCAGGTGCTGCGCGACTTCGAGGCCAGCGGGCGCACCTACAGCGAGCCGGCCGTGCTGGTGCTGGACTACACCGTGGTGCGCGTCTTCGAGGACGGCTCGCGCCTCGTGCTCACGCACAACATCTGGAAGATGCAGAGCGAGGAGGCCGTGGACGAGCATGGTGAGTTCGCCGCACCCGGCAATGCCTACCTGTTCCGGCTGCACACGGTGAAGGCCGACGGAACCCGCCTCGAGCCCGACATGATCGAGGGCAAGGACACCATCTCCATGCCCAACCTGCAGATCGGCGACTACGTGGAGTACGAGTACGTGCAGTACGTGCCGCCCACGTCGTCCTACGCGGCTGGTGTGGTGGGTGGCCGCTTCATGTTCCAGGGCTTCGAGAAGCCCTACGACCGCAGCGAGCTCGTGGTGGTGGTGCCCACCAGCATGGGCGCCCTGGTGGTGGACCCGCGCGGTCCGGCACCGGAGGTGGTGCGCGAGACGCGTGGGCCGCTCGAGGTCTACCGCTGGCGCGTCAACGAGAGCCGGCCACTGGTGGCGGAGAGCGGCTCGATCTCGGCCCTCGAGTACCTGCCCTCCATCAACTGGGGCGTGGGCGCGAATTGGGACGAGCTGTTCGCCATGCTGAGCGATCAGCTTCAGGACCAAGACGTGGTGGACCCCGCCGCCCGTCGCTTGGCCCGGCGCCTCGTGCAGGGGCAGGAGACGCTGCGTGGCCGCGCCCTGGCCGTCTACGGGTGGGTGACCGAGAACATCGAGAGCACGGACGGTGGCCTGTTCGACTCGGCTGGCCTGATGCTGGCCGGTCGCCGCGGCAACCGCGCGCGCGTCATGCGCTACCTGCTGGGGCTGGCCGACGTGCCGGCCGACCTGGTGCTGGTGCGTGGCTTCGGGGGCGATCAGACGCGCTCCCCGCTGCCGGATACCGACACGTATGACGACGTGCTGCTGCGCATCGGCCGCGGCAGCGACGCCATCTACACCACCACCGCCGCGCGCGGGCTGTCCTTCGGCTACATCCCGGAGCACCTGGCGGGCCAGGACGGCGTGGTGCTGTCGGCCGAGGCGGAGCGTGTGACCATCCCCGCGGCCCCGGCGAACCAGGACCTGAGCGTGGTGGACGTGGTGGTGCAGCTCGATGCCACCGGCGCCGCCACGGTGTCGGTGCGCGAGACCTACGTGGGTGCCGCCGCATCGAGCTGGCGCGAGAACCTGCGCGCCGTCGCCGAGGCCGAGCTGCAGCAGCGCTTCGAAGAGGGCTATGTGGCGCACGTGGTGCCCGGCGCACACGTCACCAGCCTGCGCATCCTGGGCCGGGGCGACCCCGAGGCCCCGCTGGTGCTCGAGTACTCCTTCCAGGTGCCGGCCATCGGCCGCGTCCAGGGAGACCGCTGGATGATCCCACCGCTCTTCGGCGTGCGGCTCGCCCCGCGCTTCGCCGAGACGCCCACGCGCCGCACCACGCAGATCGTGGGAGCCATCGCCCAGGACGTGCGCATGCGGGTGATCCCGCCGCGTGGCGCACCCATGGCGGTGCCGGGCGCAGACGCTGCCCTGCGTGGCCCGGGCGGCGCCGAGGTGCGCGTGACCGGCGCCGTGGGAGCCGGCGACACCACCGTGACCACGAGCGTGCGGGTTCCCCTCGCCCGCATCGCGCCGAGCGACTACGCGGCGTTCGCGGACTTCTGCCGGCGCGCCGATGATGCGCTGTCGCGGGAGTTGGGCATCTCGATTCGTTGAGACCTCGTTGAGGCCAATTGCCCGCCTTGCTGCAAGGCGAGCGAGTCGGCCCCGTCGGAGATGTGCAGACCCCCCTCGTCGCGCGGCGCTCACGTCCCGCAGAAGGTCTGGAAGGTCTCTTCGAACGCCGGCGGAGCCGGCTCGGCGTAGGCCTCTAGTCCCGCGCGCTCTTCGAACGGGCGGGCCAGCACGTCGAGCAGCGTCATGAACGGGGTGAGGTCTCCGGCCACGGCGGCGCTGAGCGCCTCTTCCACCTTGTGGTTGCGCGGGATGTACACGGGGTTGGTCCGGTCCATGCGCTGCGCGACGGCATCCGCGGGCTCGCCCTGCCGCGCGAGGCGGTCCTGCCAAGCGTGGGTCCACGCGTCGAACGCCGTGGGGTCAGCGAAGCGCACGCGGGCTGGGGCCGCATCGCCGCGCACCACCTGGGACAGGACGCGGAACGTGCTGGTGAAGTCCACCTTCTGCGCGTCCATGAGCCCGAGCAGTTCCTCGGCCAGCGTGCCGTCCTCTTCATCGCGCTCGCGCTGCCGTCGGTGACCTGCGTGGTCAGGCCCAGCTTCGCGCGCATGCCGCGGAGCCAGCACGCCATGTAGGTGACGGGATAGACACCGAGCGCGTCCTGCGCGAGGTCGATGGCGCGCTTCTCGTCGGGGTCCAAGAGCGGCAGCAGCGCCTCGGCCAGGCGCGCCAGGTTCCACTGACCAATGCCCGGCTGGTTGCCGTAGGCGTAGCGGCCCTGCCGGTCGATGGAGCTGAACACCGTGCCGGGGTGGTAGACGTCCATGAACGCGCAAGGCCCGTAGTCGATGGTCTCGCCCGAGAGCGTCATGTTGTCGGTGTTCATGACGCCGTGGATGAAGCCCACCAGCATCCACTGCGCGATGAGCGAGGCCTGCGCCGTGATCGCCTCACGCAGCAGCGCCAGCGCCGGGTTCGCCGCGTCCACGTGCTCGGGGTAGTGGCGGGCCAGCGTGTAGCGCACCAGCTGCTGCAGCTTCGGCACGTCGTCGCGGATGGCGAAGAACTGGAAGGTGCCCACGCGAATGTGGCTCTGGGCCACGCGCGCCAGCACAGCGCCCGGCAGGAGCCCCTCACGGCGCACCTGCGCACCCGTGGTCACCGCGGCGAGCGCGCGCGTGGTGGGGATGCCCAAGTGGTGCATGGCCTCTCCCATCACGTACTCGCGCAGCACGGGCCCGAGCGTGGCGAAGCCATCGCCGCCACGCGAGAAGGGGGTGCGCCCCGAGCCCTTCAGGTGCAGGTCACGACGCTTCCCGTGCGTGTCGATCAGCTCGCCCAGCAGGAGCGCGCGCCCGTCGCCCAGCTGAGGCGAGAGCCCGCCGAACTGGTGGCCCGCGTAGGCCTGCGCCAGCGGCACTGCGCCTTCGGGGATGCGCGTGGCACTGAGCACGTCGGCGGCCTGCCCGCGCAGCGCGGCCACGTCGAGGCCCAGCTCCGTGGCGAGCGCTTCGTTCAGCAGCACCAGCCGCGGGCTTGGGAACCCGGGCGGATCGAAGCGTGAGTAGAACCCCTCGAGCTCGTTGGCGTAGGTGTTGTCGAATGCAAACAGAGGGGCAGCAGACATGCCCGCATGGTAGCGCGAAGCCTCGCAAGGGCTCGGGCGGAATCCCAACTGCCCGCTCCATGGTAAGAAGGCCACCGTGCCTCTGCTCGCGTTCGACCTCAAGTTCGGCGAAGGGTTCCTCGCCCGGGTCGGCACGGGTCCCGGCGTATATCGCTACGCAGACGCCGAGGGCGTCGTCATCTATGTCGGCAAGGCCAAGAACCTGCGTCGTCGCTTGGCCAGCTATCGCAATGCGGGGCGCAAGAAGGCCCACCGCAAGATGCATCGCATCGTGAAGGCGGCGAGCAGCCTCAGCTACGAAGAGGTCGCCTCAGAGGAGGCCGCATTGCTCGCCGAGAACGCGCTGATTCGGGAGCTGAGGCCGGTCCTCAACGTGGAGGGCGCCTTCACGTTCCTCTACCCGGCCATCGGCTTCGGGCGGACCGAGCGGCACGTGCTCTTGTGCTTCACCACCCAGTCGGAGGAGTACGGGACGCAAGGGCTAGAGTGGTACGGGACGTTCCGCTCTCGGCTCCGCGCGAAACTCGCCTTCGACGCTCTCGTAGAACTCCTCGGCTTGGTCGGCCACCCGGAGAAGCGCGCAGCGCTCCCCGCGCACGTCTCTCTTCGGGGATCGCGCTTGGTCGGGGTGAGGCAGCTCCCCGCGGGCATCGTCGAAAGCCTGCCTCGGTTCCTCGCGGGCGAAGAGGGCGCCTTCCTGGGGGAGCTCGCGCGCGCACTGCTCGAGAGGCCGCGAGCCCGCCGTGAAGCGGGTGACGTCCAGGAGAAGCTCGTCCTGCTCAAGCACTTCTTCGAGAGGGACGCGGCGCGCCTCCACGACGCCTTGAGCAAGAGTGGAGCGGCGGGCACCTTCGTCTCACGCACAGATCGGGACGCGCTGTTCATCCGCGCGCGGTCCGACGTGGATCGCGGCGCGTGAGGGTGACCTCCTCGAAGCGTCGCACCATCGGCTGCCTCGGCGTACTGTTCGCGCTCTACACGGCGTACTGCGTGGTGCTCTACCGAGCGCAGTCCTTGTTGTTCTTCCCTGGCGCTGGCCCTGCCCAGGTGAACGCCGCACCACCGGGCACGCACGAGCTGCGCATCACGCACCCGGACGGAGTGGCGACCGATGTGTGGTTCCGGCCCCCTGATGGGGCAGGACCTTTCCCGCTCGTGGTCGTGTTGCACGGCAACGGCGACCGCATCGACCGCGGCGCCGCGGATGCCTTCGACTGGCTGAACCGTCTCGGCTTCGCGGTGGCTCTCCCCGAGTACCGTGGTTACGGCCGCTCGGGGGGCGAACCCTCGGAGGTGGCCGTGACCGCCGACCTGGCGCGCGTGATGGCGCAGCTCGCTGCCCGCGCCGACGTGGACGCCGCCCGCGTGGTGTACTTCGGCACCTCGCTCGGGACGTGCTTCGCAGGGCAACTGGCCGCGCGCCGGCCACCGCGTGCGCTCATCCTGCGGACGCCATTCTTGCGCACTGACATGATGGCGCTGCGTCACTTCGCGCCGCCATTCCTGGTGACGAACCCCTTCCGCAACGACCTGGCCCTCGCGTCGTTCCGCGCGCCCACGCTGATCCTGCAGCACACGCGCGACGAGATCGCGCCTCCCGAGGACTCGGTAGCCTTGGCGGAGCTGATGCCGCAGGCCACGCTGGTGGCGGTGGACGCGTATCACAATGAGCCGCACGACCCACGCGAGCTGCTGCGCGAGTACAACGCGATCGAGGCGTTCTTGGCGCGGCACCGCTGAGGGTTCCGGCCGGTTTGCTCACTCGATGTCGGAGAGGATCCACGCGCGCATGGCGGGCCGCACCGTGCTGGCAAAGCGCTTGGTCAGCCGCAGGTCCACGTACTGTTGCAGCAGCGCGTCCAGCATGCCCTCGAGCTCGGCCATGAGGTACAGGCGCTCCTCGAGCGCGGCCTCTTCCTCCTTCTTCAGCTCCGCCGGCAGGCGCACGGCGGACAAGGACAGCGTGTCGCCGTCCATGGTGCAGGCCCATTCGCGCTCACCGCGCACGATCTCGAGCTTGAGCTTGGCGGGCAGCTTGCCTTCGCGCAGCGCCGCGCGCGCCTCGTTCGACTCACTCGGCTCGGTGCCGGTGATGCTCACGCGCTCCACCACGTCGAAGCGCGCCTCGAGCACCAGCGGGCTGGTCACGTAGAGCGCGAACGGGTCCACGCCCGGCGGCGTGAACAGCTCTTGCGGCGGGCGCACCAGCGGGACGGTGGCGTCGGCGCGCAGGGCGTCCCGGTCGTCGGCGCCCATGCGCTCGCTCTCGTACCACAGGTACAGCAGCCACTCACGGCCCAGGAACCGTACGCCATCGATCTGATCGAGCAAGTCCATGCCTCAGCCCTCCGCCTTTGCGCCGCGCTTCGCGGGCTCGTCCTCGGCGTGCAAGCGCGCCGGCTGGAGCGCCACCAGCTTGGTGAGGCGCGCCTCGTCGAAGCCTGCGCGCTCCATGCCCGTGAGCACGCCGTGCTCGGCGATCTGCAGCTTGAACGTCTTCTCGAACTGGATGACGGCGTGGGCCAACACCGGCTTGCTGGTGCTGGCGATGCGCACGAGCCCGGTGCCCAGCTCCCACGAGAGCTCCACGTGGCGCATGGCCGGGATGGTCTGCTTGCGGAGGCGGCGCATGACGAAGACCTGCAGGTCTTCTTTCTGTGAGCGGCTCAGACGGTGGATGCCCTGTGTGTCCATCAGCTCGCGCTCGGCGATGGCGTAGTGCGCCTTGAAGAGGTTGCGCGGCACGCGCCAGCGGTCGATGCGCAGCCCGAGGTGCACGTGGTCCGCATAAAGGAAGTCGTCGCGCTCTAGCTCGATGACGAACGGGTCGCGGATGGAGCACCAGCCCACGCGCTCGTCCTCTTCTTCCTCCGCCGCCAGCGGCCGGAACGCGTCGTGGGCGACCGCCTTCTCGAAGCGCGAGCGAAAGTTGCCGCTGGGCGCATCACCGCGCACGTAGAACCGAGTGTAAGAAACGCTGCCGCCGAGGAGTCCCATGGGGGCCGCAGCTTGAACCACCCGCGCGCGTGGTGCCCATGAATTCTCGCCGCGCCGCCCATGGTAGTCTGACCGCCGGATGAGCCAGCGGGCCCTGCACACCCACTTCCCCAGCCTGACGTCGGCGGTGCCCTTCGCGGACCTGGGCGACCTGCCCACGCCTGTCCAGGCGCTGACCGCGCTGCGTGGGCGCCTGGGACAGGGCACGCCCGAGCTGTGGGTCAAGCGTGACGACCTGAGCGCGGTGGCCTACGGCGGCAACAAGATCCGAACCCTCGAGGTGCTCTTCGCGGACGCGCTCGCGCAAGGCGCCACGCACATCGTCTCGACGGGGGCCTTCGGCAGCAACCACGCCGCCGCCACGGCGTTGCATGCGCGTCGGGTGGGCCTCGAGCCCTGTGCCCTGCTCTTCCCGCAGCCCGACACCGAGGCCGCCCACGAGAACCTCGAGGTCACGCTGACGCACGCCCAGGTGGAGGAGCTGCCGCACTGGTCGTACCTCCCGTATGGCCTTGCGCGCACGCACCTGCGCGACCGCCAGCAGGGGCGGCGCTCGTACGTGATGGTGCCGGGCGGAGCCACGCCGCTCGGCGCGCTCGGCTACGTGTCGGCCGCGCTCGAGCTGGCCGAGCAGGTGGCCCGTGGTGAGCTGCCCGCTCCGCGCACGGTGATGGTGGCCGTGGGCAGCACCTGCACCTCGGCTGGGCTGCTGCTGGGCTTCGCCCTCGCCGCCCGGCGCGGCCTCGGCTTCCGCGAGGTTCCGAAGCTGGTCGCGGTGCGCGTCACGCCCTGGCCCGTCACCAGCCACGCGCGGATCGTGTCACTGGCCGAGCGCACGGCGGCGTTGATGGGCCAGCATGGGGCGCTCGAGACCGACTCCCACGGGCACGCCCGCGCGCCGTCGCGCGGCGAGCTCGCCGCCAACCTCCACGTGGACGGCGGCTACCTGGGACTCGGCTACGGGCGCGTCACCAGCGGTGGGCTCGACGCCATCGCGCGCTTCACCCTGGCTGGCGGCCCACCGCTCGACACGGGCTACAGCGGCAAGAGCGGCGCGGCCTTCCTGGATCTTGCCCGCACCGGCGCGGCTGGCCCGCTCCTGTTCTGGGCCACCAAGTCGAGCGCCCCGCTGCCGCCCGCGTTTGCGCCGGGCCCGAGCGGACACGGGCGCAGCGTGGAGGTGCTCGCGGCCCTGCCGCGCATGCGTGCGTTCCTCACGCGCAGGTGACTGCACCCGCCCTGCGCAACGCAAGGCTCACGGCGCCGTGACGTCCAGGACACGCAGCGCGAAGTCCACCACGTCCTCACCGCTCGGGTCCACGATGTCGCGGCCCGACGCGTAAGCCACCACCGGGACTCCGACCGCGAGCGCCCGGTCGTACACGGCGCGCGCGTGGTCGGGGTGGTGGAACGCCACGTCCGGGGTCAGCGGCCGTGATACGGGCGTGTTCTCGTTGCGCACGAAGATGGGAGGGTCGTCGTGGCTCAGCAGGCCCAGCATGTCCACCGCGCGGCGGTAGGTCTGTGTCTCCGGGGAGTCGAAGTCTGCCAGGTCGGTGATGGCGAAGAACGCCAGCAGACGGCCATCGAGTCCGATGGCAGCGGCCAGCGTCAGCAGGTCGAAGTTGTAGACGAGGAACACGTCGGTGTCCCAACGCGCGAGGTCGTAGGTGGCTTGGGTCTCGAGCGCGACCACGCCGCTCACGCGTGTGGACTGCCGCAGCACCGGGTGCTCGTGGTTGCTCACTCCCATCTCGCTGGCGGTGGCCAGCCACAGGCTCAGGCCGGCACCGGCCGAGTTGCCGGCCACCACCACCCGGGTGGGGTCGATGCCCAGCTCGGCCGCGTGCAACCGCAGGTACTGCAGGCACACCTGGCCGTCTTGCATGGGCTTGATCACCCCCTCGGCGTCGGGCTCCGAGAGCAGGCGGTAGTCGGCGGTGGCGTACACCACGCCTGCCTCCACCAGGGCCCGCAGGTCCTCCGCGTCGCTCCCGCCGTACACCTGTGTGCGCGTGCCGCCCGTGAACCCCCCGCCGTGGAAGAACAGGAACAGCGGCGCGGGGCCGGTGAGACCGTTCGGCACGACCAGGTCCACCAGGTCTTCCGGGTAGGCCCCACACGGGACACCGGGGTAGAAGCTGGCGTCCAGCTGCGAAAGCCCGGCGGGCAGCGTGGCAGGAGTGAGCGCGAGCGCGGCGCTGCCCTCCCATCCCGCGAGGTCTGGCTCACCCAACGCCGCAGCCGGGTTGCCGCCGTCGTCCCCGCAGCCGCTCAGCACCGCGCCCACGAGCGCGAGCGCGGAGAGCGGCATCCGGAGCGGGAGACGTCGCGTCCCGCGCGCCAGCTTCACCCGAACTCCAGCGTGCACGTGGGGCTACAGCCGTCGTCGGGCACCACGTTGCCGTCATCACACTGCTCGCCCACGTCCAGGCGGTCATTGCCACAGGCGGGCTCGAACCGGCACGTGGGGCTGCAGCCGTCGCCGGGCTCGTTCCCGCCATCGTCGCACTGCTCGTTGGCCTGAGTGATGTCGTCGCCGCACACGCACTCGATCAGCACGCGCACCACGGCGGTGTCGGTCTCGCCGCCCAGGTCGGCGGTGTACTCGAACGTCTCCACGCCGCCGCAGGCGCCGGCGAGCGGCGTGTAGATGAGCGAGCCGTCGCCCACCGCGATCATCACGCTGCCGCCCAGGCTCGGGGGTGTGACGCTCAGGATGGACACCGGCGAACCCGTGCACACCGAGGCGCTCCGCGTGTCGTTGCGGAGCACGTCGAGGTCGTGGTTGGCGCTGTTGATGGCCACCGAGTAGGCGTCGTCGCGCGCGGACGTGGGCGCAAAGCAGTAGGGCGGGACGCCCTCGGTCTCCATCGCGTCCAGCTTGCACGCGGTGCCGGGGACGCGAGAGGCGCACTCCACGTCCGCCGTGCACGCGCGCGAGAACAGCTGGCAGATGCCGTTGCTCATGCCGCCGTTGGTGAGGTACTCGCTGCACACCAGGAAGAAGCCTCCGTCCGGGGCCGCTTCGCCGCCGTCGGAGTTCGCTGGGAAAGGCCGCCCATTCAGGAAAAGCGTCCCTGGGATGGCGGAGCGCCCCACCAGCGTGCCGTCGTAGCGATGGAACGAGAAGCGTTGGTCCCCGGCGCCTGCGCCAGGCGGGCGGTTGTAGTAGCCAATGAGGCCCTCGCCGGGCAGCGTGTAGAGGTTGTCGAGGTAGGGGCCATCGGTGGGCGCCGGGATGCTCTGCACCACGGTGCTCCCGAACCGCTCGAACACCTGGATGGTCTCGGTGAAGTGGTTGCACGCGTAGAGCCGGCCGTCGTCTCCCACGGCGATGCCGCCCGCCGTGCCGAGGCCCGGTAGCGTGCGCGGCGCCGCCACGAGGCAGAACTCCCCGACCGGAGGCTGCACCACGCAGTCGGGGTTCTCGCCGTTCACCACCCGCTCCACCTCGTTCAGCTCGCCGCTCTGCTGAATGAAGAGCCAGCGATCATTGAAGGGATCGTAGGTGGAGCCGTCGAGGCTGCCGCCAATGAGCGCGCGCGGACGGTTACGCGTCATGGGGGGCACGAGCGTTCCGTCCAGGCACACCTCTTGATAGCCCTGGGCGGGCGCGAACCCGTACGCGATGAACGAGCGCGTGAGGGGGTCGTAGTGGACCGCCTGCGGCTGGGCCATCGGAGCAGGGAACTCCGCGATGCGCACGTAGCGCGTGATGGGCGCGCACAGCCCGGACATGGAGCAGCTGTTCGCGACCGCCGCGCACTCGAAGAAGGGCTCGAGCGCGCACGCGCTGCTGCAGCCGTCGTTGTCGTCTTCGTTGCAGTCGTCGCACTCCTCGGTGCCCTCGAGGACGCCGTCGCCGCAGTCCGTGGCCACGCAGGCCGCACCCGCAGTCGGGCAGTTGAAGCCGGGCTCCAGTTGGCAGGCCGCGCTGCAGCCGGGGGCCGCGTTGTTCATGTCATCGCACGACTCGATGCCCTCGATCACACCGTTGCCGCACACGGCGACCACGCAGTCCGCGCCCGGCGTAGGACACTGGAAGTTCGGCTCGATCTGGCAGTCCTCGTCACAGCCGTCGAGAGGCAGCGCGTCGCCGTCGTCGCACTGTTCTTGCGCCTCGACGGCAGAGTCACCGCACACCGTGGCGCGGCAGGGCGTGCCCGCGGTGATGCACACGAAGCCCGGCTCGGTGCGGCACAGGAAGCTGCAACCGTCACCCGAGATGCGCCCGCCGTCATCGCAGGTCTCGGCGCCGGCGCGGATGCCGTCGCCACACTCGGCCGCCACGCACACGTCGAACGAGCAGTCCCAGCCCGGCTCGACCTGACACACGTCGGAGCACCCGTCACCGGCCACGAAGCCCCCGTCGTCACAAGCCTCGAATGTGTCGATGACGCTGTCGCCGCACTCCTCGCACTCGGCGTCCACGACGGGACACGAGAACCCGGGCTCCACCTGACAGTCGAGCCCGCAGCCGTCTTCGTCCATGTAGTTTCCGTCGTCACAGCCCTCGAAGGCCTCGCGCATGCCGTTGCCGCAGCGCTCGCAGGCCTCGCCCTCCATGGGGCAGTTGAACTCCGCCTCGATGCTCCGGCAGTCCGCCGCGCAGCCGTCGTTCCCGGCGGGCGTCATGCCGTCGTCGCACGCTTCACCCGCCCCGACCTCGCCGTCGCCGCAGCGCGCGCAGAGCATGCCCACGACGCACGTGAAGTTCGCGCCGATGGTGGTGCAGTCGCCCGAGCAGCCATCGCCGTTGAGCGAGTTTCGGTCGTCGCAGACCTCGCCCGTGTCCAGCACCCCGTTGCCGCAGAGGTTGGGTCCCGTGTCGGGCCCCAGGTCGCGGACGCTCATGTCGTCCATCATCATCATGGAGCCATCGTCCATGCCGCCATCCCCTCGCATGGGGTCGCCGTCGCTGCCACAGCCCGAGAGCGCGAGCCCTGCGAACAGCATCAACGTGCACGCACGGGGCAGAGAACACAGGGCGCGAACACGACAGAGAGCGGAGAAGGCAAGCTGAGACGTCATGTTGACTCCAGGAGCTGCGCGCACCCAGCCAGACACTCATGTCTCGCTGGAGAAGGCGAACCTCCATCGTATCAGGCGCAAGACGACGCTCCCAGGGCACCCGGCCACAAAGGATCGCCACCGCGAAAGCACGCAAGGGAGTCAGCGTATGCGGCTGGAGAGCGGGGGTCAGCGTCCGCGTAGGATGCGCGCCAGCGTCTGCTCCGCCCGCGCCCCGAACGGCGGCACCAACCCCGACAGCCGCTGCAACGGCACCCGGCTGGCGTGGAAAACGGCGCGCGGGTGGCTGAACTCGCGGAAACCCTCGATGCCTCGGTAGCGCCCCATGCCGGACGGGCCGATGCCACCGAACGGCAGGTCGTCCTGGCTCGCGTGGGTGAGGACGTCGTTGAACGTCACGCCGCCCGAGTGGGTCTGGTCGAGCGCCGCGCGCTGCGTCTCGGCGTTGTGCGTGAACACATAGAGCCCCAGCGGGCGCGGCCCGGCCTGTATGGCGCGCCAGCAGTCGCTGAGCGTGCGGTAGGTGCGGACCACCAGCAGCGGCCCGAACAGCTCTTCCTGCATGACGGCCAGCCCAGGATCGGGATCCAGGACGAACGTGTAGGGCAGCCTGCGCTCGGCCGCTGACGCAGGAGGCCGCTCTCCGGACGGGTTCACCTCCACCACGTCGGCGCCGGCCGCGCGCGCCGCAGCCACGTAGCCACGCAGGCGCTCGGCGTGCCGCGGGTTCACGATGGCGGTGAGATCCGGGTTGCCGTGAAGCGTGGGGAACATGTGCTCCACCGTTCGCTTCGCGTGAGCCACGAACATCTCGCGCTGGCCCCGGGGCACGAACACCACGTCGGGCGCCAGGCACGCCTGGCCAGAGTTCAGCGCCTTGCCCTCCATGATGCGCTGCGCGGCGCCCGCGATGTCGGCGTCGGGGGCCACGATGACCGGCGACTTCCCCCCCAGCTCGAGCGTGAGGGGCGTGAGGTGCGTGGCCGCCGCCCGCATGACCAGCCTTCCGGTGGCGCCCGAGCCCGTGAACACCAAGTGATCGAGGGGCAGCGCCGCGAACGCCGCGCCCACGTCGGGGCCCCCCTCCACACAGGCCAGCTCGGTCTCGCTGAAGCGCTGAGCGATGAGCTCGCCCATGAGGGTGGCGGTGCGCGGCGTGAGCTCCGAGAACTTCAGCAGCGCGCGGTTGCCGGCGGCCAACACGCTCGCCAGCGGCGAGAGCACCGTGTTCACAGGGAAGTTCCAGGTGCCGAGGATACCCACCACGCCCTTGGGCTGATACTCTATGCGCGCGCGGGCCCCGAAGAGCGCGAGCGGGGTGTTCACGCGGCGCTTCTCGGGCTTCATGAACGCTTCCACGTGCTCGCGCGCGTACTTCAGCGTCTCGAGCGTGGCGTAGAGGTCCCCCATGCGCGTCTGGTGCGACGAGCGCCCGCCGAAGTCGGCGCCGATGGCCGCAACGATGGCGCCCTGGTTCGCGAGCAAGAGCGCGATGACGCGATCGATGCGGCCCACCCGCGTGGCCGCGCTGACGGGCAGGTGCGCGAGGAAGTCCGCTTGCTGCGCGTCCAGGATGCGCTGCATGGCGCTCGCATCGGTCACGTCAGGTGGGCCCCGGGTTGCGGCGCGCGAGGATGTCGGCCGTGCGCTGCTCGAGGCGCGCGTTGCTGGTGCCCAGCTCCGACAGGATCCAGAAGCGCCCTGCCCGCACGCCCTCGAGCGCCATGGTGGCCACCTCCTCCGGCGAGGTCAGCTGGAAGCCCACTCCCGCGCGGCGCGCCAGCTCCTGCATGTCCGTGTAGGGCGGCGGCGCCTCACCCTCGGCCTTGAAGCGCTCGGTGCGGGCGCGGTCCGAGTTGAGGATGTTGGTGTCCACCAGGTGCGGCCCCGGGAACAGCAGGTGTGCCTGCAGCTTTCCGCCGGCCTTCATGAGCTGTTGGTGCAGCACCTCGGTGAGGCTGGTGAGCGCGGCCTTGGACGACGCGTACACCGGCGTGGTGGGCAGGCTGGTGATGCCGCCGTTGCCCGACGAGGTGTTGATCACGTGACCCGCCTCGCCCTTCTCCAGCATGGTGGGCACGAAGGCACGCAGCCCGTGCACCACGCCCATCACGTTCACCGCGTAGGCCCACTGCCAGTCGGCCTCGGGGATGGTCCACAGCGGCCGTGCCGCCTCGCGCACGCCCACGCCGGCGTTGTTGAAGAGCAGGTGCACGTTGCCGTGCGTCTCGAACACCCGCGCCGCGAGCGCATCCACGGAAGCCGCCGTGGTGACGTCCACCACCGCCTCCACCACGTCGAGGCCGCGCTCGCGCAGCGCAGCCCCCTCGCGCCCCAGCGCGTCCGCGTCGATGTCGGCCATGACCACGCGCGCGCCCTGCTCGCCGAGCTGCGTGACGATGGCGCGGCCCACGCCGCTGGCACCGCCCGTGACCACCGCCACCTTGCCTTCAAACGCCTGCACGAGCGCCCTCCTTCTCCGCGTCCGTAGACCCGCTCGCTTCGGACGCGAGCGCGACCTCCACTCCTGCTTGCGGCGTGTCGTAGCGCTGCCCCCAGAAGGGCGCGAGCCACTCGCCGGGCACCGCGCGCAGCACTTCACCGCGCGTCTGCGTGCGCCCCTCGGCGAACTCCATGCTGTCGAGGCTGAGCACCGGCACGTCCACCAAAGGGTCGAAGCGTGACTCGCGCAGCGTGAGCGAGGCGTCGTGCACGCGCCGCACGCTGCTGTAGTCGCGCTCCCACACCAGGCGCGTGAGGAACACCTCGCCGTCGAAGCCGCCGTTGTTGTTCTTGGTCGGCTCGCAGGTGGGCATGCCCTTGAAGCAGAAGAAGTGCTCGGTGAACTGCTTGGGGCTGTCCACCGGCTCACCGACCAGGCCGCCCAGCTCGAGGAAGGTGACGCCCTGGCGAGTGACCTGCGCGTTCACACGGCGCCGTCCGTCCAACTCGTCATCCAGCTCGAAGCACGTCTCCGCGATCTTCTTGGGCTCGCCGAACTTCTCGCGCCCGCCGATGACCACGAACTCGCCCTCCATGGGCATGGCCAGCACGTAGTAGCCCGGCTGGCCCTCGTGCTGGCAGCTCACGCCCACCGTGGCGGCGCCGATGGTGACGGTGCGCTCCGGCGTGATGTGCATGGCCACGTGCGCGAACTGGACGAAGATCTGCGGGCGCACGCCCGCCACCAGCGGCCGCGGCAAGAGCGCGGCCACGATCTCGGGGTGCGTGGTGTAGAGCGCCCGCAGGGAGCGCACCGTGTGTTGGGTGCTGCCTGCGGCAGGCGTGACCGGGGCAGCCGGCGCGGGGGAATGGACGTAGCGGAGTCGTGCCATGGTGGTCTCTCAGCCCTCGCTCACGAAGAGGGACTTCTCGGGGCCGATGCGCGCCGCGATGGTCGCGAGCTTGCCGACGTCGAGGTCGTAACAGGTGACGGCGTTGCTCCCCAGCAGCTGCGTGAGCTCCGCCTCGGGGATGCCGGTCAGGTACTGCTTCATCTTCTCGCGCGTGCGCGGCCAGCTGCCCTCGGGGTGCGGGAAGTCGGTGCCCCACATGATGCGGCTCATGCCGATGTCGTGGCGCACGGCCGTGCTGCCCTCGTCGAACAGCGCCGACGCGCTGAGCCAGCAGTTGCGCCGGAAGTAGTCGCTTGGCTTCATGGTCAGGTTCGAGCGAAAGTCACCGAGCTTGCCGCTGGTGTGCTTCACCGACGCGCGCACGTCCATGAGCTCGAGCGTGTGGGGCACCCAGAACTCGCTCACCTCGGTGAGGCAGTACTTGAGCTTCGGGAACAGCTCGAAGACGCCGCCGAAGATCAGGTGCCACATGGGGCGCGCGGCCCACCACGCGAACTCCACCAGGAACACGCCCATGGCGCCCGGCAGCGAGAAGTCGTAGTCCGGCGCCGGCCCCGAGTGGTTGTGCACCACCATCCCGCGCTCCTCGCACGCCCGCCACACCGGGTAGTACTTGGGGTGGTTGTACGGGGCATGATCCCCGGTGAGCGCCGGGATCAAGATGCCCTGCAGCCCGTGCTCGTGCGCCCACACCACCTCGCGCACCGCGGCGTCCACGTCGTACAGCATGGGCACGATGGCGAGCCCGATGCGGCGAACGGGCGCCGCCGCGCAGAACTCGGCGATCCAGCGGTTGTGCGCGCGCGCCCCGGCCCACTGCAGCTCGGGGTCCACGCCATAGGGGCGCAGGCCCAAGCCGGCGCCGAAGGGCGGCGCGTTGCGCTCGGTGATGCCGTCCGGGAACAGCACCTCGGCCGTCACGCCGTCGGCGTCGATGACCTCGAGGCGCATGTCGGAGTCCCACGCCGCAGCCAGCTTCGCGCCGTTGCCCGCGCGCCACTTCTCGTTGAACTCGTCGATCAGGAAGTCCTTCTCGCGCGCCACACGGGCGGCGACCTCGGCGCCGATCTCGCGGTCGAAGCGCTCGCGGTGCTGCGGGTCCAGGTAGTCGCGGTACTTCTCGGGCAGGAGCCCGGCGTGCCCGTCGGTGGACACCACCAGGTAGCGCTCGTTCGCGGCGGGGTTGGTTGCGGACATCACGCCGAAGCCTCCGTGAAGAACGCAGCGTACCACGCACGCACCTTGCCGATGGGCCCGTCGCCGTCGGCCAAGATGGGCTTGTCGCGCCAGCGCTTGTGCTCCCAGATGGCCACGTCCTCGAAGTACCCGTTGCGCGCCGCGGCCACGTGCGCCTCCAAGATGGCGGGCGGCAGCGTGACCCCCTCGCCCGCGCGCAGCGTCACCCCGAAGCGCAGCAGCAGGCGGTCCTGGTCGATGGGCAGGTGCGCGTTGATCAGCCGCATGGGGTACGCCCAGGCCAGCTCCGTGAACTGCACCGCGGGGCCGTGGTAGGTGGCGATGCTCAGCACGTCGATCTTCTCGCCCTTCAGGTTGCGCCCCTTCCCGAGGCTGCGCTGCGTGGCCCGCGGCCCATCGAAGATGACCTCGAAGTCGTCGATCTTGGTGTTGTGCACCGGGCGGAAGTGCGCCACGTCGGCGATGTTCTCGATGACCTCGCGGGGCTGCGTGCGCACCTCGATCTCCGCCACTTGGAGCGGCGTCCAGGCCGGGTCGTTCACTTCGGGCAGCACGGGCACCTCGTAGTTGGGCGCCACCCCGTCGGGCGCGTGGAACGTCAAGATCATGCCGCTGTGCTCGGCCACGCGGTAGGCCCCCACGGCAGCCCGCGGTGGGATGCGCGTGGCGTAGGGCACCTCCACGCAGCGCCCGTGCGCGCCGAAGCGCCACGCGTGGAAGGGACACACGATGCTGTCGCCCTGCACACGGCCGCCGTGCCCGAGGTGCGCGCCCAGGTGCGGGCAGTGTCCGTCCAGCAGCACGGGTGTGCCGTCCTCGGCGCGGTAGAGCACGAAGGCCTTGCCGAAGGCCTGCACGGGCTTCACCTGACCCGGCACGAGCTCTGCGCTCCAGGCCACCAGATACCAACCCCGCGCGTAGGGTGATGTGCTCATGGGGACGACCTTAGGGTGCGCGTGCGGCGGTCGCTCATCCGCATTCGTCCTGCGGCCATAAGCTGTGCTTATACTCGGGGATGCCCCAGTCGCTCCTGCACGGCCTCCAGCTGAACGCGCTGGTGGCCCTCGACGCCCTCTTGAGCGAGCGCAGCGTCACCCGCGCAGCGCGCCGCACGGGCGTGACCCAGCCGGCCATGAGCCAGACGCTGGGCCGCCTGCGGGAGCTGTTCGACGACCCGCTGCTGGTGCAGAGCGGCCGCGTCATGAAGCGCACGCCGCGCGCGGACGCCATGCTGGTGCCGCTCGGTGAAGCGTTGCAGGCGGTGGAGCGCGCCGTGCAGCTGGGCCTGCGCTTCGAGCCCGAGACGTCGCGCCGGGTGTTCCGCGTGGCCATGACCGACCTGCACAGCGTGCTGACGCTGCCTCCGTTGCTGCGTGCCCTCGAGCGTCACGCGCCGGGCGTGCGCCTGCAGGCCGAGCCCATCTCGCTGCCGGACCTGACCGAGCGCATCACCGACGGCGAGATCGACCTCGCGCTCGGCTTCCTGTTGAGCCCGCCCGAGCGCATCCGCAGCGAGACGCTGTTCGTGGACGAGTACGTCTGCCTGGTGCGGCGCGGACACAAGCTGGCGCGTCGCAAGCGGCTCACGCTCGCGGACTACGGGGAGCACCAGCACCTCTCCAACACGCCGGTGAGCTTCGTGCCGCGCACCATGGCCGACAGCCGCTATGGCTTCGGGGCGCGCGAGGGCATCCGCGCGTCGCTGCCGTATCTGCTGGCGCTGCCCGCCATCGTGCGCAGCACGGACCTGGTGGCCACGGCGCCGCGCCAACTGCTCGAGGCGCCCGTGTCGTTCGACGGCGTGGTGGTCATCGACGCCCCGCGTGAGCTGCCAAAGGTGGAGCACTGCATCTGGTGGCACCCGCGCTTCGACGGAGACCCGGCGCACACGTTCTTGCGCGAGCTGCTGCGAGAGGCGGCGGCGGCGCCGGCTTGCCCCGCTCAGTAGAACACGTTCTACTTGGGACATGAGCAGCCCGCAGAGAGCGCTGGACGACCTGATCGTGGAGCTCCGCGAGCAACCGAGCGACGACGGCGGCTGCGCACTCACCGGCGCCATGCGTTTTGCGAAGGCCCTCGAGGGCCCACCCGGGCGCCTGCACGGCGGCTACCACGCGCACGTGCGCACGCTGCCCATCGTGTCGCGCTGCAGCGCACACGACCCTGCGCGCACCTTCCCGTGCGCCCTCGACGTGGACATCCGGCAGGCGCTGCCGCTCGAGCAGGACGTGCCCTTCGACGCCACCTACCACAGCACCGAGGCGGGCTGGGAGCTGCGCACGCGCTTCGACGGGAGTGAGCGCCTGCGCGCCACGCTGCGCTCGCTGCCGAGCGGACCGCTGCTCACCGAGGACGAGCTCGCGCGCTATCGGTCGCTCCATGCGGCGTCGCACCCCCCCGACAGCACGTTCAAGATGTTCGGCGTGAGCGTGCAGCTGGGCGCCCAGCTGGTGATGGTGGCGGGACAGGACCCGCGGCGCACCCAGCCGGGCAGCCAGCTGGCCGACCTGACCGACGATGACGGCGCCTTCGGGCCCGCGCTGATCGCCGCCCAGCTCGACGCCGTGGGCGCCGTGGCGCAGGGCACGCGCATGCGCCACCCGCACTTCACGAAGCGCATCGAGCTGTCTTACGCGCAAGCCAGCGTGCCGAAGGAGACGGCCTTCGTGTTCGTGTCGGACCGCACCACCATCGAGGTGGACACGCACTCCACCACGCCTTCGGTCGAGATCAAGGGCCAGCGCTGGGGCACCGTGCGCGTGCGCGTGGCGCTGCTGGACGCCCGCTTCGAGCACGCCTTCGCGGTGGGCCATGTGACGGTGCACCCGGTGGACCCCGAGAAGTTCGCGCCGCTCAAGGAGATGCGGCAGCTGCGCGACGACAGCGGCGCCTGACACTGATAGGCTCGCGGCGTGACCAACGGCAATTTCGGTGGGCCCCCCAGCGGGGGTTCGGGGCAAGGCTTCGGCGCAGGTGGTGGCTTCGGCGCACCTCCGCAGGGCGGCGGCTTCGGCGCACCCCCTCCGCAGGGCGGCGGCTTCGGCGCACCCCCTCCGCAGGGCGGCGGCGGGCGCTTGGCGGTGGCGGACTTCAACGCGGCCATGGACGTGTTCAAGACGCTGATGGGGCGCCTGGTGCCCTCCGGCATCCTGGGCGGGTTCCTGGTCATGTCGTTGGGCGCGCTGGTCGCCAACATCCCGCTGTGGGTGTCGCAGTACCTGCGCATCAACGCGCTCCAGCAGCTCGGCACCGGCGCGTACGGCGAGGTCGCCCAAGGCAACATGTTGGCCAGCGCCCTCGGGTTGTTGGGGGGTGGCCTCATGCTCCTGGTGTTCGCGGCGCGCCTCGGCCTGGTGCGGGCCATGCGCATGGTCATCCTCGAGGGCCCGGGCTCCGTGAACGGCGTGGGCGACGCCCTGCGCATCGCGCTCGCCCGCTTCGGCCCCAACCTCGCGGTCACCATCGTCTACTTCATCGCGGTCGCCGCGGGCACCATGTGCTGCTTCCTGCCGGGCCTCGCGGCCGCCGTCATGCTCTACCCAGCCACCTACCTGGTGGCCACCGAGCGCGACTTCACGGGCTCGTTCTCCATGAGCGTGGAGTGGATCCAACGGCACACCGGTGCCCTCCTCGGGACCATCGGCATCGTGCTCGCCATCATCTTGGTGCTGGGCTGCTGCAACTGCGGGTTCTCGGGCATGCTCACCTCGCGCTTCGGGCCCATGACCGTGGTCTACGTCATGCCCTTCGCGTGGGTCTTCGGTGAGATCTTCAGCATCTTCACCATGACGTTGATCGGCAGCGGCTGCATCGCGGCCGACCAGGCCGACTCCGCCGGTCAGCAGCAGACGCGCAGCGTGGGCCCCTTCTGAAGCGGGAGCGGCCGGGCGCTCTGCCGGGCGGCGGTGTATCTTGAGCGCCATGCTCTCCCGGATGTTCTCTTCACGTGGCCTCCTGCTGGTGTGCGCGCTGTTGCTCGCGACGGCGCCCGCGGTCGCGCTGGCGGATGTGCCGGCGGGCTCGCCGCCCGGCCGCCAGAGCCCCCCTGCGGGGCCGTCCACCAGCACCGCCCCGGCCGCAGACCCTGATCCCGCCGCGGCCACGCGCAACGAGTCCATCATCGCGCGCATCCTCGCCGGCATCTCACGTGTGGGCCCGGGCGTCGCCACCATGAGCCGCGAGTCCCGCGACCTGATCCTGTCGAACCTGGCCATCCTCGCGCGCTCTGCTCGCGCCGTGCCGGCGAACGACAACGGCGCCATCGGCTTCCGGCTGCACGGCATCCGCCCCAGCAGCGTGCTGGCTGCCCTCGGGCTCCGGAACGGCGACCTGCTGAAGAGCATCAACGGCAGGCCCACCACCACGCCCCAGGAGGTGCTCGCCGCCTACTCGGGGCTGCGTGGCGCAAGCTCGTGGGCGCTCAGCATCAACCGGCGCGGCACCGAGATGACGCTGGTCGTCCGGGTGGTCGACGGCGCTCCCAGTGGCGCAACGCCGCCCGCGACGACGACCCCGACCAGCAGCTCGCGTCCCAGCGCGCCCTGACGGCACACTGCGCTCAGGACCAGCGGCCCTCGAACACGCAGGCTTCGGCGCCACGGCACCGACAGCGGCTGTGGGAGCCGCGTACGTCCTTGGCCCCCACCAGCTCGAACATGCGCATGACGTAGGCCTCGAGGTACAGGCAGAAGAGCTCGTCGGTGGGCTCGACCTCACGCAGCTCACCACGCGCCGAGGTGCCGCCCTCGCCGCGCGTGACGGTCCACGTGCCTGCCTCGTAGAAGCGGCTCCAGTAGTCGCCGGCCTTCTCCAGCACGAACGCCGGGTTGGCCATCCGCAGGAAGAGCCGGTGCACGAGCGTGAGGTCCTGGTCGGCCTCGTAGCGTCCGATCACCCGCGCCAGCTCGCCGTCCCCCGCCCCCAACGTGCGGTCGATGGTGCGCAGCAGGAGGTGCTGCGTGGCCAGCGGATACCAGGCCACCGGGAGCACCGCGCGCACGGAGGCGGCTTCTTCGGGGCCCAACGCGCCCAGCACTCGCTCCCAGCCTGCGTCGCCGTGATGGCGCACGACGAAGGTGCGCATGTGGTGCATGTTGGAACCCTTGGCGAGCATTGCCGTGAGGGTACCCCAGCTGACGTGCTGCGCGCTCAGTTCACGGTCAGTGGGCGGCTCTTGGCGCGCGGCGCAGACTCGGTCGTGGCCGTGGCCGTCTTCTTCGACCGCTTCGAGAAGCGCAGGTGCTGGTCGTCCAGGCGGTCGAAGCGCAGCGCCTTCAAGTCGGTCCGGTAGCTCTGCGGCAGCTGCCAGGGTGAGTCCACGCCCTGGCGCGGCAGCTTGTCCTTGGCGCGCGCCACGTAGCCCGAGGCCATCTCCAGCATGGGCCGCACGCCCACGTGAGCGCCCGGGTTGCGCGCCATCACCTGCTGCGCGCCGCGCTCGTCCATGGCGTTCAGCAGGCGGCACACGTACTCGGCCACCAGGTCGGCGCGCAGGGTCCACGACGCGTTGGTGTAGCCCACCGTCAGCGACAGGTTGGGCACGTCCGCGAACATGACGCCCTTGTAAGTAAGGGCTTCGTTCATGGCCTTCGGCACGCCGTCCACGTCGATGCCCATGCCGCCGAAGAGGCGCATCTCGAGCCCGGTGGCCGTGATGATGATGTCGGCCTCGAGGGTCTGCCCCGACTTCAGCAACACACCCTGCTCGGTGAAGCGCTCGATGTGGTCGGTGACCACCGAGACCTTGCCCTCGCGGATGCACTTGAACATGTCGCCGTTGGGCACGGCACACAGGCGCTCGTCCCACGGCATGTAGCGCGGCGTGAAGTGCTTCATGTCCAGCTTGCCGTCCAGCTGGTGGCGCACGCCGGCCAGCAAGAGGCGCCGCGACAGCTCGGGGCTACGCTTGCTGATCTGGTACACGGCCGCCTGCGCGCCGAAGAACGCTGCACGCGCCGCGTGGTGCACCACCTTGTCGGGCAAGAAGCGGCGCAGCAGGGGCGACACGCGGTCCTCGCGCGGCATGGTCAGCACATACGTGGGCGAGCGCTGCAGCATGGTGATGTGCGCGGCCTTGTCGGCCATGGAGGGCACCAGCGTGACGGCGGTGGCGCCCGAGCCGATGACCACCACGCGCTTGCCGGTGTAGTGGAGGTCCTCGGGCCAGGCCTGCGGGTGGATGATCTGCCCCTTGAAGCTCTCGCGCCCCTTGAACTCGGGCGTGTAGCCGCCGTCGTAGCTGTAGTAGCCCGAACACATCATCAGAAAGCTGCAGGTGAGCGTGGCCGTCTGGCCGTCGCTGCGCGTGGCCGTCACCGTCCAGCGGGCCTCTTCGCTGGACCACGAGGCGTGCGTGACCTTGTGCCCGAAGCGGATGTGGTCGGTGATGCCGTTCTCGCGCGCGGTCTCTTCGATGTACTCGCGGATGAGCGTGCCGTCGGCGATGGTCTGCGTGTTCTTCCAGGGCTTGAACTTGTACCCCAGCGTGTACATGTCCGTGTCCGAGCGCACGCCCGGGTAGCGGAACAGGTCCCACGTGCCGCCCATGCGCTCGCGACCCTCCAGCAACGCAAACGTCTTGCTCGGGCACTTGTCGCGCAGGTGCCACGCGGCCCCCACGCCCGAGAGGCCGGCGCCGATGATGAGGACGTCCACGTGTTCGCTGGTCATGGGGGTTCCTTTCGAGCTACCCCACGAGGATGCCCTCGGCCGGCGCGCAGGCCCAGGTCCGTGCCGGCCAAGTTCTGGTCGTTTCGGGCCAGGACTACAGGGAGACCTGGTTCTGCTGCACGCCAACACCGCCCGGATTCCCACCGGTGCACGAGGGTCCGGCGCTGCCCCCGGCTCCGATGGTGAACATCACAGTGCCGTCGATCCCAACGACGCTGCCACTCGAGAGGATGCCCAGCGAGGGACCTCCTGCGCCGCCGCCGCCGCAACCGCCCTGCCCGCCTGCCCCGCCGGGGCCGCCGTCGCCGCCACGGCCGCCACGGACTCTGTCCAGGGCGGCCGTGCCGCAAGCCGCGTCGAGCCCTGCGTAGGTGAAGCCTGACCCCCCGTCGCCGCCCGGGCCGCCGCCACTCCCGGTGCCGCCCACTTCGCCTCGGCCGCCGGCCCCACCACCTTCAGTCACCAGCGTCACCGACCGCAGCGTCACCGTCGAGTTCACGGACGTGAGCGCGATGGAAGCGCCCCCCGGGCCCCCGGGCTCCCCGCCACCGCCGCCGCCGCCCGGCAAGCCCCCTTCGCCGCCGCCGCCACCCGAGCTGCTGATGTCATTGCCCAACTCGTTGATGTTGTTGCACTGCGAGTTGCCGCCACCACCGCCGCCGCCGCCCTGGTGGCCAGGCCTGCCCATGTCTCCAGGCCCTGCTCCCGCGGCGGGCACCCACGCGCCGTCTACGGAGAGCGTGCCTGCGGCGGCCACCCCGCCTGCCCCGTGTGCACCAGGGGCGCCAGCACAACCGGGCTCACCGTTGTCGCCGTCAGCGCTGCTCGTCGAGTTGATGATGTCGCATGAGCAGGTGAAGACCGGGCGGCCGCCCGCGTCTCCCCCGCCCCCGCAGCTCGTCCCCGTCACGTCGGAAGGGGCCCCGTTCTGGGGATCGGCGGTCTGGTCGGGTGCCGAGCCGTTTCCGCCTGCGCTGGCCCCGCCACCGCCGCCCGAGCCGCGGACATACCGTGAGGAGCCGTCCCCGCCGTCGTCGCCGACCGCGCCCGTCGTGGTGTTCGGGGTGCCTGGCGAGCCCGCCACCCCGTCGCCACCTCGGCCCGCCGTGATGGTGAGGTTCCGCAGCGTGGTCGCCGGCGAGCCCACCACAGTCACGGTGCGCGTGGTCCGGTTGGCGGCCGTCGCAAAGTCCACCGAGTCGACGGTCACCTCGGCCGCATCGATGAGCAGCGCGCTCTCCTCGGTCGACGTCACGACGCTGCGAGACGTCCCACGCGCGGTGAAGTCAGTGGTGTAGCCACCCACGAGCGTGAGGAGACCGTCGCCGGCCTCGACCTGGTATGCCGAGCTCGTCGCGTAAGCCCCCTCGGCGAGGAGCAGGGTCACGTCGATGCTGGTGGCGATGCGTGAGTTGGCCACGACGAACGCGCGCGCCAGGTCCACGGCCGCCGCGGGCGAGTCGCCGTTGCCCGTCATCAGCCCGTCGTGGCGCACGTAGACGAAGCCCGTGGACCCGAGCACACCGTCCACACCGTCGCAGTTCGCGTCGACCGCGGCGAGGTCGGCCGGGTCGGCCGCAGTGCACAGGCTGCCGTCGCCGGTGACGTCGGCGTCGCCACCACCACCTTGGTCAGTCCCCCCATCAGGGACATTGCCCGGAGTGCGGTAGCAGAGGCCGTCGGCGCGGCATGCCCAGTTGGGTGGGCAGTCGGCCGCGACCGTGGCGGACGTGCAGCTGAAGCGCCCCTCGGGGATGCTGGGCGAGCAGCCTGCGTGGAACAGCGTGAGCAACCCAGCGGCCGCGATGAGTGAAAAGCGATCGAACTGCATCAGAACGTCCCCCAACCGACCACGCCGGCCGTACCACGATCTACCCAGGCCGACACACCCGAGTCGCCGTCCGCGCTCGCGTCGTCGTCCGAGCCGCCCGTCACGGCCAGCACCACGCCGGTGACGGCGGCGGCGACGCCCACGCCCACCAGCGCGAAGCCGATGGCCTGCCGTCGCGGGGCACGGTCGTACGCGCCCGACACGCTGGACCAGTCGGAGCCCTGCGGCGCGTCCGTCACGGTGCCGGCATCCTTGAACCCCAGCCCCACGAAGACGGCCCCCAGAACCGCCACGCCGCCGCCGGCGCCCACCATGACCCAAGGCACCACCGAGGCGCCCGAGTCGTCGGACGCGCCCGAGGCTGACCCCGCCTCATCTTGTTCTGGCTCGGCGTCGGGCTCCTCGTCTGGCGTCGTTTCCGGGCGCGCGGCGCGCTCCGCAATGGCGGCTTGGAGGATCTCGATGCGCGCCTGGACGGCCGCGCGGTTGGGCGCCTCGGGCACCTCCTGCAGGTACTGTTCGAACGCGGCGAGGGCCACGTCGTCCTGACGGACGCGCTCGGCGGCGCTGCCGATGTTGTAGAGCAGCGCGGGACGCGAGCTGAGCTCGTAGGCGCGCTGAAAGTACTCTAGGGCGGACTGGAAGCGGCCCTCGTTGTAGGCGATCTCGCCCGCCGAGTAGAGCGCCCGCGCCTCGTCATCACTTCCCTGCGCACTCGCGGCCGGGGCGAGCCCGAGAGCCGCCATCACCAGCACCGCGAAGACCAGACCACCCCACCAAGCCACCCTACCGGGAGCCACCGCATGCGTCACAGTCCGTACCTCTCGTCTGAGCCCCAAAGTCGCGCCACCAAGCGGATCCCAGCACGGGATCACAAGAGGATTACGATGGCGGTAGAACGAGCTGACGTCAAGACTGTGAGGCAATACGCGTGACTTGATCGGGGGACGAAACGCGCGAATCCACGTTGGAGCCGATGTGCTCGGCGCTGGCGGCCTCGTAGATGCGCTCCGCGCGCTTCTGCTCTTCACGGTTCGCCGTGTGCACCGAGATGAGCAGGTGTCCGCTGGCGACCCGCTGTTCGTAGCTCTGGGCTTGGTCCTCGGGGACGCCCATGCCGATGAGCGCGCCCGCGACGCCGAGCACCGCGGCGCCGGCCGCACCCCCGCTGAGCGCCGACAAGATGGGCCCCGCGGCGAGGAAGGGCCCCGCGCCTGGGATGAAGAGCGCGCCCAGGCCCACCAAGAAGCCGAAGGCCCCGCCCACGATGCCGCCCGCGCTCGCGCCCGCCAGCGCGCCCTCGGGCGCCTTGGTGCTGTTCTCGTCGGCGAACTCGGTGGTGGCCGATGGCTCGGGGAAGAGCACCGAGATGTCTTGGCGAGCGAAGCCGGCGCTCGCCAGCTGGCCCACGATGAGCTCGGCCTGGGCCCAGCTCGGAACGATACACATGACGGCGTTCTTCATGGAGCCACACCGAAGCAAGTTGCGAGCCACCACCGCGGTGCTTGCCTGTACCACCCGCCAAGGCGCGCGCGTGGCCAACCCATCAACCTGATAGAGCCCGGGAGCACGCGACGACCGCGCTCAGAGAGGCAGGGCCATCACGAACGCGTCCTGGTTGCCAGCGCTCGTCTCCGTCGGGAGCGTCCCCTTGGTGGTCCCCCCGAGCAGCAGGGCCCCGAGCGCCGAGATGTGCACGCCCATCCCCGTGTCGTCGTCCGAGGTGCCGTAGCTGCGTGTCCAGATGGCCGCCCCGGAGGCCGGGGTGAGGCGCCGCACGAACGCGTCGGTGCCGCCCAAGTGCGTGGCAGGCGGGAGCGCGGCCTTCGTGAATCCGACCACGTACACGTCGCCGTTCGCACCGAGGGCGACGCCCGTCGCGAAGTCATCGTCGTTCTCGCCGAATTGGTGTGCCCACGAGCGCGCGCCATTCGTGCGGTAGGCCTGGACGAACCCGTCGGCGCCACCGGCGTGGGTGTTCGAGGGCAACGCGCCGCGGACGGTTCCTGCCGCGTACAGCGTGGCGCCGTCGGCGCTCACCACCAGCGCGCTCAGCGTATCCTCGAACTCGTCGGTCGATGAAGGCCCGAACTGCCGCGTCCACGAGACGTCGCCGCTCGCGTCGAGCATGCGGAGGAAGAGCGGACCGCTACCAGTGCTGGGTCCACCGCCGAACGACTTGCCCGCGCTGCCGCCGAGGTAGACGTTCCCGCTCGCGTCCGCTGCGACGGCGCTCGCGTACTCGCGCGAGTCTTCGGGGCTGCCTCCGTCGGAGTTCGTGGTGACCTGCCGAGTCCACAGCTCCGTGCCCGAGGTGCTGTACTTCCGCACAAAGGCGTCGGAAGTACCGGTGGCGCTGTCCCCGCTGAGCTCACCCGCGAGGTACACATTGCCACTCGGGTCCACGGCGATGGCGTTGATCACGACCTCGTCGTCACCGAAGGCGAGCGTCCGGCTCCAGAGTTCGGCCCCCGTGGGACCGAGCTTCACGAGATGCTCGGTGGGGTTTCCCGACCCATGCGGTGAGCGATACGCGACGTACACGTTGCCGGCCGCGTCCAGCCCCGCGCCCGTGGCGTGATCCTGCCCGGAGCCGCCGTACTGACGCGTCCAGGAGATGGCGCCCGAGCTGGTGTAGCGGCGGACGTAGACGTCCGCGTCACCGTAGCCCTGGCTGGCATCCGCGAGCCGGTCGGCCACCAACCCCACCACGACCACGTCGCCCGACGCGCTCGACACGACGGCACACACGGTGTCATCGGCGTTCGTCCCGAACTGGCTCGTCCACGGAAAGGTGGGACCAACGACCCCCGTGTCCAGCGTCCCCGTGTCCAGCGCTCCCATGTCCAACGTCCCCGTGTCGACGAGCCCCGTGTCCAGCACCCCCGTGTCCGACACACCGATGTCCGCCGTCCCCGTGTCGACGACGTCCGCATCCAGCGTCGAGGAGCTCGAGTAGCAGCGGGACGAGCGGCAGGTGAGCGCCCGCGGGCAGTCGTCGTCCACGGCACAGGCGATGCGCCCCTCGGGGATCTCTGGCAGGCATGCCGTGAGCGGCAGCAGGAGCGGAAGCAGCCCGAAGAGCGCACCCGAACGCATCAGGTTTTCGAAAGTCATCAGAAGCTCCCCGAGGCCACGACGCCTGCCGAGTGTTGGTCGACCCAGCCCGTGACCTGGGTGGCGTCCGAGGCGGGGGCCTCGGACGGTGAGTTGCGGCTGCCCCTGATGGCGAGCACCACGCCCGTGACCACCGCCACGGTGCCCACCCCGAGCAGCGCGAAGCCCGCCATCTGCCGGCGTGGAGCGCGCTCGTATTCGTCGGCCACGGCGGCCCAAGGGGTGCCGTCCGGCAGGTCGCGCACCGTCGCCGCGTCGGCGAAGCCCAGCCCCGTGAACACGGCGCCGAGCGCCACGGCCGCGGCGCCCACGCCCACGACGATCCACGGCCCGGCGCCCGTCGGCTCATCCGTCTCGAGAGAGGGCTCAGGCTGCCCGTAGAGCGCCTGTCGCAGAAGCACGATGCGCGCGGCCACCACCCGGCGGTTCGGCGCGTCCGGGAGCTCCTGCAGGTACTGCTCGTAGGCCTCGAGCGCGAGCGTGTCGCGGCTGAGCCTCTCGGCCGAGGCGCCGATGTTGAAGAGCAGGATCGGCCGCGGGCTCAGCTCGTAGGCGCGCTGGAAGTGCACGAGCGCATACTCGTAGCGCCCCTCGCTGAACGCGATCTCTCCGGCCGAGTAGAGCGCCCGGGCCTCGTCATCGCGGCGCTGCGCGTGGGCCGTCGCCGGCACGGCGAGCGCGAGCAGCACGCCCAACAGGAGCACACCGGGCAGAGGGGAGGTCGGTTCGTTGTTGGCCAGGGTCATCACACACACCTGCGTGAGCCCTCGAGCAATAAGCGAGCCACCTCGGCGGACGCCTGCCCCAGCGCGTCGAAGTCCTGGCCCTGTAGCGCAACGTGGCGCGGCCACGTCAAATTGATGGGTCGGGATCCGCGCGATCGGCGGTTTCGAGCGCACGCACCAACGCGTGCCTTCCAGGCCCCGACGCAGTACCCTCGCGGCTCGCTCCACCCCCCCTGAACGCCCCCACGAGGACCGCATGAAGAGTCGCGCCGCTGTTGCCTTTGCCGCTGGAAAACCCCTCGAGATCGTCGAGATCGACGTGGCCCCGCCACAGCGCGGGGAGGTGCTGGTCAAGATCACCCACACCGGCGTGTGCCACACCGACGCGTTCACGCTGAGCGGCGACGACCCGGAGGGCCTGTTCCCCGCCATCCTGGGCCACGAAGGCGGCGGCATCGTGGTGGAGGTGGGCGAAGGCGTCACGAGCCTGGCGAAGGGCGACCGTGTCATCCCGCTCTACACAGCCGAGTGCCGCGAGTGCAAGTTCTGCAAGTCGGGCAAGACCAACCTGTGCCAGGCCGTGCGCGCCACACAGGGCAAGGGCCTCATGCCGGACGGCACGTCGCGCTTCTCCTACCAGGGCAAGCCCATCTTCCACTACATGGGCTGCAGCACGTTCAGCGAGTACACGGTGGTGGCCGAGGTCTCGCTGGCCAAGATCCACGACAACGCGCCGCTCGAGAAGGTGTGCCTCCTGGGCTGTGGCGTGACCACGGGCATCGGCGCGGTGCACAACACCGCGAAGGTGAAGGCCGGCGACAGCGTGGCGGTGTTCGGCCTGGGCGGCATCGGGCTCGCGGTGGTGGTGGGTGCCAAGCAGGCGAACGCGGGGCGCATCGTGGCCGTGGACACCAACCCCGGGAAGTTCGAGCTGGCCAAGCAGCTGGGCGCCACCGACTGCATCAACCCGAAGGACCACAGCAAGCCCATCCAGGAGGTCATCGTGGAGCTGACCGACGGCGGCGTGGACTTCAGCTTCGAGTGCATCGGCAACGTGGACGTCATGCGCGCCGCGCTCGAGTGCTGCCACAAGGGCTGGGGCGAGAGCGTCATCATCGGCGTGGCGGGCGCGGGCCAGGAGATCAAGACGCGGCCCTTCCAGCTGGTCACGGGGCGCGTCTGGCGCGGCACGGCGTTCGGCGGCGTGCGCGGCCGCACGGAGCTGCCCGGCATGGTGGAGCAGGCCATGAGCGGCGAGTTGGACCTCGACCCGTTCATCACCCACACGTTGCCGCTCGAGAAGATCAACGAAGCCTTCGACCTGATGCACGAAGGCAAGTCCATCCGCACGGTCATCCACTTCTGAAGGCAGGAACGCGCATGGAACGCACCGAGACACACGCCCACTTCGGCGGCACCCAAGAGGTCTGGCAGCACGCGTCCACCACGCTCGGGGGTGACGCGCGCGTGGGCGTGTACTTGCCGCCGCAGGCCACAGCGGGGCCGTGCCCGGTGGTGTACTTCCTGAGCGGGCTCACCTGCACCGAGCAGAACGTCATCACCAAAGCAGGCGCGCAGCGCTACGCGGCGGAGCTGGGGCTCATCCTGGTCACGCCGGACACGAGCCCGCGGGGTGCTGGGGTGCCAGACGACGAGGCGTACGATCTCGGCCAGGGCGCGGGCTTCTACCTGAACGCCACGCAGGAGCCCTGGCAGAAGCACTTTCGCATGTTCGACTACGTGACGTTGGAGCTGCCCGCGCTGGTGGACGCGCACTTCCCCACGGCGCCACGGCGGGCGATCATGGGGCACTCCATGGGCGGTCACGGGGCGCTGATCGCGGCGCTCAAGAACCCGGGCATGTACCGCAGCGTGTCGGCCTTTGCGCCCATCGTGGCGCCCACCCAGGTGCCCTGGGGCCACAAGGCTTTCGGCGCCTACCTGGGACCGGACCGCGAGGTCTGGCGTGCGTGGGACACGTGCGAGCTGGTGCAGAACGCCACCGAGCAGCTGCCCATGCTGGTGGACCAGGGCACGGCCGACTCGTTCTTGGACGCGCAGCTGCAGCCCGAGCGGCTGCAGGCCGCGTGTGACCGCGCGGGCTACCCGCTGACGCTGCGCATGCAGGCGAGCTACGACCACAGCTACTACTTCATCGCCACGTTCATCGGCGAGCACCTGGCCTTCCACGCGAAGCACCTGGCCGCGTGATCATCCGCGGGCCCGGCGCTGTGCTCCGGCCCTTCGTTCGCCTGCTGTGGGCGAGCGAGCCCGGGGAGGCAGCCGGCGCCGAGAGCGGTCCGCTCTGCTGGGAGCGCATGCTGCCGAGCGGCCTCGCGCACGTGGTGCTGCGGCTGTCGGGCCCTCCGCTGCAGCTGCTGCCCGCCACGAGCGCTTCCGGGGTGCAGCTCATCCGCAGCGGCGTGGTGGGGGGCCCGCGCTCGGGCGCCTACATCAAGCAGGTGGCCGACGCAGAGACGGTGGGCGCGGAGCTCTGCGCCGGCGCCACGCTGGCCCTGCTGGGCGTACCGGGGCGCCAGCTGGCCGAGACGCACACGCCCCTCGATGACCTGCTGGGAGGTGTCACCCAGGCGTGGTGCGACGAGCTACGCGCGCTGCCGAGCGCGGCCCAGCGCCTGCAGCGGTTCGAGGCGCTGCTAATGAGCCGGCTGCGCGAGCGGGCCCTGCACCCGGCGGTGCGCCACGCCCTTGCGCGGTTCTCGGCGCCCCACGCGGCCAGCGTGAGCGAGGTGGTGGCCGAGTCCGGCTACAGCCACCGGCGCTTCCTCACGCTCTTCGAGGAGGCCACCGGCATCGCGCCCAAGCGCTTCACCCGCGTGCTCCGCTTTCGCCGCACGCTCGAGGCGTTCCAGCGGGGCGAAGTCGGCCGCGAGGGCCTGGGCGCGCTGGCCGCCGCGCTGGGCTACGCTGACCAGGCGCACCTCACGCGCGAGTTCCGCGAGCACGCGGGCATCACCCCTGCGCGGTACCAGAAGGTGCAGCCCGAGCAGGTCTTCCACCTGCCGTTGAGCGAGGCGCCCGAGTTCACTGGGGTGCCGATCGACTCACGGTAGTCGCCCTACCACCCAGGGGTTCATCCACCATCAGCGCCAGCGTCGTGTCCAGGGTGACCGGGGCCGCCATCGTCAGGCCCGCCGTCCGTGGTGCCGCCGTCGCCGGCGTCTGCCGCGCTGGTTCCGACATCGTGTGTCCCTGCGTCTCGCGAGAGTGATTGATAGTCCCAGATGCACGCGTACGCGCGCTCTTGCGTAGGCGCACACTCGCCGACGATGACCGTCGAGTCATCGCAGTCGCGCTCCCAGGGGACCCCGTCACCGTCGCGGTCGTGTCCCTCACAGGGTGCCGGGTAGTCGCTGCAATCCGGACAAGGAGGGCTCTTGTTGTGGACCAAGAGGTCGTCGGCGAAGTACGTCTGCGGGCCGCTGATCGAGAGGTTCCAGACGTCTGCTGTCCACAGGAGAGGAGCGATGGCGATGACGCGCGTCTCCTCTCCCACCGCGACCGGCCCGGCATCGAAGCCGTGGAGGCGAGCGCCTTCGGACAGGGCGAGGGCCGGCACGAAGCCAGCGCGCTCCGTGAAGTAGGGGTGCTCCGAGGTCGTATGCGTCACGCCTCGGTCGGAGACGAGACGCAGCAGGGGCCGGTCGCGGTGATGAAAGGTCTGGAGGACGCGCTCGGCCACGACCCCGCGTTCCGGGTCGAAGGCGAGCACGGCGTCACCGACGCGCAGCGATTCGATGGTCCGCGTGCCTCCGGGGACCCGGACCCGCGTTCCCGCGGCGAAGCAGCTGCAGCCCGTAGCACCGAGCCCCAGGGCGGCGAGCAGGGCGGCATACGTACGGGAGGGAAAGCGAAAAGCGTTCACGAGCGACCTCTGGCACAGAGTGGCACGGGGCCATGCGTGTTGGTGGGCATGTCGTCGGTGTGGAGCAATGACCGTGCCGCACCGAGTTCAATTTCCTTCAAGACGCCTGAGCGCAGGCGCGGCAGAGTGGTCGTCATGTCCACTCAAGCGCTCTACCCCTACATGCGCGTCAGCAACGCGAGCGACGCGATCTCCTTCTACACCCGCGTCTTCGCCGCCCGCGAGGACTTCCGCCTGGTGGAGCCCAGCGGCCGCGTGGGCCACGCCGAGCTGAACTTCGGCGGCACCGTGCTGATGCTGTGCGACCCATTCCCGGAGATGGGCTATCTGGCCCCGGACCAGAGCCCGGGCGCAGCGCGTGCCACGGTCTCCATCCACCTCCACGTGGACGACGCGGACGCCATGATCGCGAAGGCCGTGGAAGCCGGTGCCACGCTCCTGCGCGAGCCCACGGACGCGTTCTACGGCGAGCGCTCCGGCACGGTGCGGTGCCCCTTCGGACACGAGTGGATGATTGGCCACTCCATCGAAGAGGTGACGCCGGCCGAGATGCAACGGCGCTACGACGCGCTCTTCGCCTGAGGTGCGGCGGCCCGTGGGCTCACCCACTCACTCGCGGGGCGTCACCAGCACGCCCTCCCGAATGGTGTCGCCGGGATGCACGATGACGTCGTCGCCCTCGCTGAGGCCCGAGCGTACCTCGGCGTGGTCGGGGTTCTCTAGGCCCAGCTCGACCGCCACCTTGTGAGCGGCGCCCTCGCGCATGACGTACACGGCCCAGCCATCGCCATCACGGAACAGCGCACTGGACGGCACGAGCAGCACGTCGTCCACGGCGTCCACCTCGATGCGCGCCTCCACGCGATAGCCATCGGCCAGGCCCGCGCGCTCTTCGGGCGGGTCCTGCAGCTCGATGACCACACGGACGCGCTGCTCTTCCACGCCGAGCGCGCTGCGCGTGGTGAACGCCGAGGGCTCCTTCACGCGCACGCGCCCGTGCAGGCTCTCGCCGCCACCCCAGCGCACCAGCTCCACCGGGTCGCCCACCTCGATGGCCACGGCTTCGGTCGTCAACACCTCCACCACCACCTCGAGGCTGGCCGGGTCGCCGATCTCGAGGAGCGGCTGACCGGCTTGCACCACGCCAGCGCTCTCCGCGAAGACGCGCAGCACCACGCCATCCACCGGCGCGAGCAGCGGCAGCACCTCGGTCTCGCTCCCCTCGCGGCTCAGCGACGCGCGCACCACGCGCACCTCGTGATCGGCCACGCGAGCGGCGAAGCGCGCGCTCGCAAGAGCCTCGGCCGCGCTCTGCGCCTCGTAGCGCGCACGATCGGCGACCGCTCGCGGGGCCCCTCCGCCAGTGGCCAGTCCCTCTTGGCGCGCTTGCTCTTGCTGCGCGAACTGTGCCGCGGTCTCGGCCCGCGTGACCTCGGCGTGGACGCGCGACTGGCTGGCCACCGCCGCTGCCAAGCTCGCTTCGGCCTGCGCCCGCGTGCGCGGGTCCATCAGCATCACCTCCATGGCGCCGATGTGGGCCACCACGGTCTCCACCGTGACGGGATCTCCGGGCTCGAGCGTGATGCGCGCGAGCGAACCGGAGATGGGCGCCGAGAGCGAGTAGCGGTCGCTGACGCGCGTGCGGCCGTCGTCCTCCACGGTCACCGCCAACCTCCCGCGCGCGATCCGCACCGTGTCCACGGGCTCGGGTTTCGGCTGGGAGCCCAGATAGAGCGCGCCGCCGGCGACCACCACCAGGAGTACGTAAGCACCGTTGCGCAGGGTGCGTCGAAGCGTTGCGCGTTCACTCATACTTCAGTCCCTTGTCTTGAGCGTGCCGATCAGATCGAGCGAGTCGAGCCGGCGACGAACGATGTATCCGGCCACCAGCGAGGCGAGCACCGTGACCACCGCGGCCGTGGTGTAGCTGGACGAGTGGATGACGATGGGCATGCGGTACACCTCGGGGTCGATGCCCGCCATCATACCGCGCAGCATCTGGCGCCCTAGCCAGAGTCCGAAGGGCAGCGCGAGCACCACCTGCAACGTCAGCTCGCTCAGCAGCACGGCGCTGATCTCGGGCTGCGTGAAGCCCAGGATGCGCATGGAGGCGAGGTCCCGCTGGCGGGTGTTCAGCGCGATGCGCGCGTTGTTGTAGACGACGCCGATGGTGATGGCCGCCGCGAAGAGCGAGATGACGGTAGCGAAGATGTCCATCGACTTCCCGCTCTGCTCGGCGAACTGCGCGATGGAGCGCTTGACGTTGCCTGACGACCCCACCATCGGCATGTCGTCCACACGCGCCTGCACCTCGCCAGCAGCCAACGGGTCCACTGCCAGCAACACCGTATTGATGCTCTCCGGCTCCGCGAGCAGGCGATGCAGCGCAGAGAGCTCCATGTGCCCCGCCATGCCCATGGGCTCATTGACGAAGCCAGCGACGGGGATGGAGAGGGTGCGCCGCTCGCCGTCGAGGACGACGACGCGCACGTGCTCCCCCACGCGGACACCCAGGCGCTCGCCCAGGATCTGGGTCAGCACCATGCCCTGCGCCGGGATGGACTCGCGATGTCCCGTGAGGTCGCGCAGCGCGCGCAGGTCGTGATCCTCGGCATACCCGGTGATCGTCGCCGTACGCTGACGCGCCCCCATCTCGAAGCGCGCAGGCACGACGCGTAGCCCCTCGGCGCGTTGGACACCTTCCATGGCGCGAAAGGTCGAGAGCGACGCGAGCGGCACGGGCGACCGCAGCGAGACCGAGAGGTCGTCGCGCTGCGTGGAGGGGAGCAGCTGGCCCATGAGGACCTCCATCGAGTCGGTGATGGACGCTCCGAGCACCAGCAGCCCCACGGACATCGCGATGCCGACGACGCTCAATAGCGTGCGGATGGGCTGCCGCACGAGCTCGCGCGTCACCATGCGGAACGACGGGGAAATGACCAGACGCAGCCACTGGGGCATCTGCCGCCCGCCATGGTACGCGGGGGGGGTGGGCGGCCGCATCGCCTCGGCCGGGGTCATGCTCAGGATGCTGCGCACGGCGCCGAGGCCGCCCACCACACCGGCGATCAGCGCGGTGACGATGGCCGCGGCGGCCGTGTCGAGGGGCACACTGAAGACCACGTGGGGCAGGTGATAGAAGCCGAGGTAGAGGCTGGTGACCATGTTCCCGAGCCACTTGCCGAGGATCAGGCCGAGCGTCGCGCCGAGCGTGACGATCACCACCACCAGCTCGAGATAGTGGAGCGCGATGCTGACGTCCGTGTAGCCCAGCGCCTTCAGCGTGGCCACCACGCCGCGCTGCAACGACACGATGCGCGCGAGCACCACGTTGAGCAGGAAGGCGGCGACCGCCAGGAAGAGCACGGGCGCGAAGGTGGCGATGCCCTCGAGCTGCTGGAGGTCTTGGGACAGGAAGTAGTCCGAGATCTGCCGGTCGAGGCCGTAGGCACCCAGCCCCCATAGGGCTCGAGCATCTGGTCGAGCGCCTCGATCACCACCGGCGCCTGCGCGTGCGCCTGGAGCTCCAGCACCACCTCGTTGAAGGCCCCCTCTTGGTCCGTCAGCGCTGCCAGCGCCGGCCGCGACATCCAGACCACCGCGAAGCGCGCGTTGTCGGGCGCGAAGCTGCCCGGCTGCACGGGGAAGACCCACTCGGGCGACATGGCCAAGCCCACCACCCGCAGCGTGCGCTCCTGGCCCTCGATCACGACGCGCAGCGGATCACCCAGCTCGAGCCCATGAACGAGGGCGAACGCCTCCAGCACCACCACCTCGTCGTCGTGGCCCGAGAGCGGACGTCGCCCGCTGACCATGCGGATGGCGCTCAGGCGCTCCACGCCATCTCGCGGGATGGACACCAAGAGCCCGTCGGCAGGGCTCTCCAAGCTGGGCATCGGGATGCGCACGCCCGTGACCACACGGGTCTGGACACGGCTCACACCCGGCAGCGCCGCGATGCGCGCGGCCAGGCTCTCGGGCGCGCGCTCGGCGGTGGCGAACACGTCGCCCATGCGCTGCGCGGTGTAGTAGCGAGCACGGGCGTCCACCAGAGCGCGATGCGTCCCGGACAGGCTCAGGAACGCGCTGACGCCGCAGGCGACCACGACCGCGATGGTGGTGATGGGCCCGCTGAGCTCACGCAGGTCGCGCAGCAGCTTGCGGTGCAGGGGTCCGATCAGCACCGGCCGCTCACCATGTGAGGTCCTGCGGCTTCATCTTCTCGAAGCCCGTCTCGTTGGCCACCACCAGACCGTCGGCCACCACGATGCGGCGATCCGCGATGCTCGCCACGGGCGCGTTGTGCGTGATGATGGCGGTGGTGGTGCCGAGCTCGCGGTTGATCTGCGTGAGCACCTCGAGAACCATGACGCCCGTGTGAAAGTCGAGCGCCCCCGTGGGCTCGTCGCACAGCAGCACGTCGGGGCGCTTGGCGATGGCGCGCGCGATGGCCACGCGCTGCTGCTCGCCGCCGGAGAGCTGCGCGGGGAAGTGGTCCGAGCGGCCCTTGAGGCCCACGCGCTCGAGCGCCTCGTCGGGGCTCATGGCGCCGTCCACCAAGTCGGTGACCAGCTCCACGTTCTCGCGCGCGGTCAGGCTGGCCACCAGGTTGTAGAACTGGAAGACGAAGCCCACGTGCTGGCGGCGAAAGCGGGTGAGCTCGTTGGCGTTGGCGCGGCTGAGGTCCTGATCGCGATAGCGCACCTCGCCCTCCGTCGGGGTGTCGAGCCCGCCCATGATGTTGAGCAGCGTGCTCTTGCCGGAGCCACTGGCGCCCACCAGCACGGTCATCTCGCCCTCGTGGAGGTCCCAGTCCACGCCACGGAGCGCGTGCACGTCCACCTCGCCCATGCGGTAGACCTTGGTGACGCCGCGCGCGCTCAGCACGCGCTTGCGCCCATCGGGGGACATGGAGTCGATCGTGCTCACGCCTTCACCTCGGCACCGGGCGTGCCCGCCTTCGTTCTGGCCATGTGCTGCTTGGCGAGCGCGAGGAAGCGCTCCCGCGCCAGCGCGTGGTCCACGATGGGCAGCGGGTACGTCTCACCCAGCGTCACGCCCGCTGCGCGCAGCACGGCCTCTGGCGCCTTTGCGGGCTCGTGGATGAAGCGCGCGGGCAGCGTGGCCAGCTCGGGCACGTAGCGCCGCACGTAGTCGCCCTCGGGGTCGAAGCGCTCGCCCTGCAGCGTGGGGTTGAACACACGGAAGTAGGGCTGCGCATCGCAGCCACAGCCCGCCGACCACTGCCAGCCGGCGTTGTTCTGCGCCCAGTCACCGTCCGTGAGGTACTTCATGTAGTGCGCTTCGCCGGCACGGTACGAGATCAAGAGATGCTTCGTCAGGAAGCTCGCTGCGATCATGCGCGCGCGGTTGTGGACGAAGCCCTCGTGCAACAGCTGTCGTGCCGCCGCGTCCACGATGGGGTACCCCGTCTTCCCATTCACCCACGTTTCCCAGAGATCCGGCGCTTGCTCGGGCGCGCGCCACGGGAAGCCGACGAAGTCTGCGCGGAAGGGCTCGCTCAGGAGCGCCGGGCGGTCCCACAGCGTGCTGTGTGAGAACTCACGCCAGATCAGCTCGTTGAGGAACTTGTCGCACGCTTCGGTGCCGCGGTGAGCGCGCTCGATCTCGTACCAGACCTGGCGAGGCGAGAGCGTGCCGAACTTGGGAGGTCGGCCGAGAGTCGGCTGGTGCCTGGGATGTCCATACGGTCGCGTTGCTGGTGGTAACTGGGGGCTGCACCGAGTCGAAACGCGCGCAAACGCTGGTTGGCTGCGCGCTCACCACCGGGCTGGAGTGCGCCGTTGTACCGGATGCCCAACTGCTCGAGGGTGGGCACCTGCACGCAAGTCACCTGGGTCAATACTTTGTCCGGCAGGGGCGGCAGCTGCTTCGGAGCCCGGAGTGGTGCGCTCACCTCCACCTCGCGGCGGAACGACCGCGCGAACTGGCTGAACACCGAGTAGGGCTTGCCGGCCCCGGTGCGCAGCGTGCCGGGCGGCAGCAGCGTCTCGCCCGGGAGCAGCTCGAAGCGGTCGCCGAGCGCCTGCTGCACGCGGCGGTCACGCTCGCGGGCGAAGGGCTCCACCCAGCGCTGCGCCACCACGCGGTCCACCCGCAGGCGCGCCACCAGCTCGGGGATGACCTCCACGCTCTTCCCCGGCACCACGAGCAGCTGCGACCCGCGCGCGGCGAGCTCGTCCTGCAGCACGGCGATGGACTCCAGCAGGAACTGCATGCGGTGAGGCAGCTCCCGCGCGCGCGCGGGTGAGAAGAAGAAGGGGTCCAGCACGAACAGCGGGATTACCTCGTCGCCCTGCAGCGCGCGCGCCAGCGGCAGGTGGTCACTGAGGCGGAGGTCTTTTCCGCGGAACCAGACGAGCGTCCGGAGAGCCATGGAGGCGAGTCTACGCGACGACTCCCTGGCATGCCGCAGCCCTCACTATCCGTATTTGGGGACAAAACCCGGTCCACATTCCAATGTAGCTGGACAGGCCGACCGGATGGGGCTATCTCTGTCACTGCATGTCACGTGAGGACACGACGCAGATCAAGCACGCCCGGCGCGAGGACCCTCAGACGGACCTCGGGCTCGAGACCGCGCAGTTGCTGTTTGCCCACCTGGATGCTGCGGCAGCCCCGGAGGCGCACGCCGAGCGCGCGCGCAACATCTACGACCGCATCCGCCGCATGGCGTCTCAGAGCGCGGAGTCGGCGGCCATGGTGCGCGCCCGCGCCGACACCATGGAAGCCACGTTCAGGCCCGGCGAGAGCGGCGTTTCTCCCAAGGTGCGCTGAGCGCCTTCCCCCGTGGGCGCCCCGCCGCGCTCCCGCTGGTAGATGGTGTTGAGGAAGTCCCGCACGGCGCGCAGCGTGTGGTGGCCCCGCACCGAGCGGAAGATCTCGAAGGCGTGCTGTGCGTCCGGGATCTCGGCGTAGCAGACCGGCTGAGACGACACGTCACGCAGTGCCGTGCTGAAGCGGCGGCCCTCCTCCACGGGCACCAGCGAGTCGTGGGTGCCATGCACCACCAGCCAGGGCGGGGCGTCACGCCGCACCCGAGCGATGGGCGACGCGGCCTCGAAGCGCTCGGGGTCGTCCACGCGGCGGACCTTCATCACCAGCTGCTCCACCAGGCCCTCGATACCGCGGTGTGGCCAATGCCCGTATCGGTTGGTGAGGTCGTAGACACCGTAGAAGGTGACCGCCGCCTGCACCCGCGTGTCGGCGCCCTCGAAGCCGGGCTTGAAGCCGGGCTCGTCCCAGGTGAGGGCAGCCAGCGCGGCCAGGTGGCCGCCCGCCGAGTTGCCGCTGATGGCCACGAACGAGGGGTCGCCCCCCCATTGGTGCGCGTGCGCCTTGGCCCACACGATGCCGCGGTTCACGTCCGCGATGTGGTCGGGGAAGGTGGCCTTCGGGCTCAGCCGGTAGTCGATGCTGATGCAGACCCAGCCCTCGGCCGCCATGCGGTTGAGCATGGGCAGCGCCTGGAACTCCTTGAAGCCCAGGATCCAGCCGCCGCCGTGAACGAACACCAGCACGGGCGCGTTGCTGGGCTTGTCCTCGCGGTGATAGATGTCCGCGCGCAGCGTGCGCCCACCCACCTCGGCGAAGGGCTGGTTGCGCACCACGGTGACGCGGCGCTGCTTCATGCGGAACGGCAGCGCGTAGTGGCGAAGATGCACCGGCTTGAGCGTGGGCAGGCCCGCCTCGGGGTCCAGCGTGAGGGCCAGCGCCTCGCCCCCCTGCTCGTACTTGGAGAGCGTGCCCTGCACGGCGCCATGCGCGGCGTCGGCCGCGAGCTGTCCGCGCGTGTGCAGCCTCAGGAGCGAAGCCCAAGACGCCATGCAGATCAAGAGCGCGAGCCAGCCGGGCCATGCGTCGAGGGCCCCCGCGTACGCGAACCCACAGGCCGCCGCGAACTGCCAGAGCAGGTGGTGCGCCGCGAGCTCCACCGTGATCCACCCTGCGAAGAAGCAGATGGTGGCCCAGGTGGCGGGCCAGCGCGGTGGGCGGTGCGCGTTGTAGGTGAACCAGGCAGCCACCAGGCTCAGTGCCAGAAACGCCCAGCTCGTCGGGGACTCCATTCCGCAAGCGTAAGGGCGAACGCACGCGCGGGCTACCCGAGGCGGCGCGTCGTGCGATAGTCCGGGCGCATGTCAGTCGAGCCGCTCCGCTCCCCAACACAGCCTCGCGTGCTGCGCGTCAGCGAGCTGAACCGCGTGGTGCGCGGCGCGCTCGAAGACGGCTTCCGCGACGTGTGGGTAGAGGGCGAGATCACGCAGGCCAAGCGGGCCCCCTCCGGGCACCTCTACTTCAACCTGAGCGACGAGCGTGACCCAGCGCAGGTGGCGTGCGTGATGTTCCGCAGCGACGCGCAGCGCACGCGGGCCACCCTGCGCGACGGCGAGCGCGTGCGGGTGCGGGGGCAGCTCACGCTCTACGAGCCGCGCGGGACGTTTCAGCTCACCGTGCGTGCCGCGGTGCCCGCAGGCGACGGCGACCTGCGCGCGCGCTTCGAGCTGCTGCGCCGCAAGCTGACCGCCGAGGGGCTGATGGACCCGGCCCGCAAGCGTGCGCTGCCACGCCTGCCGCGCACGGTGGGCGTGGTCACCAGCGGCAGCAGCGCGGCGTACCAAGACGTGCTGCGCGTGTCGGGCGAGCGCTGCCCCGTGCGCATCGTGCTGTCCGACTGCCGCGTGCAGGGAGCCGAGGCGCCGGCCTCCATCATCAAGGCGCTGGCGCGGGTGCAGGCGCTGCCCGAGCTGGACGTGGTCATCCTGACGCGCGGGGGTGGCTCGGCCGAAGACCTGTGGGCCTTCAACGACGAGCAGGTGGTGCGCGCCGTGGCCGCGTGCCGCGTGCCCATCGTGGTGGGCGTGGGGCACGAGACGGACATCACGCTGGCCGAGTTGGTGGCCGACGTGCGCGCGGCCACGCCCTCGAACGCCGCCGAGATCGTGGTGCCCGCGCGCGACGCCCTGCGCGCCGAGGTGGACGCCTGGCAGCGCCGCCTGGCGCGCGCGCTCGAGATGCGGCTCGACCGTGAGCGGCTGAAGCTGGAGCGCGCCGAGCGGCGGCTGCGGGACCCGCGCAGCGCCCTCGGGAGCGCCGAGCGCGCGCTGCGGCTGCTGACGCGCCGGCTGGAAGAGGCCATGCGCCGGCCCCTCGTGCAGCAGCGCCGCGAGCTCACGGCGCTCGAAGCGCGCGTGCTGCCGCACGACCCACGGCGCATGCTGGCGCGGCAGCGAGGCGGGTTCGAGGCGCTCGAGGCCGGGCTGCAGCGAGCCATGCAGGCGCGCTTGGCCAGCGAGACCCGCAGCCTCGCGCGGGTGACGGACACGCTCGCCCCCGCCGCCGAGCGGGCGCTGCGCGACGCGCGCGCCACCCTCGGGCAACACGTGGCCGCGCTGGACGCGCTGTCACCGCTGCGGGTGCTGGGGCGCGGATACGCCATTGCGCTGCGGGCCGATGGCCGCGCCGTGCGTGCCGCCAGCGACGTGCGCGTGGGGGATGCCATCGAGGTGCGCGTGGCGCAGGCCCGCATCTCGGCCGAGGTGCGCGCGGTCACCTCCGACGCGGCCGCCGGAGCGCCCCCCGTGGGCCCAGAGGAGCACTCATGATCGACGCGGACACCACGCTGCTGGGCATCTTCGGCTGGCCCGTGCGGCACTCGCGCTCGCCCGTCATGCACCACGCGGCGGCGCGGGCGCTGGGCCTGAACGTGGCCTACATCCCCTTCCCCGTGGACCCAGCGCGGCTGGGCGACGCGGTGCGCGGCGTGCGGGCTCTGGGCCTGCGCGGCGTGAACGTCACCCTGCCGCACAAAGAACACGTCATGGCGTTCCTGGACCAGGTGCACCCGGACGCGCGCGCCATCGGCGCGGTGAACACGCTGGTGCACGAGCCCGACGGAACGCTGCTGGGCGAGAACACGGATGCCCCCGGGCTGGTGCGCTCGCTCGAAGAAGCCAACGTGCCGCTCGACCACGCGCGCGTGCTGCTGTTGGGTGCTGGTGGCGCGGCGCGGGCAGCCGCCGTGGGGCTGTGCCGCCGGGGCGCTGCCGAGGTGGTGGTGGTGGCCCGCCGCCGGGAGCAGTGCGACGTGCTGGTGCGCGAGCTGAACCCCGTGGTGGGCGGGCACCTGCGTGCGCTGGGGGACGACGACACGGCTGCTCTGCGCGACGCCTACCGCGGCACCACGCTCTTGGTGCAAGCCACGAGCGCCACCCTGCACGGTCGGCCCGACGCACAAGCCTTTGCCGACTCGCTGCCGCTCGAGCTGCTGCCCGACCACGCGCGCGTGGTGGACCTTGTCTATCAGCCGCGCATCACCAGCGTGATGGCGCGCGCGCAGGCACGGGGCCTGGTGTGCGTGGACGGGCTGGGCATGCTGGTGCACCAGGGCGCGCTGGCCTTCACGCGCTGGACCGGCCGCGAGGCCCCGGTAGACGTGATGCGCGCAGCGCTTGAAGCGTCGCTCGCATGAGCGGGCTCGACGCGCGCGAAGACGCTGGCGCCGTGGTGTTCAGCGTGCGCGTGGCCCCGCGCGCCAGCCGCAGCGCCGTGCTGGGCGTACACGAGGGCGCGCTCAAGGTGGCGCTCACCGCACCTCCGGTGGATGGCGCTGCCAACGCGGCGCTGGTGGCGTTCTTGGCCAAGGCGCTGGGGGTGGCGAAGCGCGACGTGGTCATCGAGCAGGGCGACACCAGCCGCAGCAAGCGGCTGCGCGTGACGGGGGTCACGTTGGCGCAGCTGGCAGCGCTGCTGCCGTAGCGCTCAGGGCAGCGCGTGGAGCGCGACTGGGCTCTCCGTGCTCACGCCGCGCACTCGGGCCTCGGCCAGCTGCGCGTAGGCCGGCTTGCCCATCGCCCAGCGCACCTGCTTCGACTGCGCGTGCATGAACGGGTCGTAGAACGTGCGCTGCGCCCAGGCGTCGTGGCGCATGCCCACCAGCTCGCGCGCCCAGGTGGGAAACAGCCCGAGCGAGCCGCGCAGCGAGAGCCGGCGGAAGAGCTGCTCGGTTGCGGGGGCCGCCTCCCCCGGGCGCTTGCCCGAGGAGGTGAGGAACTCGATGAACGCCACGGTCTGCTCGTTGACGGCCAGCTTCGGGCGCATGCGCGTCACGTACGCGTCGAGCTCGTCCATGGTCACCGGGATGTCGCCCGCGCCCCCCAGCTTCCCGATGAGGGACTGCTCGCGCAGGTAGCGGTTGCGCTCGGCGAGCGTGAGCGGCCGGTGGTAGCGGTGGAAGGCCTCCATGATGGCCCACGGGATGGCGGTGTGGACCCACCCGATGAGCTCTGGATCCATGGCGCGATACGGCCGCCCGTCGGGAGCGGTGCCGCTCACGCGCTCGTGCATGCGGCGCACGTGCTCGATGGTGCGGGTGGCCGCGGCCGTGCTGCCGAACGTGGTGATCATCACGTAGCCGAACGTGTTGCGCGCGCGCCGGCCCGTGTTGACCGCGTAGTCGGACTGGTCGTGCACGCCGGCCATGACCAGTGGGTGCAGGATCTCCATCACGATGGCCGCCAGCCCCGCCACCGCCACGCTGCCCACGTCGGCGTGCAGCTCCCACGAGACGCTGCCCGGGCCAATCAGGCCAGGGTCGCCGGCGGGCCCGCCGTAGATCTCGGGCTGGTCGTGGACGCCCACAGCGGTGCGGACCTCGGCGACGATGCGTTCACGGCGGTTCATGGCCCCATGGTGACAACTGACATGACAGTTGTCAATTTAACCCCGAGGCGCGCGTGTCTTGGTCTTGCGCGCCGACGTCGGTGGGCTCGGAGGCGGGATGCCCACGCCGTCGAAGATGATGTCAGCCGCCTCGAGCGCGTGCCGGTGCACCGCCTCCGGGTCGCTCGGGTCCACGCGCGCGCCGAAGCGTGCCGCCAACGCCGGCAGCGCCAGCGGCCCTCCCGCGCCGTGCGTCATGAGGAAGTACATGAGGGAGACCGAGCGCGTGCGGATGAGCCCCTTGCGGTGCAGCGCGTCGAGTGCCGTCTGGCTGAGCGCGCGCACCGGGTCGATGTAGCGGTCGTACAGGTAGTCGAGGCGTGGCCCTGGCGTGGTGGCCTCCTGGCTGATGATCTGCAGCAGCGCGGGGCGCTTGGCGTTCAGCGTAACGAAGCGCACCACCATGGCGCGCAGGCGCGCCACGTCGTCCGTGGGCAGCGCCTCGAGGTTGGCGAAGAGGTCGGTGGCCAGCGCGCCGAAGCCCTGATCCACGGCCGCGTACCACAGCCGCTCTTTCGAGCCGAAGCGCTGCGGGATGAGGTTGTGGCTGACGCCCAGATCGCGCGCGAGCTTGCGCACGCTGGTGCCCGCGAAGCCGTTCTCGGCGAACTCGTCGAGCGCCGCGCGCAGCATGTGCTCGTCGCTCGGCGCGGGGGCCTCGGTGCCGGCCGGCCGGCCGCGTCGCTTCGGGATGCTCACGGGGCGCGACGCTAGCACAGCCCCGCGCGCTGCCGTTTGGCGTACCCTCCGGGCTGCCCGATGGACTCCCCCCCGACCCAGAGGCTCCGCCCCGCGCACGACCGGACCACCGAGGTGGACGACCTCACGCCCGTGCCCGTGACCGAGATCGCGCAGGCCGACGCGCCGCTCGGCGCGCGCTACCAGACCCTGGGCCTGGCCACCATCAACTGCCGGGCCGGCGTGACGCTGGGGCGCGCGCTCGGGGGCCGCGCGGTGCTGGACATCGCCAACGCCGCCGAGGGGCTGGTGGCGCTCGGCGACCTGATCGCCACCGGCGGCATGGGCGAGGTGCGCAGCGCCGTGCAGCACCGTCTGCGCCGCGAGGTGGCCGTGAAGCGCGCGCGCGGGGACGCCAGCGAAGAGACGCACCAGGCCATGCTGCGCGAGGCGTGGATCGCGGGGTCCCTCGAGCACCCCAACATCCTGCCCATCCACACGCTCTCGCGCGACGGCAGCGAGCCGCTGATCGTGATGAAGCGCGTGTACGGCCGCGTGTGGACCGAGCTCCTGCGCGACCAACGCCTCGCCCCCGGAGACGCACGCTGGGTGGAGCCCATCGGGGTGCTGGTGGAGGTCTGCCGCGCGGTGCACTTCGCCCACAGCCGCGGCGTGCTGCACCTGGACCTCAAGCCCGACAACGTGATGGTGGGCGAGCACGGCGAGGTGGTGTTGCTGGACTGGGGCGTGGCCGCCGCGTTCGACACGAGCCTGGCGCCCGACTTCATCACGAAGACGGACAGCATCACGCACGTGTGCGGCACGCTCGGCTACCTCTCGCCCGAGCAGGCCACCGCGCACGGCGCGAGCTTCGGCCCCACGACCGACGTGTACCTGCTGGGCGCGATCCTGCACGAGATCATCACGGGCCACCCGCCGCACCTGAGCCCGCACACGTCGCTGGTGGCGTCGCTGGTCAGCTCGCATCGGGCCGAGCCGCCGGTATTCGACGCGAGCGTGCCGGAGGAGCTGCGCGCCATCGCGCGCCGTGCGCTTTGCGTGCCCCGGCCGACCGCTTTCCGGACGTGGACGCGTTCCGTCATGCGCTCGAGCTGTTCCTCGAGCACCGGCCAGCGCTTCTGCTGACCACCAAGGCCGACGCGCTGCGCGAGGAGATCGCGTTCGCGCGCGCCAGCATGAGCGAGCGCTCGTCCATGCAGGCGCTCAATGACGAGGCCAGCACGGAGGCGCAGCTGGACGCGTGCCGCTTCGCCTACCAGCAGGCGCTGCGCTCGTGGCCGGAGTGCGAGGAGGCGCAGAAGGGCCTGGGCGCGCTGGCCGAGCTGCGCATGGCTCAGGCCGAGGCCACGCTGGACGTCGCGGCGGGGCGCTCGGCGCTGGACGACCACCCGGCGCCGCCCGAGGAGCTCCTCGAGAGGCTGCGCGCGCTCGAGCAGGCGGCAGCCGACGACGCGGCGCACGTGGAGGCGCTGCGCGCCCTCTCGGCCGACGAGAGCCTGGACACCGACCGCGCGCTACGCATCCGCCTGGCGCTGACCGGCGGCGGCTGCTGGTCGGTGTGGAACGCGGTCACGGGCTACCTCGATCAATCGGGGGCGCTGCCCATCACCACCAACGCGCTGCTCACGCACGTGACCATGGCCTTCGCCATGTTCCTGGCCGTGCTCGCGTCGGTGGGGCGCCGCGCCTTGACCTCCACGGCAGTCAACCGACGCGCGCTCACCATCGTGTTCGCCGCGTTCGCCGAGACCTTCATCTTGTGGCTGGGCGGGGCCGTGCTGGGCATCGAGGCCCACCAGACCGCCGTGCTGGCGTTTGCGGTGTACGTGCTGGCGGGGCTGGCCGTGGCCGCCGTGCTGGACCCGCGCACGTGGTGGGGCGCCGCGCTCATGCTGCTGCCGGCGTTCGGCGCGGCGCACACCCCCGAGCACGTCTTCTACTACACCGCGTGCCTGGGCCCCATCGGCGGCGTGGGCCTCGCGTACCTGTGGTGGCGCCCGGCCACCGCCGAAGAAGCTGCGGAGGCCAAGGCGTGAAGGACGAACTGCCAGCGCCGCTGCGCACCGTGGGCGCTACGCGCAGCGTGTTCGAGCGCGAGTTCGAGCTCTCGCAGGAGGACCCGTTCGCGGGGCTGGGTGACCCCGACGAAGGCGGCGTCATCTCGGGCGACGTGCTGGGCGCGGGCGGGATGGGCGTGGTGCACGCCGGCATCCAGACCGCGCTCCAGCGCCAGGTGGCCGTGAAGCGCACGCTGCACCGTGAAGCGGGCGCAGGCGACGAGGCCTTCTTGGCGTTCCTGCGGGAGGCGTGGATCAGCGCCAAGCTCGAGCACCCCAACATCATCCCCGTGCACGCGCTGTGCAGCGACCGCGGCGATCCGCAGCTGGTCATGAAGCGCGTGGAGGGCGTGGCCTGGCGCGCCCTGCTCGACGACGACGCGCTGGCCAGCGAGCACGGCATGCGCGACCGCCTCGCGTTCCACCTGGCAATCCTGGGGCGCGTGTGCCGTGCCGTGCACTTCGCGCACTCGCGCGGCATCGTGCACCTGGACCTGAAGCCCGACAACGTGATGGTGGGCCGTCACGGGGAGGTCTACCTGCTGGACTGGGGCGTGGCCGCGAGCTTCCACGAGGACGCCGATCCGTGGGTGCCGCGCACGGTCGACATCCGCACCGTGATGGGTACGCCGGCCTACCTCTCGCCCGAGCAAGCGGCGGCCCTCGGCGGGTTGATCGGGCCGCGCACCGACGTGTTCCTGCTGGGCGCGCTGATCCACCGCATCGTCATGGGTCGCCCTCCGCACCGCGGCGAGACCATGGACGTGGTCATGGCGTCGGCCTACCTGTGGAACCCGCCCGAGTACGGCGACGAAGTCCCGGCGGAGCTCGCTGCCGTGATCCAGAAGGCCATGGCGCGCGCGCCCGACGAGCGCTACGGCAGCGCCGAGGAGGTGCGTGTGGCCCTCGCCGGCTTCCTCCAGCACCGCGACTCGAGCGCCATCCTGGACGCGGCGCTCGCGCGCCTCGAGCGGCTGCGCGCCAGCCTGAGCGGCGAAGGCGAGACGCGCATGCTCGATCCGGGCATAGCGCAGCGCATCGAGAACGAGTGCCGCTTCGGCATCGAGGAGGCGCTGCACACATGGCCCGACAGTCGCCGCGCGAAGGCCGCCCTCACCGACCTGGCTCGGCTGGTGGTGGAGCGCGCGCTGCGGGCGGGCGACTGGCGCGCCGCAGCCGCCACCATGACGCGGCTCTCCGGTGGAGACGACGCGCTGTGGCAGCGCATCCGCGCGCTGCGCAACGAGGCGAAGGACCGCGAGCGCGAGCGTCAGGTGCTGCAGGACCTGGGCAGCAACCAGGACATCCTGCGGAACGCCCGCGTCCGTGCCCCGCTGGCGGCGGGCATCAGCGCGGGCTGGGTCATCTGGTTCTCCGCGGTGGCGTGGGCCGTGCGGAGCGGTCAACTGGTGCTGAGCCACTCGCTCTTGGCGCTGAACTCCGCCGTCACGCTCACGCTCTACGCCGGGGTGCTGTGGAAGGTGCGCGACACGCTGCTGGCCACGCAGATCGACCGCCGCGCGGTCCTCTTGCTCGCGGCTTCGCTGGGCGGCGTGACCGTGCTGTGGACGCTCTGCTGGGTGATGGGCGTCGCGCCCCTGCACGCCATCACGCTCAGCTCGGGCGTCTACATGTTCTTCTTCGTGGCCGTGACCATGGCCATGGAGCGCCGACTCGCTTGGGTCACCGTGGCGCTCGCGCCGCTCTCGCTCATCAGCTTCTTCGACCCCGCTCACACGCTCGAGTGGCAGGGGAGCGCCGTGTTCCTGGGCGGAACCGCGCTCAGCCTCATCTGGCGCCGCGACGCGCGCCTGGCCGCCGAGCGCGAGGCGCAGCAGAGCGCCAGCAGCCTTACGTCACGCTAGAGCGCGGATCACTCCCCGTCGGCTTCGCGCGGCAGGAACAGGCGGCCTACGGGGAACTCGATGGCCTCGAAGGGAGCGATGCGCGCCGTGGCCGAGTCGTCGTAGACCCCGAACTCTACCCAAGCACCGTTGCTGAGCACGAGCGCCTCCAGTACACGGGCGTCCGGATCGATCAGCCAGTAGTGCGCAACACCCGCTTGGGCGTAGAGGTGGCGCTTCTGCACGCGATCGCGCGCCGCCGTGGAAGGCGAGAGCACCTCGCAGACCCAGTCCGGCACCACCTCGATGGGACGCGCCGCACCGGGGCGAGGGAGCCGCTCGCGTCGCCAGCCCGCAAGGTCCGGCCGGAGGATGTCGTGCGGTGCGAGAGCAACGTCCACCTCGACGAAGATCCACCAGCCGCCAGGGCCTCCGTGCCCGTCGTCGTCATCGAAGGGACCACCCAAGAAGCGACGGGCCGACCCCAGCACCTTCGAGTGACGCGGCAGCGGCGCCGGTGACACAAGCACCTCCCCGGCCAGCACCTCGGCGCGCGTGCCCTCGGGAAGCGCCACGAGGTCGGCGTAGGTCGCGAGTCGACGCTGAGGCGGTGCCATCCCGCTCATGCTACCCGGCGGAGGCGCCTCGGCCAGCGTTGACGCCGCTGGACGGCGAAGCGTAGCGTCCGCGCATGACTTCGATCCCGGCAGACGCCGAGGCGATCCTGCGGCGCTACCGCACCTGCGAGTTCACCACCTTCGGCAAGGACGGCGCGCCCAGCACGTGGCCCCTCTGCGCGCGCTGGCTCCCGGACGGGCGCTTCCTGCTCACCACGTCCATCGGCTTGCCGCAGAAGGCGTTCAACATTCGGCGCAACCCGCAGGTGAGCCTGTCGTTCTCGGAGCCCACCGGCAGCGGCGTCAGCAAGCCCGGCGCCGTGCTCGTGCAGGGGCGCGCGGTGTGTGAGGACCGCATCGTCACCGACATGTCCAGCATGCCAGAGCTCACGCTCTACTTCCGCGAGACCATCTTCGCGCGCCAGCCCTCCGGGAAGATGATGAGCTCGTGGCTCGGGCGGCGGTGGATGGACTGGTACTACATGCGCCTGCTCATCTACGTGACGCCCGAGCGCATGTTCTACTGGCCCACACGCGACTTCGCGGCCGAGCCGCAGAAGCTGGAGCTCTGACATGTGGAAGCGTGCAAAGAAGGACCTCGGCACCTACCAAGAGGCCGTCATCAACGTGAAGGACGCGGAGGGTCGCGGCGTGAGCGTGCGCCAGCTGAAGCCTGCGCTCGACGTGGCCACCGGGACCATGCCTGTCGCCATCCCCAGCGCGCTCGGGGCAGTGCCCGGCCCCGCCACGCTGCTGGCCCACTTCCACGACGAGAAGCTCTGGAACATGCGCACCATGAGCATCAAGGGCAGCGTGGAGCAGCGCGCGGGCCAGTGGGTCTTCGTGGCCAGCAGCTACCGCCCCGCGAGCCCCATGGACTTCCTGCGCGGCACGCGCGTGTCGGCGGCGAAGTACCTCGAGCGCCGGGGCCTCCCGCGGCCGAAGCCCAACTACGAGGTCATCCACCGGCTGTTCGACGAGGCGGGCACGATCAGCGATCCGTGAGCCCGGCCTGGCGTCGACAGGGGCTCACATGGCGAGCTGAACGAAGTAGAAGTGCGTGAGCGGTACGCCTCGGAGCCCCACGATAGAAGCGTCGTGCGCGCCCCACACATTTCCGGTGATGCTCGGGAAGTCCACGGCGGGCATGGTGATGCCGTCGACAGCCAAGCCCTCGGCGATGTCGTCGTATAGGCCATCCCCGGGACCACCCAGCGCGAAGACGCCGACGCGCGCCAAGAGGACCACCGCGGCCTGGAACTTCTCCGGCAGCAGGTCGTTGACGAACATGGCCTCGAAATAGGAGCCGTGGAGCTGTTCGAGCCAAGCCCGGTTGACGGCGTCCAGGTTCTCGTCGGGGATGAGCCACGTCCGCGTGGTGGCCCCGTCCTGAGAGAAGACGAGCAAGCTGACTGGAGCGGTGACGGCGCCCGTGGATGCGGGCACGGGGATGCCGGCCGCCTCCACGAGGTCCGCGACGACATCCGACAGGTTCGGGACGTCCAACGCCGTCATGCGGGGACTGCCTCTGAGTTCCTTCAACTGCTGGGGCGTGGGCACTGGCTTCCTCCTCGGTGTGTGACAACCGTCACGTGACGACGTCGAAGCTACCATCGTTCCCAGCCGCGTGCGCACGTCAGCCGCCGCCAGCGCTCCCTCCGGCAGCGCAGTGGTCCACCGGCGCGGGCACATCGCAGTCACTCACGCTCGCGCGCGCGTTCGGGTCAGGCTCCTCGGGGGTCACCTGGTCCACCACGAACGTGACGCGCCGGTTGCGGGCGTGCGCTTCGCGCGTGGTGCCCGGGTCGAGGGGCTGGTCGCTGCCCTGCCCCACGATCAGCAGCCGGCCGGGGTCCACTCCGCGCTCCACGAGAGCGGCATGCACGGCGGTGGCGCGCGCGACGGCCAGCGCTTCGGCCCCGCGCTCGTTGGTGGCTGCGTTGCCTTGCACGGCCACGCGCACGAACCGCGGATTCTCCGCCAGCACGAGCGCCACGGCGTCCACCACGGGCAGCGCCTGCGCGGAGATGCGGCTGCTCTGTGCCGTGAAGTAGATGGTGTGGTCCGGCGCGAGCGTGGCGCTCTCCGCCACCACGCCTGCCGTGTCGGGGCAGCCCTCGCGCGTGTCCGCATGGAGGTACGTCTCGGCCTCGTTGGGGCACGCGTCGCAGGCGTCGTGCATGCCGTCCTGGTCGTTGTCGAGCTCGGGGCAGCCGTCCGCGTCGTCGAAGCCGTCCACGTCTTCGGCCATGCAGGGGCAGGCGTCCACGTCGCTGGCCAGTCCATCCGAGTCCGGGTCGGGCGGGGTCTCCGCGGGGGCCGTCTCGCCGGGCTCTGTCGCAGACGGGTCCTCGGTAGCGGGCGCAGGCGCCCCCCCACAGCCGAGCGCGAGCAGCAGCACGAGCACTGCGAAGGCACGACGGGAGGCACCGAAGAGATGAGTCGCGTGAAGGTGAGGCACCCGCAGAGGGTACCTCACCTGCAGCGGGGTCAGCGCAGCTCGGTCGACTTCAGGCCCAGCAGGTTGCGCGCCACGATGAGCAGCTGGATCTGCTGAGCGCGCTCGAAGATGTCGACCCAGATCCACGACGCCTGAAGCCAGCGGATTGCATCCGCGTACAACGTACGTACAATGTGCGGATGGTCAGCCTCCGCTTCGAGTGGGATGAGCGCAAGAACGCTTCGAACCGCCGCAAGCATGGTGTCTCGTTCGAGGAAGCTCAGACCGCGTTCGCCGATGAGCTTGGCCTAGTCATCGACGACCCCGCGCACTCGAGTTCGGAAGAGCGCTTTGTCCTCCTCGGGATGAGCGCGCCACTCCGTCTCCTCGTCGTGTGTCACTGCATCCGAGAGCACGGTGACGTCATCCGCGTGATCTCGGCGCGCAAGGCCGACGCAACCGAGCGCCGGGCGTACAAGGCAAGGTGGTGAGTATGAAGAAGCAGTACGATTTCTCTAACGCAAGGCCCAACCCGTATGCGAAGCGACTCAAGAAGTCCGTCACGATCCGCCTGGATCAGGAGTCGCTCGCATACTTCCAGTCGTTGGCCGAAGAGTCGGGTATCCCCTACCAGACTCTCATCAACCTCTACCTCCGGGACTGCGCTACTTCGCGAAAGAAGCTGCACCTGAATTGGAGGCCTTCGGCAGAGAAGGGCGCAGTCTGAGACCACACGCGCAGCCTCACCCACCGCATCTTCAGCGCAGCTCGGTGGACTTCAGGCCCAGCAGGTTGCGCGCCACGATGAGCAGCTGGATCTGCTGGGTGCCCTCGAAGATGTCGAGGATCTTCGAGTCGCGCGCCCACTTCTCGAGCAGCTCGGTCTCGCCGTAGCCGGTGCTGCCGCACAGCTCCACGCAGCGCAGCGTGACCTCGTTGGCCGTGCGCCCCGCCTTGGCCTTGGCCATACTGGCCTCCACCGAGTTGGGTATGCCGTTGTCGGCCATCCAGGCCGCCTTGAGCGTGAGCAGGCGCGCCGCTTCGAGCTCCGCCTTCATGCGGTGCAGCTCGGCCGCCGCCGCGTGCTGCGTCCAGCGGGAGCCGCGCATGCGCGTGTCCACGCCGGCTTCCTTCAAGAACGTCTCGGTCACCTCGAGCGACGCGCGCGCCACGCCGAGGGCCATGGCCGCCACGATGGGGCGCGTGTTGTCGAAGGTCTGCATGACCCCGCCGAAGCCCTTCTTCGGATCGATCTCGGGGCTGCCCAGGATGTTGTCCTTGGGGATGCGGCAGTCGTTGAAGGACAGCACCGCCGTGTCGCTCGCGCGGATGCCCAGCTTCTTGTCGAGGCGCACCAGCGACATGCCCGGCGAGCCCTGCGGCACGAAGAAGCTCTTGATGGCCGCGCGGCCCATGTTGCGGTCGAGCGTGGCCCACACCACCACGGCCGTGGCGCGCTCGCCAGCGGTCACGTAGATCTTCTCGCCGTTGATGACCCACTCGTTGCCCTCGAGCCGAGCGGTGGTGCGGATGGCGGCGCTGTCGCTGCCCGCGCCTGGCTCGGTGATGGCCATGGCGGCCCACACCTGCCCCCAGCGCGCCTTCTGCTCGGGCGTGGCCACGGCCGCCACGGCCGCGTTGCCGAGGCCCTGCCGCGGGATGCTCAGCGCCAGGCCGATGTCGCCCCAGCAGAGCTCCACCATGCCGAGCACGGTGCTCATGTTGGCGCCGTTGCGGACGCTCTTGTCGCCCTTGTCGCGGGTGCCCTGCTTCACGTTGCTCACGCCGCCGCCGGCGCCGGCCTCGCTGAAGCCGTCCATGACGGCGGCCAGCATGTCCAGCTCCTTCGGGTAGGTGTGCTCGGCCGTGTCGTACTTGCGCGAGATGGGGCGGAAGACCGCGGAGGCGACGACGTGCGCCTGCTCGACGAGGGGCTTGAGCTTGCTGGGGATCTCTAGGTTGATCATGGTCGCTCCTTCACGCGCTGAGCGCGCCCTCCAAGACAGCCACGGCGCGCAGGTGCCGGTACCAGCGCTCCACGGGGTGGTCCTTGATGTAGCCGTGCCCGCCGAGCAGCTGCACCCCGTCGGTGCCCACCTTCATGGCCTTCTCGGAGCACAGCAGCTTCGCCAGGTAGGTCTGCTCGGCGAAGTCGAGCCCCGCCGCCGCGCGGCTCGCGGCGCGCCACGTGAGCAGGCGCATGCTCTCGATTTCGATGGCCATGTCGGCCACCATGAACGCCACGGACTGACGGTGGCTGATGGGCTCCCCGAAGGCCTCACGGTCGTTCACGTACTCCTTCACGTAGTCGAACACGGCCTGCGCCTGCCCCACGCCCAGGGCACACAGCGCGATGCGGCCGAGGTCCAGCACGCGCGCGTGGTCGTAGCTGTCGTTGCCCAGCAGCGCCGAGCCCTCCACGCTCACCTCGTGCAGCGAGAGGGTGCCCAGGTCCGCCGCGCGCAGGCCCATGCTGGGGGCCGCTTCACAGGTCACGCCGTCGGCGCTGCGGTCCACGCGGAACAGGCGCACCGTGTCGTCCAACTTCGCCGATACCAGGAAGAAGCGCGCCGTACTGATGAGCGGCACGCTGCCCTTCTGACCCTTGAGCACGTAGCCGCTGCCCTTCTTGCGAGCGCGGGTGAGCGGCAGCGCCGGGTTGGCCATGACCGCGTTCTCCATGAGGGCGAGCGCGGCGGGCGTGAACGTGTCCGCGTTGAACGGCGGCAGCCAGGCCGCGCGCTGATCGTCGGTGCCCTGGTCCACGATGGTGTTCACCACGCCCACGGGGGCCAGCAGCGCCAGCGCGAGTCCCATGTCGCCGCGCCCCAGCGCCTCCGCCACCAGCGTGGTGGTCATGGGGCTGCGGTCGCCACCGCCACCCAGCGCCTCGGGGATGGCGGAGTTGCCGAGGCCGAGGTCCGCCCCCACCGCCAGCACGTCTTCGGGCGGGGCACAGGCCTCGTCGGCCTCCTGCGCCATGGGCAGCAGCAGGTCGTTCGAGACCCGCTTCAACATGTCGAGGATCATCTGCTGATCTTCGGTGGGGTTCAGGTCGAACGGCTGCTGCGGCGCCCGCGGCTTGGGCGCCGGCCCGCGCTTCTTGACCGCGTCCATGAGCTTGCCCGCGGCCATGATGCCGTTGCGCGCGCCCGCCTGCACCAGCCGCTGAGCGGGCTCTCGCAGGCCGCGCTCTTCCACCCAGTCGGACGTCGCCACGCGCGTCAGCGCGCGGAGGCTGGTGTCCATGGCCTGTCGGATCACTTTGTCGCGCATGCTTCGGTCCTCGCTCCTGAATAAAGTTCAGTGGACCGCTAGCTTCCTTGGGGACGGGGTGGGCGTCAACCCTGCGCGGGGACACGGGCCGGGACGCCGTGTCAGCCAACTAACATTCTGTTGGCAGAAGAAATCACGAATCGCGCTAGGTTCACAGATACCTTGATTGCTATGGAGTGGTTCCCCCATGCTCCATCGCACCCCGTTTCATGCCGTCTTCGCGTCCATATCGTTGCTCCTGTTGCTGTCGTGCGACCAACCCACGCCGGTCGATCCGAACGCCGTGACACTCGATGCCTGCACGTTTCGACCCATGACACCGACGGCGAACGAAGGCGGTCAGGTGCAAGCGGGCCTGTTGACGGCCGGGGCGGCGGAGCAGGTGCTGGATGTGCCGGTGGGCACGGCGCTGGGTGCCTACACGCGCGTTGGCTTCCGGGTGGGCCAGACCGACGAGCGCGAGGTGCCGTTCGCGGGGGCCTTCGCCCCGTCGGTGGGCATCGAGGCCGCGCCGCGCGTCAAGGCCCTGGCGCTGACCGCGGGCGGCGAGACCGTGCTGATCGTGAAGGTGGACGTGGGTCTCATGGTCGAAGAGCTGCTCTTCGACCTGGAGGAGCGACTGGGCCGCGACTTCGCGGGCAAGGTGATCCTCGCGGCCTCGCACTCGCACTCGGCGTGGGGCCAGCAGAGCGGCCACTCGGGCCTCGAGATCGGCAACGCGCCCTTCCGCCGAGAGGTGTACGACGCCTTCCTGAGCGTGCTCGAGGCGACCGCGCGGGAGGCGCTCGACGCGCAGCGACCGGCCCAGCTGGGCGTGTTCGTGGACCGTGCGTTCGACCCCACCGACGCGCTGTCGCGGGACCGTCGCTCGGAGAACGACGAGCTGATGGGTGGCCCGCGCAAAGACGACACGCTGGTGATGATCCGCGTGGACGGCGCCGACGGAAACCCCATCGCGGTGCTGCCCATCTATGGTGTGCACGGCACCCTGAACGACTCGGACAACCACCTGGCCTCCACGGACGTGACCGGTGGACTCGAGCGTGTGTTGCAGGAGCAGTTCGACGACCCGGTGGTGGTGATGCACCTCCAGGGCGCGGCTGGCGACGTGTCGCCGCGGGGATACGGAAGCCTCGACTGCGGCCTGTCGCCCGGTCTGCCCGACGACGCGTGCCACGAGTGGCTCGCCGAGGAGGGCTACGGGCGCGTGGCGGCGCCTGTCATGATGGCCGCCTGGGAGCGAGCCGGTGATGCGCTCGTGTCGGAGCTGGAGCTCGAGATGGTGACGCGCTCCATCGCGCTCGGGCCGGACGCCGAGACGTTCACCATCCGCGATGGCGCGCTGCGCTATGCGCCCTTCGACGTGACACGCGTGGCCGACGGATACGTGTACGACGACGACGGATCCGTGCTGTCGCCCATCGACGAGTTCAACGCGCCGGTGGGCGCGGCGCTGTGTGAGACCGGCCTTCCCCTGGTGCGTGCGGGCGCCATGCCGGGCACGACTGGGCTCGCGCCCTACGGCTCGTGCCTGCGCGTGGACGTCGCCGCGCGCTTCATCGGCGCCGGCTTCGGCATCGACTTCGAGACCGACGCGACGCACCCCGTGTGCGAGTCGACCCGCACCGTGGTCTCGGCGCTGCGTCTCGGCGAGTACGTGCTGGGGACGCTACCGGGAGAGCCCACGGTCATGATCGCGGACCTGGTCCGAGAGCAGTCGCCGGTCGCGCCGGATCACACGATCGTGGTGGGGTACGCGCAGGGTCACACCGGCTACTTGCTGCGGCCCGAGGACTGGCTGCGCGGCGGCTTCGAACCCACGGTGGGCTTCTGGGGCCCGCTCGAGGGCGAGTACCTCGCCGAGCAGCTGGCTGCGCTCTGGCCGCTGGTGATGTCGCCCGAGCGTGAGGACGCCACCCGCGGCGCCGCGCCACGCGTGGTGCAGGCCATGCCGAGCGAGACGTTCCCGGCCGACGTCGCGCCCCCCATGGCGGGAACCATCCCTCCCGTGGTGCCCGCCAACGTGTGGCTGCGCAGCGGTCCTGCGACGAGCGCGCAGCCCAACGCCGAGGTGCCCCGCGTCAGTGGCCTGGCGCGCTTCGTATGGCGGGGCGACGACCCACTGCACCACACCCCCCGCGTGACGCTCGAGCGCGAGGTGTCGGCCGGGGTCTTCGCGCCGGCGCTGCGTCGCTCAGGGCGACCCGTGAGCGACAGCGAGGTGGTGGTCACCTACACGCCCATGCCTCTGGTGCGCGTCCCCGGCGAAGCACAGACGCACTACTGGGCGGTGGAGTGGCAGCCCGTCCCGTGGCTGGGCGCGCGCGACGACGTTGGCGCCTCGCTGGACACGCTGGACACGCGAGCGGCGCTGCCGCTGGGCCGCTATCGCTTCCACGTGGAGGGTGCCGCGTTCGACATCGTGAGCGACCCCTTCGAGGTGGTGCCGGCCACGCTGGACCTCCGCGCCACGCGCGACATGGATACGGGTCGCGTGACGCTCACCGTCGCGCTGAACGCGCCGCAGGGCTACCGCTTGATGGACCTCGAGTTGCCCTCCAATCGGCCGGTACCGCTGCGCAACGCTGCGCTGCGTGTGGTGCTCACGCACGCGCCATCGCCCGACACGGTGCTCACGCTGACCACGGACGCGCTGGGACAGGTGACGTTCGACGCGCCCGGCGCACCCATCCTGGCAGTGCAGGTGACGGACGCCTACGACAACCACGGCTCACGCGTGGGCCCCCCCGGTCCGCCATGAGCCGAGTGAGACACGAGAGAGCCCGCATGAGAGACCACGCTGCAAGATCCCTGGCGCTCGCCACGTTGCTGACCGCCTGCGGCTCCGGAGACGGCGCACCGTACGTGCCGCCCGACCCGCTCACGTGCGCCGTGGACCTCCACGAGCCGGGCACGCTGCACGCGTTCCCCACCCGCGACCAGCTGGTGGAAGACCCGCTCATGGCCACGGGCTACCGCTTTGGCCTCACGCTCGAGGGCTACCCCGAGGCCGAGAACTTCCGTGCGTTCCGCTCGGTGGCCAGCAGCGACCTCGAGGACGTGGACGGCGCGAGCGTGAACGCCAGCATGCACACCGAGTGGTCGTTGCCCTTCACCAGCGTGCAGGCGTTCACGGGCGCGCCCGACCCCGCGGCGCCCGTGGGCATCGTGGTGTTGGCAGGCGACGAGCCGGGCGACCCCACGCTGTGGCCCGTGGACGTGCAGCAGCCCACCGACGGTGTGCTGCGCACATTGCCGCTCACCCCGCTTCCCGAGCAGCGCTGGGTGGCCCACTTCGTGCGGCTGGACGCGGCCCCGTGTGTGGCGCGCAGCGCGTCCATGCACGCGCGCCTGACTCGCCCCGATGAACACGACGCGGCGGCCATCGCGGCGCTGCAGCAGCTCGGCGTCATCGAGAGCGCAGACGAGCTGGCCGCGCTGCACACCCTCCCCACGCAGTCCATCACCACCGACGCCGAGGTCATCGCGGCCGACATCCGCGCGCTGTCCGTGAGCGAGCTGACCCCCGGCACGCCCACCTGCACCACCGAGGGCGCGCTGCGGCACTGCATCGCCAGCGCCTCCCTGTGGGACTACCGCGACGCCGACGGCGTGGTGCGCGCGCCCTATGAAGGCACCGCGCGCTGGGACGTGCCCGTGCACACCTGGCTGCCGGCCGACGCCACACCGGGGGAGCGTCTGCCCACCGTCCTGTTCGCGCACGGCATCGGCGGCGGCGCCGTGGGGCACGGCGAGCGGCTGGCGGCCTTTATCCCCGAGCACCGCTTCGTGATGGTGGCCACCAGCGCGCTGGGTCACGAGGACCACCCCACCTCCACCGGCAACGACGAGATCGCCGCGGTGCTGGGCTTCTTGGGCTTCGAAGACGGCGCGGTGAGCGCGCGGCGCGTGCGCGACAACTTTCGCCAGACCAACTTCGACCGCCTGCAGGTGATGCGCTGGCTGGCCAGCGGCCCCGACGTGGACGGCGACGGCGAGCCCGACGTGGACCCCGCGCGCCTCACCTACATCGGCGTCTCGCTGGGCGGCATCATGGGGCCGCAGCTGCTGGCGCAGTCGGACGCCTTCAGCGCGGCTGTGCTGGTGGTGCCGGGCGGCCGGCTGTCCGACGTGGTGATCAACGGCGAGAGCATCATTCAGAGCGCGCTCGGCATCTTCTTGCCGGGGCAGGGCCGTGACCCGCGCCTCGGCCTGCTGGTGGCCGAGATGTTCCAGACCGCGATGGACCGCGGCGACGGCGCCAGCTGGGCGCCGCGCGTGCTGGGCGAGCGGCTGCGCGGAGACGTGCCGAGCCTGGTGCTGGGCATGGTGGTGCGCGACAACGTGGTGCCCAACTCGTCGCAGTTCGCGCTGATCCGCGCGCTGGACATCCCCATGGTGGGCGACGTGCTGCGGCCCGACCTGGGCATCTCCTCCGTGAGCAGCATGAGCGGCCCGCTGGTGGCCGGCGCCGTGCAGGTGGAGTGGATGCAGGACGGCGCGGGCGCCGAGGCCGCCACGCACGCCGACATCGCCGACAACCCCACGGGCGCAGACGCCTGGTTCGGCTTCCTCGACTCCGCGTGGGACGGCCCGCCGGTGAGCATCGTCGAGCCCGTGCGGCTCACCCCATGAGCGCAGGAACCGTGAAATCCATGACCATGCCGAACGTGACCCCGAAGCCCCTCTTCACGACCCTGCTGTGCTCCGCCGTGATGTTGACGGGCTGCAACGACGCCCACGTGAACGTGACGGTGGACGCCGGTCCAGACGACATGGGGACCATCCCCGTGGTGGACGGCTGCGAGAACGTGGACCCGCTGCACTGCCTCCTCCCGTGGCCCTCGAGCCAGTTCCTCACGGAAGACCCCGAGACCGCCACGGGCTTCCGCGTGGACCTGCCCGACGATCAGATGCCCAGCGACCGGCGCGGCAACCGCATCACGCGCACGGAGACGTGGGAGCGCTTCGACGGCTTCAGCCCGAGCACGTCCATCATGGCCGGCTTCGCGGGCAAGCTGGACGACGCCAACCTGTCCGACGAGCTGCACATCGCGGACACGCTGCTGCCCGCCTCGCAGACGCTGCTGCTGGACGTCACCACCGGCGAGCTGGTGGCGCACTTCGCCGAGATCGACAAGTGGGACGCCCAGGACCGCGACACCACCACGTTCTACATGCGCCCCGCCACGCGCCTGCGGGAAGACCACCGTTACATCGTGGCCATTCGCACGGGGCTGCGCCTGATGGACGGCACCACGGTGCTGCCCAGCGAATACTTCCGCGTGTTGCGGGATCAGGAGCCCACCAGCGTGCCGGAAGTGGAGGCGCGGCGCGCCAGCATGGAGGACATCTTCACGCGGCTGAACACGGCGGGCGTGCCGCGCGGCGAGCTCTTGCTGGCGTGGGAGTTCCACACGGCGAGCGGCGACTCCCTGCGCGGGGACCTGCTGCGCATGTGGGCCGACGCCAAGGCGCGCTGGACGGCAGGCACCGACGACCTCGGCGAGTGCACGGTCACGGGCGTGGAGAACGACGTCAACGACACGCTCTACCGGCGCGTGCGGGGCACGTTCACGGTGCCGCTCTACATGGACACGGCCGAGGCGGGCTCGCGCGCCACGCGGGACGCGAGCGGGCAGGTGATGTTCAACGGCACCACGCAGGCGCCCTTCGAGGTGGCCATCCCGCCGAGCGTGCGCGACCGGGTGATGGCGGGCAGCGGCCCGGCGCGCGGAATCATGCACGGGCATGGCCTCCTGGGCGCCGGCGACCAGACCAGCAGCGGCGGCGTGCGCGTGCTGTTGGAGCGCAGCGCCATGGTGGGCTTCGGCACCGACTACTGGGGCCTGAGCGAGGGCGACCTGACCTTCCTGCTGAGCGGCGTGCTCACCGACTTCGGCGACTTCGACGCCATGGGAGAGCGCTTGATGCAGGGCACCATCAACTCACTGGTGCTCATGAAGGCGTTCGCACCCGGGGGGCCCTGCGCCGACCTGGCCGAGCTGCAGATCGACGTAGCGGGCGACCTGCGACCGACGCTCGATGCCGACCCGCGCTACTACTACGGCATCAGCCAGGGCGGCATCATGGGCGGCACGCTCGCGGCGCTGTCCGACAGCATCGACGCGTACGTGCTGCAGGTGGGCGCCGTGAACTACGCCACGCTGGTGCGCCGCAGCCTCGACTTCGTGCGCTACGACGTGCTGATGGGCTTCTCCTACCGCCGCAAGCTGGACCGCGACTGGCTGGTGGTGTCGTCGCAGCCCGTGTGGTCGCTGGCAGAGCCCACCGAGTACGTGAGCCACATCCTGCGTGACGCGCTGCCCGGCGTGGACATCACCAACCGGCGCGTGCTGTTCCAGGTGTCGCGCTACGACACCGAGGTGTCCAACGCGGCGTCGGACATGGCCGCGCGGGACATGGGCCTCGGCGCGCTCGACTCGAGCGCCTACCTGCCGTGGAGCGTGCCCGTGATCACGGAGAACAGCGTTCCGAGCGCCTTCGTGAGCTTCTGGCTGGACGACGTGCTGCCGCTGCCGCTCGGGAGCGTGCAACTGAACAGCGACAACAGCGCCCACGGCGACCTGCGCTACCAGACGCCAGTGCTCGACCAGATCGAGCAGTTCGCGCGGCCGGGCGGCACCGTGGTGGACACGTGCCCGGCCAACAGCTGTTTGTTGGACAACGAGCGGCGCTAGGGGTGGCTAGGCCCTCGGTGGTTGCTCGAGGAGGGTGCAGAGCCGGGTGAGGCGTGCCTCGCTTTCGGCCAGTCGGACGTCCTGCGTCTGGTTCACCTTGATGACGTTCTGCGCCATGGCGAAGCGGACTTGTTCCTCCATGGGCGCACCAGCGGCAGGCTGCGGAACCAACGCTGCGGCGCTACTGGCAGCGAGCCGCGCGCGCTCCGCGACCACGGCCGCGAGGCGCTCCTGGTAGAGGCGCAGCGCGGTGGGGCGGGAGAGGCCCGCCAGCTCTTCGAGGCTCAGCTCGGCCTGGGTGCGCTCTAGCTCGGCCGCTCGGACGCGGCCCTCGAGCGCTTGCTTGGTGGCCTCCAGCAGGTCCTCGGCCCTCGCGGCGTGTGCCGCTGCGACCTCCCGCTGCGAGCGGAGCTGCGCGTCGAGGCTGGCTTGGCTGTGGGTCGCGATGGAGCGATGGGCCGCGAGCTGCTGTTGCAGCACGTCCACCTCGTCACGCAGCGCGCGCACCGTCTCGGTCTCGCGCAGCGGCTCCCCGCTGGCCAGCTGCCGCTCCAACCCCTCGATGCGCGCGTGAGCGGCCTCCAGCTCGTCTCGGTAGCTCATGAGACGAGGTTGTATCAAGGAACGCGCTCGGCCGCAGCGGTTGACGCTCGGGCCTGGGCTCGCACACTCGCGCCATGCTCCCTGGCTTGTACCTGGTGACCGGGCCCAACGGCAGCGGCAAATCCCACGAGGCGCGGCGCTTGGCGGAGATCACTCCTGGCGCACGGCTGCTGTCCGCCGAGACACAGCAGGCGTTCTATGAGCGCGAGCTGGCCGAGGACGAGAGCAACTTCCGCGGCGGTGCGGACCTGGGCCGGACGGTGCGGCAGCTGCTGGGTGACGCAGGAGTCGCGCATCCGTTGTGCCGTGCGTTCCGCTTGGATGGGCTGCTCGCGCGTGGCTATCGGCAGCTGTCCACGGGGGAGTCGCGCAAGGTGCTGCTGCTGCGGGCGCTGCTGGAGCAGCCCAGCCTGCTGGTGTTCGACGAGCCGTTCGAGGGGCTGGACCACGCCGCCTGTGGCGAGCTGCGCCACGCGCTCGAGCACCTGGCGGAGAGGATGCCCGTGGTGGTAGCCGGCACGTTCTCGCCCACGCACCCCGACACGGCGCGCCTCTTGCCCTTGCACCTGCTCCGCGAGGTCACGCTGCTCGGTGCCCACGGGGGCACGGTGTCCTGCAGCGACGCGGACGCATGGCTGGCCCACGCGGCGGAAGCGACCACCGCCCGACCCGCGCCCGCCCGTGGACGACGGCCCGTGGCACGAGACCGACCCGCGCTCTTCACCCGGCACACCGCTGATCACCTTGTGGAACGGACGCATCGCGTATGGCGAGCAGGTGGTCTTCGACGGGCTGAACCTCACCGTGCGCGCCGGCGAGCACACGTTGATCGAGGGTCCCAACGGATCCGGCAAGTCCAGCCTGCTGGAGCTGTTCACGGGCGACCACCCGCAGGCCTATGCCAACGACCTCACGCTGTTCGGGCGCCGCCGCGGCACCGGCGAGAGCGTCTGGGACATCAAGCGCAGCGTGGGCCTGGTGAGCGGCCGACTGCACCGCGACTACCGCGTCAGCGCCAGTGTGGAGACCGTGCTGATGAGCGGCCTGTTCGACAGCATCGGCCTCTACGAGACCCCGGGGCCTCGCGCGCGCACTCGGGCCCGCCGCTGGCTCGCCTGGCTGGGCCTCGGGCTGCACCCGGACGACGCCTTCCGCGAGCTGTCGTTCGGCGCGCAGCGGCTGGTGCTGGTGGCGCGCGCCGCCATCAAGGTGCCGCCCCTGGTGGTGCTGGACGAGCCCACGGCGGGGCTCGACGCCGACAACCGTGCCCACGTCTTGGCGTTGGTGGGCTCGCTGTGTACGCAGACGGCGAGCACCGTGCTTTTCGTGACGCACCGCCCCGACGAGCGCGAGTGGTGGCAGCGGCAGGTGGGCGGGCCGGTCCTGACCCTCGGCAGCCTGGGTCCGCCGTCCTCGTGAACGTTGTCGTTGTCGTTGTCGTTGTCGTTGTCGTTGTCGGCGACGGCGACGAAGATCCGCTCCCGTCGCCGTCGCCGTCGCCGACAACGCCCACGCCCACGCCCACGCCCACGCCCACGCCCACGGGTCCCCACGCATCCGTCACATCTGGCGACTTGTCGGCAGACCAGCAGCGTTTATCCTGCGCGGGTGCTGACCCACCGCTCCCACGCGCTCGCCTGCTTGGTCGCCACGACGGGGTGCCTCGCCGTCGCGCTGATCGCGCCCTCCGTGTCGCTCGCGCAGCCTGCGCCCGCCGACGCCCCCACCGCGCCCGCGCCCGTGGTCACGCCGCCGCGCGTGCTGCGCTTCGTGGATGCCGAGCTGCCGCCCGGTGCCCTCGAGGGGCTCACGGCACCGGCGGTGCTCATCGAGCTCATCGTGGGGGTGGACGGCACCGTCAGCGAGGCCCGCGTGGTGGAGGGGCTGAGCGAGACGCTAGACGCCGCCGCGCTCGCCGCCATGCAGCGCTTCGTGTTCGAGCCGGCGCGCCGGAACCTCGAGCCCATGGCCGCGCGCATCCGCTATGCGTACCCGTTCACGGCGCCAGCCGTGGGTGGCGAGGGGCCTGAAGCGCCGCCGCTGGGCAGCATGACGGGCGTCATCCGCACGCACGAAGACGCCCCCGTGGCCAGCGCGCAGGTCATGATCGTGAGCACGGACGAGGCCGTGGTGCGGCGCGCCAGCACCGACGCGGAGGGGCGCTTCGCCTTCGAGGAGCTGCAGCCGGGCCTCTACGACGTGCGCGTGACGCTCAGCGAGGGCGAACCGCTGGCGTACCAGGAGAGCGTGGTGGAGAACGAATCCACCGACCTGGTGTACCGCCTGCCGGCGCCCGCTGCCCCGGTGGAAGACGAAGAGGAAGAGGTCTTTGGCGCCGTGGCCGTGGTGGACGCCCCGCCGCGCGAGATCACGCGCCGCACCATCCGCGGCGAGCAGCTGCGCATCATCCCGGGCACGGGTGGCGACGCCCTGCGCGCCGTGGAGATCCTGCCCGGCGTGGCGCGCCCCCCCTTCGGCTCTGGCGCGCTCATCGTGCGTGGTTCGGCCCCGGGCGACAGCGAGGTGTTCTTCGAGGGCGTCTCGGTGCCGCTCCTCTATCACTTCGGCGGCCTCAAGAGCGTCGTCAACTCACGCCTGCTGGAGAGCATCGACTTCTACCCGGGCAACTTCTCGTCGCGCTACGGGCGCCGCACGGGCGGCATCCTCGAGGTGAGCCTGCGCGACCCGGCCACCGACGGATTCCATGGCGTGCTCGAGGCCAGCGCCATCGACATCTCCATCATCGCCGAGGGCCCCATCACCGAGAACTTCGCCATCGCGGTGGCGGCGCGGCGCAGCCTCATCGACCTGGTGTTCGAGTCCATCGTCCCCGAGGACATCGGCGTCACGGCCGCGCCCGTGTACTACGACTACCAGCTCTTCGCGACGTGGCGCCCCAACTCGCGTGACCGCCTGCGCCTGCTGTTCTACGGCTCGAGCGACCGCTTCGCGCTGAACATCGAGGACTCGTTCGGTGACGACCCGGCCGCGCGCGGCAACGCCAGCCTGACCAGCCGCTTCTTCAACCAGCAGTTCATCTGGGACCGCCAGGTGGACGCCGACACCGAGCAAGAGCTGGCCGTCACGTTCGGCCCCATCCAGGCGCGCTTCAGCCTGGGGTCGCTCGGCTTCGACGGCAGGTTCCGGCAGATCTACTCGCGCTACGAGCGCCGCATGCAGATCAGCGAACACGTGCGCCTGCTGGTGGGCACCGACCTGTTCATCACGCCCGTGAAGCTGACCTACAATGGCCCGCAGCTGGGGCAGACCGAGGGCGGCGGCTCGGACGCGGGCCCGCTCGCCGGGCGCGACACGGTCAACGTGGCGCTCGACACCGTGGTGGTGCGCCCGGGCTTCTACCTCGAGACCAACGTCGACGCGGGCCCCATGCGCGTGGTGCTGGGAACCCGCGTGGACTACTTCGGCGAGATCAACCAGTGGGTCTTCAACCCACGCCTCTCGGTCATGGGCGCCGTCACGGAGACGCTGCGCCTGAAGGCCGCCGCCGGCCTCTACAGCCAGCCGCCCGAGTTCAACGAGTCCAACGACGTCATCGGCAACGAGGACCTCGAGCCCATCCACTCGGCGCACTTCGGTGCCGGCGTGGACTGGGACTTCCACCCCGGCATGACCATGGGCGTGGAGGGCTTCTACAAGCCGCTGTGGAACCGCGTGGTGGCCATCCAGGGCGGCGTCGAGCCGTACTTCGAGAACGGCGGCCGCGGGCGCATCTACGGCATGGAGCTGAGCGCGCGCATCAACCCGGACCACGGCACCTACGTGGGGTACCTGAGCTACACGCTCTCGCGCAGCGAGCGCCTGGACCAGCCGAGCGACCCGGACGACGAGTGGCGCCTGTTCGACTTCGACCAGACCCACATCCTCACGCTGTCTTTCACCTACAACTTGCCGCGCAACTGGAGCCTGGGTGGCACGGTGCGCATCGTGAGCGGCAACCCCAGCACGCCCATCATCGGCTCGGTCTACGACGCCATGAACGACGTGTACGTGCCCATCGACGGCCGCACCAACTCGCAGCGCAACCCGCTGTTCCACCGCCTGGACGTGCGCCTCGAGAAGAAGTGGATCTGGACCAGCTTCACCCTCGCGTTCTTCATCGACATCCAGAACGCCTACAACCAGGCCAACCAAGAGGGCCTCATCTACAACTTCGACTACAGCCAGTCCACGCCCATCAACGGCCTGCCGATCATCCCGGCGCTCGGCATTCGGGGGGAGCTCTGATGCTGACCAACGCCACCATGAACCGGGCCCTCACCACGCTCGTCGGCTGTCTCCTGTTGTTGGGCTGCGGTGAGACGCTGGACCCGGCATCGCTGCTGAACAAGACGCGGCCTCTCGGCGTGCGCCTCAACGTGGAAGGTGACCCCGCCCGCACCCGCCCCGAGCCGGGCGAGACGCTGAACCTCACGCTGCTCATGGGGCACGCCGCCGAGGAGCTGCCCGTCAGCTTCTTCGCGGTGTTCTGCGTGCCGGCCGAGTCCACCATCGGCGTGCCCTTCTGCGAGACCGATGACGAAGGCGAGCCGCTCCTGGTGGGGGGCATCCGCAGCGGCAACGACGTGGCCGGCGACCCCACCTTCCAGCTGGACATCCCCAGCGACGAAGAGCTGGACGCGCTGGGCGTGACCGACTCGCTGCTGATGATGGGCGCCGTGTGTCAGGGGCGCCTGGCCTCGCTCACGGGCCTCGGCAACCTCTTCGAGAGCGAGAGCGTGAACCCGTGCAGCAGCGAGGACGACGACGGCGCCATCCTGTCCACCACGCTGACGCTGCTGCGTGGTGACGTGCAGGTGAACGCCAACCCGGGCATCGCGGGGCTCACGCTCGAGGGCGAGGACTGGGACAGCGTGCCCGCCCCCACCGACACGGCCACCGGCTGCATGGGCATGGGCCTGCCCGAGGCGCGCCAGGGTGGCGAGCCGCTGGTCATCGTGCTGACCCCCGCCGGCAACGCGCGCGAGAGCTATGACGCGCTGGTGGACGACGAGCTCATGAACGTGCGCGAGTCCCTGCAGGTGACGGGCCTCGCCACCGCAGGCGAGATGCAGCGCACGTTCACGTTCATCGACGAAGCGGACGACGTGGCCGACGTGGAGTGGCTGCCACCCCTCGAGGGCACCCCGGCCGACGGCACCCGCGTGCGCTTCGAGTTCGCCGTGCGCGACGGCCGTGGCGGGCTCGACCGGGTGCGCCGGCAGGTGTGCGTGCTGCCGTGAGGTGAGCCCGCAGGCGCCGCTCCCTCAGCGGTCCAGGCGGCGCAGCAGCGTGTCGAACTCCACCGTGCAGCGGCGCCGCTGGCCGTTGACCGTGGACATGTAGCTGCGGGCGCCGCGGCCCGTGAACTGGCCGTTGGTGAACGTGAGGTCGAAGTGCGAGTCGCCGCGGTCGGGCCCGGGCGCCACGCCGGCCTGTGCCGAGACGCCGAGCACGTGGCCGGTGGACGTGACGTTCAGCTCCCAGTCGGGCCAGAACTGAGAGTCCGGTAGGTCCATGTGCATGGTCACGCTGCCGGGGATGCCATTCACGGCGGCCACGTAGGAGTTCACGAAGCCCGAGCCGCTGGCGTCGCCGCAGGTGGCGCGGTCGAGGCGGTTCTGGAAGACGTAGAGGCCGGGCCCCAGCACCGCCTGCGTGGCGGCCGGGCCGGTCTGGGCGGAGGCCGCTTGGGAGAAGGCGCCCAGCTTGGTGGCCAGCGCGCCGGTGAGGCAGCCGAGGAGGAAGACAGCGAGCGTGATCTTGCGCATGAGAGTCCGTACGGGTGCGGGGTGAGAATGTTGCGGTGCCGCCAGTATGCCGGTTCCCGCGGGTGCTCGCCTCCGTCCCCGAGCGGGACGCTCAGGGCGCCGTGAGGTGGCTGAGGTCCACCGGGTCGGGCGACGGGGTGGTCACGTAGTGGCCCTCGTAGGGCGGGTCCACGCTCTGGCCCGAGGTGCCGGCGCGGCCGCCCACGTGGCAGTTCGAGCAGTTCACCTCGTTGGAGTACACCGGCATGGGCCAGCGAAAGACGCCCACGCCGTGGCTCTGGCCCGACTCGTAGGTGCGCGTGGGCAGCTCCTCGCGCAGCGCCGTAATGCGCTCGCGGAAGGGCCAGCCGCGCTCCACCGCCAGCGCGTCCGCGCGGTCGAGCGTGCGCGTCATGGCCTCCATGTCGCCGGACACCGCGTACAGCTCGGCCAGCATCATGAGCTGGCCAATGGGCTTGAAGGGCGCGATCTGCGAGGTCCACATGCACACGAACGTGTCGCAGCCCTCGTTCAAGTCGATGGCGTACTGCACGGCCACGTCGTCGTGGATCATCCCGTAGGTGAAGGGCGCCGCGGCGCGACCCTCGCTGCCGGCGATGGCCGTGAGCTGCGCCAGGTGCTCGATGCCCTCCTCGGCGGGCCCCAGCATGAGCCCGCGCATGGACGAGTTGTTGTGATAGAAGACCTGCGCCGGCAGGTGGTTGGGGAGCGAGGTCTGCAGGCTGCTGGCCCCACCGATGATCTGGTCGAGGTGCTGCAGCACCAAGCGCAGGTTCACGTTGTCCCCGCTGAAGGCCTGCGACACCTGGAACACGGCGCCCGCCGTGCGCAGCAGCTCGAGGCGCGGTGACGCCGCCGCGTTGGCCATCTGATAGGCCAGCACCTTCTCGTCCCAGGCGGGGTAGGCCTCGTGGTCCGAGTTGGTGATGAGGTCCCAGTACTCGGCCTCGAGGGCCAGCTCGAGGCTCGGCCCCCCACTCGCTCGGGTCCTGCACGCGCTCCTCCGGCACCACGCGAATCACGCCCAGCTGTGTGGGGGCGCGCGGGTCGCTGGGTGCTTCCCCACAGCTGACAGCGCCCAATAGCGTCATCACCACCAGCAGCACGGACGTTGACCTGGACGTTGACTTATTATCCATGCGGCTAATACTAGCGAGCATGCCCGAACGAATGCAAGACCCCCTCGCCGATTTCTCCCAGCACGGGTTCCCGCTGTCCGCCAAGGAGCTCACGGCGTACCTCGAGACACACGTGTTCCCGCTGGAGGCGCTGCTCTCGGCGGGCCGCCACGAGGAGCTCGCCGCCGGCATCGCAGAGGTGCGACAGGACGTGAAGGCGCGCGGCGCGTGGGCCCCCATGGCCCCGCGTGACGTGGGCGGTCTCGGGCTGCCGCTCACCACGCAGGCGCACCTGGGCGCCATCTTGGGGCGCTCGCCGCTGGGTCACCACGCGTTCGGCGCGCAGGCTCCCGACGCCGCCAACATCGAGCTGCTGCACGCGTTCGGCACGCCCGCGCAGAAGGAGCAGTACCTGCGCGGGTTGGTGGCCGGGGAGCTGCGCTCGTGCTTTGCCATGACCGAGCCGGGGCACGCGGGCAGCAACCCCACGGAGATGTCCACTATCGCTCGGCGCGACGGCGACGGCTGGGTGCTGGACGGCAGCAAGTGGTTTGCCACCAGCGCGCACGGCGCCGACTTCTGCGTGGTGATGGCCGTCACCAACCCCACGGGCCCGGTCTATGGGCGGGCCAGCTTGTTCATCGTGCCGTGCGGCACGCCGGGCTTTCGTCACGTGCGCCGCGTGTCCGTGATGGGCGACGAGGGCGCGGGCTACGCCAGCCACAGCGAGCTGGCGTTCGAGGGCTGCCGCGTGAGCGCCGAGCATCGCCTGGGCCCCGAGGGCGGCGGTTTCCTCTTGGCGCAAGCACGGCTCGGACCCGGGCGCGTGCACCACTGCATGCGCTGGGTGGGCGTGGCCGAGCGTTGCTACGACATCATGTGCGCGCGGCTGGTGTCGCGCGACATCGGCGGCGGCAAGCCGCTGGCCAGCCGACAGCTGGCTCAGGCCTGGGTGGCGGAGTCGCGCGTGGACATCGACACGTCGCGGCTGCTGGTGCTGGACGCGGTGCGGCAGATCGAGGCGCACGGCACCGAGGGCGCGCGAGTGCCCATCGCGGCCATCAAGCTGCACGTGGCGCGCGCGCTCGACCGCGTGATGGACCGCGCGGTGCAGGCGCTGGGCGCGCTGGGCATGACCGACGACACCATCCTGGCGTATCTCTACCGGCACGAGCGGGCCGCGCGCATCTACGATGGCCCCGACGAGGTGCACATGACCACCATCGCGCGGCACGAGCTGCGCCGCTTCGGAGGTGCGAAGTGAGCGACCGGAAGCCCGCGGGCGAGAGCAAGCCCGAGTACGACGACGTGGACCCGACGCGCCTTGCCGAGTGGATGGGTGACCACCTAGGGCTGGACGTCACGGCCCATGACCTCACGCTCGTGCGCTTTCGTGGCGGACACTCGAACCGCACCTACGGCGTGACGTCTCCGGCGGGCCGCTGGGTGCTGCGCCTCCCGCCCACAGGCGCCGTGGCCAAGGGCGCGCACGACGTCTCGCGCGAGTGCCGCGTGCTGGAAGCTGTGGCCCCCGAGTTTCCGCTGGCCCCGCGCGTGGTGGCCACCGAGGACGACCCGGCGGTGCTGGGCGCGCCGTTCTATCTCATGGAGCACATCGAGGGGACCATCCTCCGCAAGGACTTCCCGGCGGACATGAAGCCCACGGAGGACACGCGTCGGGAATATGCGAGCGCCCTGATCCGAGCCCTGGCGTTGCTGCACCAGACGGCCACCGACAGCCCCGCGCTGCGCGCCATCGGCAACCCGGTGGGCTACACGGAGCGGCAGCTGAGCGGCTGGGCCAAGCGCTTCGACGACAGCGCCACGCGCCCGCTGCCGAAGGCCACGCAGGCGCTCGCGTGGCTCACCGCGCACCTGCCGCGCGAGGACGCGGACTGCGTGATCCACAACGACTGGAAGTTCGACAACGTGGTGTTCGAGGGCGCGTCCACGCGGCTGATTGGCGTGCTGGACTGGGAGCTGGCCACGCGCGGCCACCCGCTGATGGACCTGGGCACGGTGCTGGCGGCCTGGGTGGAGGTGAGCGACCCTGTGCCCGTGCAGCTCATGCGCCTCGGCCCCACCAACCTGCCCGGCATGCCCACGCGCGCCGAGCTGGCCGCGCTGTACGGCACGCTCTCGGGCCACGACACAGCAGCGTGGCGGGCGTTCCACGTGTTCGGGCTGGTGAAGCTGGGCGTGGTGGCGCAGCAGCTGTATGCGCGCTTCCTGCGGGGCGAGACACGCGACCCGCGCTTTGCCGCGCTCGAGTACGCCATCCCGGCGCTGTTCGACTTCTGCGAGAAGCACATTCACCTAGCCGAGACCGCATGACCTCCCCCTTCAACGACAACCGCGCCAGCGGCGCGGAGGTGCCGGACATCGTGGACGCGCACATGCACCTGTGGGACCCGCGCACCACCCCGCGCGCGGTTTCTCCCTTCGTGCGAGCGCTGGGCGCGCACCCTGCCGTGCTGCGGCGCGTGGCGCAGGCGGTGATGCCGCGCTCGGTGCAAGACTTCTTGGGCGACCCGCGCTTCGTGCTGAACCCCTACCTGCCGGCCGACCACCGCGGGCACGCGGGCCTGCGCGTGGGGGACTACGTGCACGTGGAGGCTGGCTACGTGGCGCTGCGCCCGCTGGGCCTGGCCGGCGAGAGCCGCTGGCTGGCTGGCCTGCGTGACGGCCCGCGGGGCGTGGTGGGCGCCGTGAACCTGGAGTCGCCGCAGCTCGCCCAGCTGCTGGACGCGCACCGGGCGGCCACGCCGCGCTTCCGTGGCGTGCGCGACAAGCTGGCCCACTCGAGCGCGCCGGGCGTCATGAGCTGGGCGCGCGCCGCGGCCCGCACGCACCGGCCGGCGTTCCGGCGCGGCTACGCGCTGCTGGGCGAGCGGGGCCTCCGCTTCGACGCTTTCATCTACAGCACGCAGCTGCACGAGCTGGCGCAGCTGGCCGAGGCGCACCCCGAGACGCCGCTCGGTGCTCTGCCACATGGGCACGCCCGTGGCGCTCGAGGGGCCCTTTGGGGGCTGCGGCACCACGCCGGCCGCGCGGGCGGACATTGCCGCGCGCTGGCGCGACGGACTCTTGCGCCTGGCCAGCCTGCCTCACGTGCACGTGAAGCTGAGCGGCATGCTCATGCCCGTGGTGGGCTTTGGGTTTCACCAGCGAGCCGAGCCGCCGGCGGCGAGCGAGCTGTTCGAGCGGCTGGGCCCGCACGTGCGCTTTGTGCTGGACGCGTTTGGCCCCGAGCGCTGCATGTTTGGCAGCAACTTCCCCATGGACGCGGTGTCCGCGCCCTACGGCGCGATTGTGGGCATGCTGGAGCGCACCATGCAGGACGCGGGGCTCAGCCCCACCGCGCGGCAGGCGGTGCTGGCCACCACGGCGCGCCGCTTCTACGCGCTCTGACCGGGCAGGGGCGGCGTGCGCAACAGGCCGTCCAGCACGATGGTGGCGATGGCGTTTGCGTAACGCTCCACGTCATCGGCGGGTGAGGGCTGCGTGTCGTCGAGCGCGCTGTTGAAGGCGCTCATGGCGAACACCGCCGGCCCTCCGCTGAACACCAAGAAGAAGATGGCCTGCCATGGGACGTCGCGCAGCTGCCCCTGCCCCTGGGCCTGCTGCACCATGCTGCGCGCCACCTGCACGAACACGCGCACGTGGCGCTCCACGATGTAGTCCATGCGCGGGCCACCGAGCGCCCCTTCGCGCGTGACGATGCTGAGGTTGTCCGAGAACGTGGCGGACAGCTTCACGTACTCCACGATCAGGCTGCGCAGCCCGAGGCGCAGGTCCCCCGAGCGCAGCACGTGCTCGAGCCGCGCCGTGAGCTCGCGGTTCATGGAGCCGAAGCTCCAGTCCACGGTGGCCTCCCACAGCTCCTGCTTGGACCCGAAGTGGTGCCGCAGGAGCGCGTGTGTCACCCCCAGGCGCCGCGCGATCTCCCGCACGCTAGCCGCCTCGAAGCCGGTGTCCGCGAACTCGCGCAGGGCCACCCGCAGGCACTCGTCGGTGTCGATGGCAGGGGCCTGCCCGGTGCGCGGGCGACCGGGGCCTCGGGGTTTCTTGGTGGCGGCCATGCAGACGGGGGCGGGATATCACACATCCGGGCGGCGCCGCTCGAGGGACGCTCTCCCACGTGGGCGTGGGCGTGGGCTGGCGGGGGGCCGGCGCGGCCCGCCCGCGCTCGGTTTTGTTCGTCGCCGCCCCCCCCCTCGCCCCCCGGGACCCCCCCCCCCTTCCCCGGAGCGATGAACGCGGCTAACGTCTCGGCCGCTTGGGAGTACGCTGCGGCATGCTCTCCACCACGCGGCGTACCCTGGTCTGTTTGTCTCTGGTCCTCAGCGCTTGCGGCGGAGGCAACGGAGGCGCCACCAGCGCCGAGGGCAGCGAGGGCAGCGCGCCCGTGGCCACGCGCACCACGCCGGCGGAGCCCGAGGGCGAGGCCGCGCTCACGCCGCCCACAGTAGATCCCGAGCCGGCGCCCAACGCCGCGATGCCGGCGCCCACGTCGTTCGACGTGACGGCCTGGGCCGGGCTGCTGAGCACCTATGCCACCGAGGACGGCGGCTTCCGGTATGCCGCGCTGCTGGCCAACGCGGGCGACCAGGCCACGCTGCGGCAAGTGGTGGAGGCCGTGGCCAACGCCAGCCCCGTGGCCTACCCCGAGCGCAGCGCGCAGCTGGCGTTCTACATCAACGCCTACAACATCCTGACCGTGAGCGCGGTGGTGGAGCGCTTCCCCATCGACAGCGTGATGAGCGTGCCCGGCTTCTTCGACACCATCACGCACACCGTGGCCGGCAACCCGCGCACGCTGAACGCGCTCGAGAACGACATCATCCGCGCGCAGTTCAGCGAGCCGCGCATCCACTTCGCCGTGAACTGCGCCAGCGTGGGCTGCCCTTGGCTGGACCGCACGCCCTTCACCGCCGAGAACCTGGACGCCTCGCTGACCCGCCTCACGCGGCAGTTCGTGGGCCAGTCCACCAGCGTCGACAGCCGGCGCCGGCGCGTGGTGGTCAGCCAGATCTTCGAGTGGTTCGCGGGCGACTTCCAGGCCGCGGGCGGCGTGCGCGCGTTCTTGGTGGCGCACACGGAGCACGAGGCCACGCGGGTGCAGGTGGCGGACGAGCGCATGCGGATCGCGTACACGCCGTATGACTGGGCGTTGAACGCGCGGCCGTGAGGCGCAGGTCGTCCCCGGGGTGGTGGGACCGCAGCGGTAGCCCGTATTGCCCCGCCCGAACGGCATTCCGTACCAACGTCACCCCCTCGGCGAGACATATGCCCACTCTGGTGTATATGGAGGGCGTCATGTCATCGCAGCCACCGCGCACCCCCGAGACCTTCGAGGAGCTCACGAGAGCCATCAACTTGTTGAAGGCTCGCACCATCCCCGGTCGGCTCAACGCCGACGGTGAGGTTCATCTGACCGAGTCGCTCGGCGCGCTTCCCTCCGTGGAAGAGGCCGAAGCCTGGTATCCCGTGCTGACCGAGGCGCTCGGGCGCTTGCGGGCCGCGGGTGGGGAGCCGGCGGAGCCGCCGCAGATCCCGCAGACCGCAAAGCAGCTGAAGGCGGCCATCGAGCTGCTGCAGCAAGCCACACGCCCCGAGGGCATCGGCAGCCGCACCGCGCGCGTGCGCCTGCACCAGCTCATGGGCGGCATCTTCCCCAGCCCCACCACGGCGGCGCGCTGGCAGGCGGCCCTCGAGGGGCGCATGGAGACGCTGGCTGGCCCGCGCGTGCCCGCCAAGCCCATGGGTGGCGGTCGGAAGCCGGACAAGAAGCGCCCGGGTGGCCCACCGGTGTTCGAGCGCTCGCGCGCCGAGCCCACCATCGCGGTCACGCGCCGGCCGGTGAGCGACAAGCTGCGCCCCAAGGTCATCGCGCCGAAGCCGGGCTCGTAGTCCTCGCGCTCTCGGGCGCGGGAGGCCCGCGGAGGTGACGCCGATGCGGACCGCCGCCCGGTCCGCTATCCTGGCCAGGTCATGACCGACCCTGCTCGCCGCTTTGCCACCTACGAGGACGTTCTAGACGCGCCCGAGAACAAGGTGGCTGAGGTGCTCGCCGGTTCGCTGTACGTCCACCCACGGCCTGCCATGCCGCACGCCGCAGCGGCGACTGGGCTCGCGGAGGAGCTGGGCCCGCCGTTCAAGCGTGGCAAGGGCGGCCCCGGCGGCTGGTTCATCGTGGCCGAGCCGGAGCTGCACCTGGGCGGCGACATCCTCGTTCCTGACCTCGGGGGCTGGCGCCTCACCACGGTGAGCCACTTCAGCAACGAGGCCTACGTCGAGACTCGTCCCGATTGGGTCTGCGAGGTGCTCTCACCCTCCACCGAAAAGGTGGACCGCACGCTCAAGCTGCCCATCTACGCGCGTGAAGGCGTGGGCCACGCTTGGCTGGTGAATCCCCTGCTGCACACGCTGGAGGTGCTGCGCCTCGAGCACGGGCGCTGGGTCACGCTCGCCACTCACCACGACGACCAACGGGTGCGCGCCGAGCCGTTCGACGCGATCGAGCTGGACCTCTCTGTGCTCTGGGCCGGCATCCAGCTGTGAGCCCACACGCAGTGGCGCGCGTCCCGTTCCGGGAGGACACTGTGCCCATGCGAATCGCCCGTCGGCTGCTGTGGTGTCTGGTAGCCCTAGCGGGATGCACCACGGGGCCGCACGACTCGGACCGGCAGGTCATTGGGCAGGACGAGTGCGTGACCTGCCACCAGTCGGACTACGACCTCACGGCGCGCGCGGACCTGACACCGCTGTGCAGCCCCATGCGGCCCGACCACCCGGCGCTGCGCCTCGATGTGGCCTGCGGCAACTGCCACCAGGAGTTCTCGTGGTGCCCGGCGCTCGAGGCGGGCGAGCACCCCGAAGACTGCTTCCGCCTGCGGGGTGCGCACGACGTCAGCTGCCAGAACTGCCACGACCCGAGCATCGGTCCATCGGCCAGCGGGCTGAACACCACGTGCACGTCGTCCAGCTGCCACAGCTACCGGGGCTCGGCGGGCGAGCATGACGAAGAGCGCAACTACGACGCGGCGTACGAGCTGGCCACGGCCAACGGGCGCCAGAACTTCTGCGTGTCGTGCCACTGGTCGGGGCGCGATGACCCCGAGAACGACCGCCTCCAGCTGGACGGGAACCCCAGCTGCCCGCAGGCCGCCGGCGCGCCCTGAGCCGCGCTACAGCACGCGCCAGACGGCGGTGAGGAACACCGACACGCCGCGCACGTCGAGCGCGAGCCAGGCGTCCACGTCGAGGCGCAGCGTGGCCGGGCCGCGCCACTCGGCCGTCATGCCCACGCGCTGCTGGTTCCAGTAGCCCAGGTCCGCCCGGTAGCGCCCCACCGTGCCGCGATAGCGCCCCGAGAGCTCGAGGGTCTGGTTGAGCAGCAGGCCGCCCGCGGCGATGCCTCCGGCGTAGCTGGCCAGCAGCAGCCCGCCCCCCGCCGACAGCGTGGCCTCCACGAACGTGGTGCCCTCGGCGCCCAGCGGCTGGCGCAGCGTGGCAAACGCGGTGGCGCGCTCGAGGCCGGCCGCGCCCTGTGTGTGCACCAGCGAGCCCCCGAGCGCGAGCCTCGTGCGGCCCAGGGCGAGGCGGGCGGTCAGCGCCCCCACGTAGCGCGCGTCGTTGCCGTTGCAGTTCTCGTCCTCGGCGTCGCTCAGCGTGCGGGCGCTGGGCACCGCGAGGCACAGCCAGCCCGGCGGCAGCTGGGCGTCCAGCCAGCGTGAGCGGTCGGGCTTGCGCATGTCGAAGCGCGCGCTCAGGTCCAGGTCGCCGAAGCGAGTGCTGAAGTCCGCGCCCGCCGCGCTCACCTCGAGGCGCTTGGTGGTGAAGCGCTCGATGAAGTCGTAGAGCGAGAGCTCGAGGTGCGCGCCCACGCGGGTGGTGCCCGGAAAGATGGAGCCGGCCAGGTTGAGGCGACGCTCGTCCAGCTGGCCGCCGAACACCGAGCCGTGCACCACCAGCGTGCCGCTCGGCCGCAGCGCCGACTCGGCGTCTTCGTACTGCGCCACCACACCAAAGCGTGCGGCAGCGATGCTGGGCGCCGACGAGCGCGGGTCCGGCGGGAAGCCACCAAACGCGCCGATCTGGAGGCCGCGCCACGCGGGAGACAGCACGGAAGCGCCGTCCAGCGTGCCGATCAGCGGGGCCGCGTAGCGCAGGCGCCCCACCGCCGCGTAGAACGAGCCACGCTCGCCGTACACGGCCTGCAGCGCGCGCACCCGCACGATGGGCCGCGAGGCGCTGCCGGCGCGCATGTCCATGCCGCCGCCCAGGTAGAGCTGCAGCGCGGCGTCCACGTCGAACACCAGCGGCAAGTCCGTGGGCTGCGCCCGCAGCTGGGCGCGCAGCACGGTGCGGCCGTAGGCGCGCTGGGTGCTGCCGATGGGCACCTGCACCAGCTGGCTGCCCGAGAGCACCAGCTGGAGGCGCTGGTTGGTGCGCTGCGCGGGGCCGAGCGGGACGTGCTGCGGGTGCTGATCCTCCGCCGGGGGGCGCGCCTCGGGCCACTGGCCTCGGTAGGCAGCGAGCGGCCGGGCCTCGCGGCGCGTGATGGTCTCGGGCTGCATCTGCTGCTGGGCGTGGGCCTGCGGCGCGCCGTCGAGCACGCCCTCGGCGCCGATGGCGAGCGGGGCCGGCAGGCTGCTTCCGATGCGCACGCTGGCCGAGCCGCGCGCCACTTGCTCCACCTCGTAGCGCGCGTCGCCGAACACCACGGTGGCCCCGGGGTAGAGGCCGGCGCTGGCCCCGGGCTCGATGAAGGCGTGCTCGCCGGCCACGGCGGTGACGCGCACGGCCACGCTGCCCGCGGGGTGTTCGGGAAGCTGCGCGCGCGCAGGAGGGCTGCTCGAGAGGCCCGCCAGCACGAAGGCGCCCACGAGGAGGGCCCCGCGCAGCGCGCGCGTGAGTTGCCCTACGCGCCTCATGGCACGGCCCCCCCGGGGTGGCACGAGAGACAGCTGGCCGCCTGCAAGCCCACCGGGCGGCTGTGCTGCGCGGTGATGGCCGAGAGGCGGTGCGCGTGGCAGCCGTCGGCGCAGCGCAGGCGCTGGGGCAGCGAGGCGCTCGCGTGGCACGACTCGCAGGGCGCGTCGCGGTGGCTGCCGGTGCTGATGCGGAAGAAGGCGTCGTGGTCCACCTGCCGGAGCGCCGCGCTCGAGCCGTCCACCGCGGAGGGCGACGCGAAGGCCGGGCTCCAACTGCTGGGCCGGTGACACAGCGCGCAGTCCCGCGGGAACGGGGTGCCGCCGCCGTGGCCGCTGTGCAGCGGGTGCGTGCCCAGGTTGAAGTAGTCCCGCGCGTGGCAGCCGAAGCAGTCGGAGGGCACGTCGGTCCACTGCCGCTCGCCCGTGCGGCGATGGCAGCCCGTGCAGTCGGCCAGCACGTGCATGCCCGTGAGCGGGAGCCGCGTCTGGCGGTGCAGCGCGATGGCGTCGGTCTGCTGCCAGGAGACGGCGTTGTGGCACTGCGCGCACTCGCGGCCGAGGCGCCCCTGGTGCTCCGTGTCTTCGTGGCAGGACACGCAGGCGCGCACCGTGCGCTGGCCGTCCACATGGCACTGCGCGCACGCGGTGTTCTGGTGCTGGCCCGTGAGCGGGAAGCCGGTGGTGGAGTGGTCGAACCCCTGCCCGCCGCTGCCCACGGCCAGCGACCAGCCCTCGGTGGTGTGGCAGGCGGTGCAGGCCAGGCCCTCGGTGAGCGACGCGTGTGTGCGCCGCCGGGGCGCTCGGGCGCTGGGCGCTGCGCCACTGCGATCCCGAGCGCCGCCGACAGCGCGGCGGAGACCAGCAGGAACGCGAGCGCCTGCGACTGCGTCATGGCCACACCCACTCGGCTAGCTCCGCCAGCGTGGGGGTGCCCCCGCTCGCCTGGGTCACGGCGCCACTGTCCCCGCCCATGGGGCACACGCCCAGCGTCTCGGCCGACACGTCGCGGGGCGCGGGGGCTTCGGGCGTGGCGTGGGGGTCGGCGTGGCAGTCACGGCACTCACGGTAGCCCAGGCGGTAGCGCACGGACGAAGCCCCATTGCGCAGCGTCACGCTCGCGTGGCAGCCCGCGCACGAGACGTCTTGGTGCCTTCCGTCGATGGGGAACGTGGTCATGGCCGCGTGGTCCCAGTCGGGCAGCGTGAAGGCCGTGGTCTCGTGGCAGTCCGCGCACCCACGCAGGGGCTCGCTGCTGCGGAACTGCCCGGCGTGGGTGTCCTCGTGGCAGCCCTCGCAGTCACGCGGCACACCCCGGTAGCGGGGCTGCGTGACCCCGGCGGCGCGCTCGGCGGCGCTGGGTGCGTGACAGCCCTCGCAGGCGGCTTGCGCGTGGGCGCCCGTCAGCGGCCAGGTGGTGTGCGGAACGCGGGCCCCGGTGGCGCTGCTCCAGCCCGTGGTCTGGTGACACGACGCGCAGCCCCCCTGCGCCATCTCGCGCCGGAACTGGTTGCCGTGTGGGTTCTCGTGGCACGAGGCGCAGGCCTGCTCGGGCACCCGCAGGTCATGCCGCGGGCGCTCGGCGCCGTGACAGCCGGCGCAGGGCACCGCGGTGTGCAGCCCGGTGAGCGGGAAGTCCGTGGACGCGTGGGCCGCCACGCCGAACGTGGTGGGGTGAAAGCCGTGCGGCGTGTGGCAGCTGGCGCAGTCCGCTTGGGCGCGCCCCGCGAACTCGCCGGCGTGCACGTCCGCGTGGCAGTCGGCGCACTGGTCGAACTCGAGCCCGCGGTAGCGCTCCGGCCGCGGCATGCTCAGCTCGTGGCACTCGGCGCAGGCCACGTCGGCGTGCTGCGCCACCAGCGGGAACGCGGTGAGCGGGTGCGCCTCGAGGCCCACGCGGCGCGGCAGCCCCAGCCACTCGATGCTGCGGTGGCAGGTCTCGCAGCGGTTGCCGAGCGGCGCCTCGTGCACGGGGCGGTGGCAGCTCACGCAGCGCGCGCCGCCGCTGGGCGCCTCGGTGTTGCCCTGGTCGTGGCAGGACGCGCAGGCCACGCCGCGGTGGCCGCCGCCCAGGCTGAGGCCGGGGTGCGCGAAGCCGCGCGTGGTGTCGGCCCAGCTGAACTCGTTGTGGCACGACACGCACTGCGCCCCGAGGCGCCCCTCGTGCGGGTCCTGGTGGCACGACGCGCAGGTGGAGAACTCGATGCCCAGCCACTCGGGAGGTGTGCCGTGGCAGGCCGCGCACGCCACGCTGGTGTGGCCACCGCGCAGCGGGAAGCGGGTCTGTGCGTGGCTGAAGGCGGCGCGGTTGGCGCGCTCGAAGTCCGTCTGGTCGTGGCACGACTGACAGGCCGTCCCGAGCCGGCCTTGGTGCACGTCTTGGTGGCACGACGCGCACCGCGGGCTGGCGTTCAGGAACGTGGGGTTGCCGCGCTCGTTGGCCCCGCGGTGGCAGTCCCGGCAGCTTGCCGCCACGTGGGCTCCCTCGAGCGGCCAGCCCGTGTCGCGGTGGTCGAAGCTGTTCATGCCGCCCGCCGGCCAGCGCACCAAGCGCGCGTCGCGGCCACGATGCTCCACGTGGCAGCGCCCCGCGCACGCCTGACCGCGGTAGGTGGTGCCGTGCAGCCCCTGGCCGGCGCGGATGCGGCTGGCGAGGTCGTCGTGGCACCCGAGGCAGCGCTGCGCGGGCACCTGACGACCGGACGCGTGACAGCGGATGCAGTTGTCGTCCCCCTCGAGCTCGTGGTGCGCGCGCGAAAGCGGGCCCGGGCTCAGCAGCTGCGCCGCCCCGGGCGACGGAGACCCCGCGAGCACGCCCGAGACGCACAGCGCTGCGACGGCGGCGTAGGACCCCAGCAGCAGCGCCGCGAGGCCGCGTCGAACCGGCGCTACTCGAAGATCCATCGGTACCCGTAGAGCCAAGCGACTCCCACGTGAATGGGGACGAGCAGGATCAAGAGCACCGCCAACATGCGGTGGAACGCACGCCACGACTGCAGCAGCGACGTGAAGCCCACCGCGAGCGCGTCCTGCACGCCGATGGCCACCACGCTCTCGCCGAACACCACCACGGGCGGGACGTCCTGAGCCCCCGCGAGCAGCGCCGAGAGGCCGGCGCGACGTTGGCGCGCCACGCGCCACCACCCGGGCACGTGCAGCAGCTTGCGAAGGAGCGAGGCGTCGTTGTCCACCACCAGCGGTTGGTGGGCGCGCAGCACCGCGTGCAGCTGTGTGCCGAGGCCGGGCCGCGCCTGGTCGAACTCCTCCACCAACGCGATGAACCGCGGCATGTCGGCCACGGGGCTGAGCGCGTAGAGGTAGCGCCCCACGAGCCCGGTCCAGACCACGAGGGTTAGGCTCACGCCGGTCATGAGCGCGATGCCGGTGCGGAACTGGAAGGCGCTGTGGAACAGCACCAGCGCCCCGCCCGCCAGCCCGGAGAAGACGTGGATGTCGAGCCACAGCCGCATGGACCCGAGCTGCGCCCGCGCGAAGCGACGGCGCGCCAGGTAGAGCAGGTTGGACAGGATCAGCGCGGTCCCGACGATGCCGTAGCCGTGGCCCACGAGGCCGCTCGGGCGGAGCAGCTCATAGGCCGGGTGGTCGAGGCGCGCGTCGAGGTCGTGCCCGTAGAAGTCCCAGCCCACCAGCGCGAGCCCCACCCACAGCGCCAGCAGCACCAAGGCGATGCCTGCGTCCGCCCGGCGATTGCGGCGCGCGAGCTGCGGGGGAAGGTGCGTGGCCATGGGGAGCTTGAGAGAGCTGCGTGAGGTATAGCACTCTCCCATGTCCCCCACGTTGATCTTGCTCATGCTCGTGGCGGTCTCGCTCCTGATCACGTGGTGGTGGAGCTACCGGGAGCGCCAGCTCACGCACGACGGACGCGCGCAGCTAGAGGTGTTGAGCGAGCTGGGTGACGTGGTGCCGCCCAGCCTGCACCCGGTGGTGGACCCGCTTCGGTGCATCGGCTCGGGCTCGTGCGTGCAGGCTTGCCCGGAGAAGCAGATCCTGCGGGTGGTCAACCGGCGCGCGGAGCTGATCAACCCGCTGGCGTGCGTGGGTCACGGGGCCTGCGCGGCGGCGTGCCCCACCAACGCCATCCAGCTGGTGTTCGGGACGGCCAAGCGCGGCCTCGAGCTGCCCGCCATCGACGCGCACTTCGAGACCAACCAAGAGGGCGTCTTCATCATCGGCGAGCTGGGCGGCATGGGGCTCATTCGCAACGCCGTGGAGCAGGGGCGGCAGGCGGCGGCGCACATCGTGGCCGGCGGTAAGCGTGGCGCGGGGGAGGTGCTGGACGCCGTGGTGGTGGGCGCGGGCCCCGCGGGGCTGAGCGCGGCGCTCGCGCTCCACGAAGCAGGACTGCGCTATGCGTGGCTCGAGCGCGAGGAGGAGCTGGGCGGCACCATCTTGCAGTACCCGCGCGCCAAGGTGGTCATGACCGGGGCCATGGAGCTGGCGCTGTACGGCACGGTCAAGAAGCGCACCATGCACAAGGAGGAGCTGCTGACGCTCTGGCACGCCATCGCGGAGAAGACCGGGGTGCGCCCCACGGGCGGCGTGCTGGTCACGGGCGTGGAGGTCACCCCGTTCGACGTGCGCGTGCGCTCGGCTGACCGCGAGTGGCGCGCCGCGAACGTGCTGCTGGCGCTGGGGCGCAGCGGGGCTCCGCAGAAGCTGGGCGTCCCGGGCGAACAGGCCCCGCACGTGTCGTACCGGCTGCACGAAGCGGACGCCTTCGCGGGCAAGCACGTGGTGGTGGTGGGGGGCGGCAACTCGGCGGTCGAGTCCGCGCTCATGCTGGCCAACGCCGGCGGCTGCGCATCGGTGGCCATCTCGTACCGCAAGGAGCGCTTCTTGCGGGCGCGCGGCGACAACCGCCAGGCCATCGAGCGCGCCATCGAGCAGGGTCGCGTGACGGCCCACGCGCCGTCGCAAGTGCTCGCCATCCACGCGGGCACGCTCGACCTCACGGTGGATGGGCCTTCCGGGCGGCGCACGAAGACCGTGCCGTGCGACGCGCTGATCATCCAGGTGGGGGGCACGCCCCCGTCGCAGCTGCTCTCGAGCATTGGGATCGAGCTCGTGACCAAGTACGGGGAGCGCTAGCCGCGCGAGCCCATGTCGGCGCTTGCGCGGCTCGGGGAGAACGGCGACGCTGCCCAGCGTGAAGACACCCCGCTGCTCCCCCGCAGGCCCGTGCTCGTGAGGCGCTCACCCCGGCACGCCGCCCTCCGCTGGGCGCTGCTCACCAGCCTCCTGCTGGGCTGCGGCGACGACGCCGCCAGCACCCCCGCGACCACGGCGCCCGCGCTCACGGACACACCGCCGCAGCAGCCGGCCGCGCAGCCGACGCCCATACCGCCCACGCCCCGCCCGCCCGGTGACCCCGCGCCCACGCCGCCGGGGCAGCCCGCGTCCGACGGGGCCGCCGCAGACCCCGGCACGCCGCCCGACACCACGGCCGACGGCGCCGCTCCCACACCGCCCGGTGGCACTGCTGGCAGCCCGCCCGGCACCACCCCGGCGGACGCCACGGCAGCCGGCGCACCCGGCGCCTGCACGCGCGAGGACCGCGTGCCGCTCGAGGTCATGCCCGAGCGCGGCGCCCCGGGCCTGGCCACCGAGGGCACCACGCTGTGGGTGGCGGGCTATCGCTTCGACGAGGGCCGCGAGCGCGTGCAGGTCATGCGCGTGAGCGCGGGTCGCGCGGTGCTGGAGGGCGAGCTTCAGGTGGACCCGCCGCTCACGCAGGGGCGGCACGCGGCGCCCGGCCTGCTGCACGACGGCACGCGCACGCTTCTGGCCTACACCGACGGGCGCGGGAAGCTCTTCGTGGCGGCGTTGGGCGGCGCGCCCACGCTCATCTCGGAGCTGGCGGACATCCGCCTCTCGCCCACCCTGGCGAAGGTGGCGGGGGGCTATGCGGTGACCTTCACGGACTCGAGCGGGCCCACGCCGCGTGCGATCCTGGTGCGCCTGAACGCCGAGCTGGGGCGCGTGGCCGAGCACGTGCTGCACCCAGACTACATGGGCGGCACGGCACCGTTCTTGGTGCGCGAGCCCGACGGCAGCGCGCACCGCGTGGCCTTCGCCGACCCGCGCCGCGGGCTGTCCACGCTGCTGCTGGCCACGCTGGGTCCCGACGGGGTGCCGAGCGGCGAGCCAGTCACTGTGTCGGTGGTCAGCCAGCTGACCGACCCGGCCCGTGTGGTCATGGCCGAGGCGCGCGACACCCGGCGTCTGCACGTGGGCTTCACGGCCGTGGACGCACGCGGCGCCACCGCGGTGGGCCACCTCTTCAGCAACGGCCCCAGCAACCCGCGCCCGCTCATCCAGAACCGCGGCTACGGCGTGCTGGACCTGGACGCCCTCGGCCTGCCCCACGGCGCGCTCTTCGTGGTGGACTCGCCGCTGGCCGACCCGGACACCTCCCCTCGAGAGCTGGTGGTGCGCCTGGTGGACGGACAGTCGTTCGGCGAGCCGCTGAGCCTGCGCAGCCCGGATGGAACCGCCCGCGCGGGGCGGCTGGCACGCTTGGCCGACGGCACGGTGATGGTGGCCTACACGGGCCTGCGCGAGATCTACGTGGAGCGCCTACGGTGCCCGGAGATCGCCGCGCCGGTGGCTGCCCCTGCGCCCTGACCGGGCCGCCTTGACCGCGCTCCCACCGCTTCGCACGCTCCGCCCGTGAGTCGCATCACCGATCTCGTGGACCGCGCCGGCGCCGACGCCACGCCCCTCGCCCGGGCGCCGCGCGCCATCGTAGCCACCAGCGCCGATGACGCCGACGGCGTGTGGCAGGCCCTCGCCGCCGGCGGCACGCTCAGCGCTGCGGTGGAAGCGTCCGTGCTGTCGGGCCTGGCCCGCGTGTACGTGCCCGTGGGCAGCGCGGCAGACGCCGACGACGCACCCCCGAGCGAGACCGACGCCACGCTGGTGGGCGGTTACCGCGGGCACCCCGTGCACGTGCCCAACCACGCCGCCGGCCGCGTGCTGGTGCACGCGCTGCGCCTGCTGGAAGAGGACCCGCTGTCGGACATGGACGCGGCCGCGCGCGCCACCATGTGCTCGGCCGCCGTGGCCCACGCGGTGCGTGAAGAGGCGCGCCACACGCCGCTCGCGCAGCGCCTCTCGCTCGCCGCCGTGGACGACTTCCTGGCAGCCGACCCGGTGGCGCTGAGCGCCACGCTGCAGCTCCCCGCGAGCACGCTGGGCGCGCCCGAGGCGCTGCTGGTGCTGGACGCGGCCGTGGGCGGTGCGGCGCTGTGTCGCGCGGGCTTCCCGCTGGTGCTGGTGCGCGCCGACCGCCCTGCCCTCTTGGTGGCCGCCGCGGGAGACGACACGGCCGCGGCGTTCGCGCTGCTGCAGGTGGTTGTGGCCACCTGTGACCTCGGTGCAGGGCTGAGCAGCGCGCTCGCCGACGTGAGCCCCGCGCGCCCCTGCGTGGCGATGCTGCTGGACGAGCGCGGGGTGTTCCAAGCCGCCGGCAGCCCGGCCTGCGAAGTCCACGTGCGGGGCTACGAGCGCAGCGAGGCGCAGTGATCGACCTCGAGGGCATGAACCCGCCGCAGCGCGAGGCCGTGCTCCACACCGAGGGCCCGCTGGTGGTCTTCGCGGGCGCGGGCAGCGGCAAGACGCGCGTGATCACGCACCGCGTGGCGCACCTGATCGTGGACCAGAACGTGTTCCCGTCGCGCATCCTCGCGGTGACCTTCACCAACAAGGCGGCCGGCGAGATGCGGGCCCGGCTCGGGAAGCTGGTGCCGGGCGGCGTGGGCGGCATGTGGGTGGGCACCTTCCACGCCATCTGCGCGCGGCTCTTGCGGCGCTACGCCGACGCCATCGGCATCAAGAAGGACTTCACCATCTACGACGACCAGGACCAGCAAGCGATGATCAAGCGCGTGCTGAAGGACCTGGATCTCGACGCGAAAGAGCACCCGCCGAAGCAGCTGGCCAACCGCATCAACCGCGAGAAGCAGGAGATGCACGGGCCGGAGGAGCCGCGCAGCTCCATGTACCAGGACCGCATCCTGACCGACGTGTACGAGGCCTACGAGGTAGCCCTGCGGCGCGCATCGGCGCTCGACTTCGGCGACCTCATCTACCAGACGGTGCGCGCCCTCGAGCGCAACGCCGAGCTTCGCCAGGAGGTGGCGGGCAAGTTCCGCTACACCATGGTGGACGAGTTCCAGGACACCAACCACGCGCAGCTGCGGCTGGTGGACGCGCTGGTGTCGGTGCACGGCAACATCTGCGTGGTGGGTGACGACGACCAGGGCATCTACCGCTGGCGAGGCGCCGACCGCCGCAACATCCTCGACTTCAAGCGGCGCTACCCGGACGCGCGCGTCATCAAGCTGGAGCAGAACTACCGCTCCACGCAGCGCATCCTGCGGGCCGCGCACGACATCATCTCGCGCAACGAGGACCGCGAGCCGAAGCAGCTGTTCACGGAGAACGAAGAGGGCAACCTGCTGCGCCTCTACACCTGCGCGGACGCCAGCGACGAAGCCAACACGCTCACCTACGACCTGCTCGAGCGCCTGCGCGACGGCGACCTCGACCTCGAGGACATGGCCGTGCTGTACCGCACGCACGCGCAGTCGCGCGCCCTGGAAGAGGCGCTGCGCGCCGTGAACCTGGGGTACCGCATCATCGGAGGCGTGCGCTTCTACGACCGCGCCGAGGTGAAGGACCTGCTGGCGTACCTGCGCGTGCTGCACAACCCGGAAGATGACGTGAGCGTGCTGCGCGTGCTCAACGTGCCGGCGCGCGGCATCGGCAAGACCAGCGAGGACCGCATCCTGAACCTGGCCTCGCAGCACGGTGAGGGGGTGTACGGCGCGCTGCGTCGCATCGCCGCGGACCCGGCGCTGTTGGGGCGCGCGGCGGGGAAGCGGGTGGCGGAGTTCGTGGTGCTCATCGAGGCGCTGCGCACGGCGCACAAGGGCGGCGCGGGGCTGTACGACCTCGCCAGCCAGACGCTGGACCGCTCGGGCTACATCGCGTCGCTGCGCGAGCAGGACACCGCCGAGGCCGAGGCGCGCGTGGAGAACCTGGGCGAGCTCTTGACCAGCGTGGCCAACTTCGAGCGCGAAGCCGAGGAAGCCACTCTGGCGGCGTTCTTGGAGCGCGTGGCGCTCGAGACGCAGGCCGACGAGCACGGCAGCGAGAGCAAGCTCACGCTCATGACGGTGCACGCCGCGAAGGGCCTCGAGTTCCCGGTGGTGTACGTGACGGGCCTCGAAGAGGGGCTCTTCCCCCGCGTGGACCAAGTGTACGGCGCCGACGCGGAGGAGCTCGAGGAGGAGCGCCGCCTGGCCTACGTGGCCTTCACGCGCGCCGAGGAGCAGCTGGTGCTGTTCCACGCCGCGTCGCGCATGACCTTCGGGCGCACCGAGACGGCCATGCCGTCGCGCTTCCTGGGAGACCTGCACGGCGACGACGTGCAGCGCAGCTTCGGCCTGGCCGGCCATGGCGGCTTCAGCCACAGCGCGTCGGGAGGCTACGGTGCGTCACGCGGGGGCTACGGCGGCGGCGCAGCGCGCGGAGGCTTCGGGGGCGGCGCCTCTCGCGGCGGCGCAGGTGGCTTCGGTGGCGCAGCACGCGGCCCGGGTGGCTTTGCTGGCGGCGCAGCGCGCGCTGCGGGCGGCTCAGGCGCAGGGGCACCCGCGCGCGGCCCGGCCCTCGGTTTCCAGCGCTCGAGCCCCGCCCCTCGCGGCAGCCACGACGACCACGACCCCGTGAGCCACGCCCACGGCGAAGACCCCCACGACGACCCCTACGCCAGCTTCCGCAGCCACCGCGCCAAGAGCAGCGCCGCCAGCAACGAGAGCTACCTGGACACCAGCGAGGGCGTGGACCTCGACCCGAGCGAAGCCCTCCGCCCCGGCGCGCGCGTCATCCACCCCAAGTTCGGCATCGGCCGCGTGCGCACCGTGGAGGGCAGCCAGCACGACCCGGCCGTCACCGTGTACTTCGAGGCGGACGGCGTGACGAAGAAGCTGAAGGCGAGCTTTCTGCGCCCGGCTTGAAGGGGCTGGGAGCCGTGTGATTGGGCACCCACCGCTGAAGCGGTGGGCAGCAAACCAGGTCTGGACCTACCGAAAGTCCGCCCTTCAGGCGGACTACGCGATTGAGAACGGGGTGTGTTCTACCAAGGGTGGCCGGACACAGTGTCCGAGTACCCTGGGTAGGGCAAACCCTGCTGGCCGCCACGTAGTCCGCCGCCGATAGGCGGGGGACTACGTGGCAGTACGAACACGTGGTTTGCTGCCCACGGCTTCAGCCGTGGGTGCCCATTGTGCCCTGCAGCAAAGCGAATCCGCCCGCGAGCGAGAGCTGTACGCTCTTCAGGCTGCAGCCCCGCTCGCGCCCGCGATCAGTAGCGGTCCTCGCGGTCGCGATATCCCTCGTGCTTCGCGCCCTCCGCCATGCCAACGAGATCCTCGAGCGCCGGCACGCGGACCAGCACCACTCGGTCGCCCTTCGTCAACAGGGCGAACTGCACCGCTGCTGTCGCGGGTCTTTCGGGCTTCTCATCCGGAGGCATCCAAGAAGGATATGCCGTCCGCTCAGAACCGCCAGCCCGCGCGCACCTGCGCGTGGACGTAGCGGTCGAGCAGGCCGCCCACCACATTGGAGTCGCCCGGCTGCGGGCGCAGGCGGTACATGTAGCGCTGGGCCTCGAAGCCCACGCTGAGCTCGAGGTCCTTGGGCAACACGTAGCCGAGCTGGAGGCCTGACTCGAGGCCCCAGCGGCGGCCGTGCGGGAACCACTCTTCGCGGTCCACGTCGCCCGCGCTGGTGATCATGCGCACGCCAATGTGCATGGCCACGAAGAAGCCGAGGTCGAGCGCGATGCGCGTGGCGGCGTCCACCCGCAGGAAGCGGTAGTGGCGGCTCGGGACCGCGGCGCGGTTGTCCACGTTGGGCAGCGCCACGGCGGAGCCGATGTCGAAGGTCTGACCACCGCCACCGAAGCCCACGCTGGCGTCGATGCCCCGGTTGAGCAGTGCATCGCAGGCCAAGCGGAAGCGCAGGCCGGCCACGAGCTCGCGCGAGCGCGTGGGGAAGGAGCTCCCATCGCTGCGCTGCGAGTCGAAGGTGATCATGTGCGTGTAGCGCAGCTCCACGCCCAGCTGGCCCAGCACGCCCATGTCGGCACGCGCCAGCGGGTAGGCGGAGAGGTAGCCACCCACCTCTTTGGCGTTGGCCAGGCTGTACGGGTTCATGAAGCCGTACAGGTCGTCTCGGTACGTGAGCCGGTGATAGAGCAGGCCACCGATGGCGCCCACCTCGAAGAGGAACGGCTCGACGCGGCGCTCGGAGACCGGTGCGGCGGGCTCGTCGCTCGCGGGCTCGGCGGCGGTCGCCGGCCGGGGGGCCATGCGCTCGTCATCACCCACGGGCCCTTGGTACTCGGGCTGTGGCTCGCTCGGGACCGACTCGGCCTCGGGCTGCACCGGCTCGACCGGATCGAGCGCCGCGGGGTAGTCTTCGCCCTCTTCCCACTCGGGGGCTTCGAGGTCCGCGGGGTCGCCGCTCTGCGCCCGGGCGCTGGGCAAAACGCCCAGCAGGCCGCCCAGCACCCCGACGCACAGCCACCACGACACACGGCGGTTCATGGCGCACCTCCGTCGGTGTCGGCGTCTTCGCTGGTGTTGGCGTCCGACGGCTGGCTCACGTCCAGCGACATGTCGCGCACGCCCGCGTCCCGGGTTTGCGCCAGGCGCGCCTGCTCGCGCACCCAGTCGCGCACGCACGCGATCTCGGCCTGGTCCAAGAAGCCCACCAGCGGCATGCGGTCGCCACAGCCCTCACGCGGGCCAGTCAGCTTCTCCAACAGGAAGCTGTCGTCGGGGCGCGCGATGTTGATGCGCTGACGGCCATCACACTCGGTGGACATGGTGCCCACGATGCGCGGGCCCGGGTCCGGCGACACCAGGTCGAGACCCGCAGCCGGGTCAGCCGTCTCGTTGCCGTGGCAGGTGCCCGTGCCGCAGCGCTGGCGAAACATGTCCTCCACGTCGAGGTTGATGCGGCACTCGGGTGCCGGGCCGAACTCGTCCGCGTTGTCGATGGAGCCGACGCAGCCCGAGGCGCCCAGCAGACCCACGCAGCACAGCCAGAGGGCGAGGGGTCGACGCGTGGTGCGCGGTGCCCGCAGCGCAGCGCGCAGCGGTGGGACTAGGGGGACGCTCGGCTGCATGGAGGGGAGAGGTCGCTCGGAGATGGGCCCACGGGCCGGTGAAGTGGCCACATGGGTACCACTTTCCGCCCCACAGACGGAAGAGATGTTCGCTTTTCGGGCGGGTTACTCGCTGACGGGCTCGGACGGCGGGAGGAGGAACGCCGTCACGCCGTGGATGGTCATGGCGGTGGAGAGGTGCAAGCAGCCCCCGATGTCGTTGGGCTCGAGGTCCGCCAGGCGGCTCAGCGACAGCGACGCGATGGGGGCGATGTCCTGCCCACCCGGGATCATGAGGATGAGGTCGTCGATGAGCGTCTGGGTGGGGATGCCGCCGCCCAGCAGGCCAGTGATCTCGCCCGTTTCGGTGTCGAAGTCGACGGAGACGTGCCCCGAGAAGATGGGGAGGTTGAAGCGCTGGTCCAGGATGGCGACCGGCAGCACGGTCTCGAACGTGTCGGCGTCCATGTGCCCGTCCACGATGCGCATGTTGCGCATCTCCACCGAGACGGTGTCGGGCTTGATGTCGAACGACTGGCCGGGCACCAGCAGACCGTCGTTGCCCACGTCCGTGGGCCCCGTGCCGAAGTGGATGCGCACGGTCACGTTGTTGTCGTTCTCGAAGCTGTCGAGGCCCTCGAACTCCATGAGGATGAGCAGCGAGCCCTCGTTGATGGCGCCCTGGATGAGCGCGGCCGGGTCACCCCCGAAGAGCCCCAGGATGGGGCCGAAGAGCGACAGCTGATTGTCCACGCCCGGTTCGCCGTTGGGGCCCGTGAAGTCGAGCTTGTTGCAGCTCTCGGGCGCCGGCATGTCGTCCACGCGGTCGTCCAGGTTGAGGCCGATGACGGATCCGTCTTCGTTGGCCTCGGCGATCAGCGCCACCTCCGCCAAGACGTAGGTGTAAGTCATGCCCTCGCCGCCTTCGCCACCACACGACGACACGAACGAGAGGCCGAGCAACGAGGCCCACAAGGAGAGTGAGGTGCGCATGCGTCAGACCTCGATGGCCGAGAGGCTGTCGGTGGCGCGCGCCGGGCCGATGCCGAACTCCGCCGCGTTGATGCCCATGGCGCGGATGAGCGAGAGGATGACCTGGCTCGTGTTCTCGCCGTTGCCCTTGTGATGGACGCCCATCTTGAGGCGATTGCACGCACTGCCGGCGAGCAGGATGGGGTAGTTCTCGATGCTGTGGTCGCGGCCACGGGCGCAGTCGGTGGTGCCCATGCACACCAGGTTGTCCAGCAGGCGCGCGTCGCCCTCCTGCACGCTGGCCAGCTTGCCCACGAAGTACGCGAGCTGGTCCATGATGCTGGTGAGGATGCCGTCCACCTGCGGCTGGTTGCCGGGCTCGTTGTGCGTGAGGTTGTGGTGCTCCATCGTGGTGTTGGGGAACCAGATGTTGGACACCGGGCCCGAGAACATCACGCTGAACACGCGGGTCTGATCGCAGGCCAGCGCGTAGGTCAGGATGTCCGCCACGGCGCGGTGCTTCGCGAACATTTGCTCGCGCCCGTTGACGTCCGGGTAGTCCATGAGCGGCGACGGAGCCACCTCGCACGCGGCGAGGTCCGGCGGGTCGTCCTCGAGCCGCAGGAGCTGCAGCTCCAGCTCGCGCACGTTGGTGAAGTGCTGGTCGAGGCGCGCCTTGTCGTGCGAGCCGAGACGTGACTCGAGGCGCGTGATGTCGCCCTGCACCGCCGAGAGGACGCTGCGGCGCAGCGCCCAGCGCGGATCGATGATGGGCTCCTCGCCCGGCAGCGTGAAGCCCTCGCCGAAGATGCGCGTGAACAGCGCCATCGGGTTGGACTCCACCGGGTTGTCGTTGTTGGGTCCGTTGACGCTGAACGACCGCACACCGCGCTGCACACCCGCTTCGATGGAGCGGAAGCGGGTGGAGCCGCCGATGGCCTCACGGATGCGCACGTCCACGGTGGGCGAACCGAACGTGGTCTGCCCGTTGGTGGCGAGCGGGTGGCCGGACAGCAAGCCGGCGGGCCCGGCGAAGTGCGCTTCGAGGTTCTCACCGAAGACCTTCATGCCGGACACGATGCTGATCTCGCCGGCGAGCCCGGCGTCCGCGAAGGGCTGCAGCTCGGGGCTCATGGCGAAGCCGGCGCCCACCTCGGTGGGGAACCAACGCTCGGGGATGACGCCGTTACCCCAGATCCACCAACCAAAGCGCCGCGGGAGCGCACTGCCGTCCGCGAGCGCGGTGCCGTTGGTGTTCAGGAAGACGTCGAGCAGCGGCAGGCTGACGCCCACGGCGGCCCCGCCGAGCAGTCCCTTCAGGACGGTGCGCCGGTCGAGCAGCTGCTTGGGTCGAAAGAAAGCCATCAGTTCACCTCCATGACCACGGCCACACGCTGGCCGCGCGAGGTGCGGAAGCCCTCGCTGAGAGCGACGGCCACCAGCAGCTCCTTCACGCGGTAGCCCGACGCCGCGAAGGCCTCGGTCAGCTCCTCGATCTGGATCTGCTCGCCCTCTTCGGGGACGTGTCCGGTCGCATACTTGTAGACGTTGCGTGCCAGGCAGAGCGGCACGTCGGGGTGATTGGCGATGAGCGAGCCCAGCGCCACGGCGTCTGCGAAGGGAACGCCGTCCAGGTCGCTGCTGGCGTCGATGATGGCGCCGGCCTCGAGCCGCCGGAAGCGGCCCAGCGCGTCGAAGTTCTCGAAGCCGAGGCCGATGGGGTCCATGACCGAGTGACAGCTGGCGCACACGGGGTTCTCGCGGTGTTCCGCCAAGCGCTCGCGCAGCGTGGTGGCGGTGACCGACGGCTCTGGAATGGAGGTATCCACGTCGGCGGGCGGGGGCGGGATCTCGCCACACAGGATGTTCACGCGAATGAACTTGCCGCGCGCGGTGGCCGAGGTGGCCGTGGCGTGGCTGTGCAACGCCAAGAACGATGCCTGCGTCAGGATGCCGGCACGCGGAGCGTCGTCCGGGAAGGTGTAGGGCCCGAAGCCGTCACGCGTGGGCGTGGGCACGCTGTAGATGGACGCCATCTTGCGGTTGAGGAAGGTGGTGCGCGTGGTGAACACCTGACGGTAGTCGCCCTCTTCTTCGAAGATGTTGTTCTCGAGGGTGAGCAGGGTCTCCTCGCGCGCGCTCGGCCCGACGTCGCCGTCGATGTGCACGAACACCTCGGGGTCCTTCACCAGCTTGCTGAGGCGGTCCAGCTCGAAGAGCTCGGTGAAGAACGCGCGCACCCCCTCACGAGCCCGCGGGTCTTCCACCATGCGGCGCACCTGCGCTTCGAGGGCCGCGTCGTCCACCAGCTCACCCGCCTCGGCGGCGGCCAGCAGCGTGTCGTCGGGCGTGGAGTTCCACAAGAAGTAGCTGAGGCGTGAGGCCATCTCCATGCTGGAGAAGCGCAGCGCGGCCTCTTCCTCGCTGCTGCCCGCGGCGGGGTTGGGCTCACCCAGCTCCACGCGGTAGATGAAGTTGGGCGAGGTCAGCAGCCCCACCATGCCGAACTCGAGGCCGTCGTAGAAGTCGTTCAGGGTGGTGGCGGCCGTGCCGGAGATGGCGACCAACGGCCCCAGCTCCTCTTCGGTCAGCGCCCGGCGCCACAGCCGCTGCCCATACTCGGATAGAAAGGCGCGCGCGCAGGTGGCGTCGGTCGTGCCGGAGGGCGTGCACGGCATCAGCGCGTCGCGCTCGGGCCCGGTGGAGAGCACCTGGGCAGCCACCGTGACGGCCATGGCCTCGTACTGCTCGGTGCCACGCGCAGACACGCCGCCGAACGCCGCGCCCACGGCGTACGAGTGGCTCACGCGGTTGTCGTTCTCGAGGCCACCGGCGACCACCACGTGCTCGCCGAACACGTCGGTCACGGTGTTGCGGTACTGCTCCTGCGTGAGGCGCAGCAGCGCCGAGTCCGCCGCCTGGAACGGGGGCGGGGGCAGCGGCGGGTCGGGCTGCACGTCGTCGGCGGGCGCGCCACCGATGACGCCGCTCGTCTCGCACGCGGCGAGCAACAGCGCAGCCAGCAGCGCAGTGGCATGGGAAGTTCTGATCTGGGGCATGAGACCTCGGGGAGACTGACGAAAAGATAGCAGGCCTCTCCCCGATCGCTCCAAGAAAGATTGCTGAGTTATTGCTCAGTTCCGGGGGGTCTCTGGGCCAGGGCCGACTCCCAGGAGGCCCCTGCGGCCAGGAGTTTCTGGTACTGAATGACCAGCGGCGGCATGGACGCGCCGACCACGCCCGTCAGCTTTCCGTTGCGGCCGTAGATGGCGCAGAACTTTTCCGTATCGGCCGAGCCGGCCGCGAACACCAGCTCGTCGTCGCCACGCGGGCGCCCGGCCCCCTGCAGCTTCACGCCGAACTGGTCGGACCAGAAGCTGGGCACGTGGGCGTAGGGAGCCGCCTCGGCGGGGTTGAGCAGGTGGTCCACCGCGGCGCGCGCGCCTTCCACGGCGTTGCTCCAGTGCTCGAGGCGCATGCTCTCGTCGAACAGCGGGTTGTGGAAGCGCGCCACGTCGCCGATGGCGTAGACCCCCTCGGCGGCGCGGCAGTGCGCGTCGGTCACCACACCGTCGGAGAGCGTCAGGCCCGAGCCCGCCAGCCACTCCACGTTGGGCACGGCGCCGATGCCCACCACGCAGACCTCGGCGGGGATCACCTCGCCGGTCGTGAGGCGCACACCCGTGAGCGTGCGAGCGCTGCCCTCGCCGCTGGCCTCGAACCCGGCGATGGCCACCGAGCAGCGCAGGGCCACGCCGTGGTCGCGCATGCGCTGGCCCAGGGCCTCGCCCAGCACGTTGCCGAGGCCACGCTGGAGCGGCACTTCCGCAGCCTCGAGCACGGTCACTTCGCAGCCGACGGTGCGAGCGCTGCTGGCCACCTCGGCGCCAATGAAGCCCGCGCCGATGACGCAGACCCGCGGCTTGCCGGCCAATGCGTCGCGCAGCGCGCGGGCGTGGTCGAGCGTGCGCAGCTCGAACAGGCCCTGCAGCTCGGGCTGGTCGGGCAGGCGCCGGGCCCGCGCGCCGGTGGCCAGCACGAGCGCGCCATAGGTCAGCGGCGTGCCGTCCGCGAGGGTCAGCTGGCGCTGAGCGACATCGAGGGCCGTGGCCCGCACGCCCAGGCGCAGGTCGAGGGCGAGCTCGTCGTACGGCTTGCGACGCAGGGCCAGCTGCTCCTCCGAGAACGCGCCGGTGAGCAGCTGCTTCGACAGCGGCGGGCGGTCATAGGGCAGGTGCAGCTCGTCGCCCACCAACGTCAGCGAGCCCGTGTACCCCTTGCGGCGCAGCAGCTCGGCGGCCCTCAGCCCACCCAACGAAGCTCCTACGATGACGACCGAATCAAGCACGCTGGCTCCTGGCGTTGATGTCGCTCAACGGTGGCGCGCCACGTCATCGGGCTGGCCCTCGTGAGCGTGTTGCGGTACAAAGTGAAACATGTTCTAGTCTGCGGCGCGGAGCAAGCCGAGCCGCGCCCCAACCCGGAGAGCCCAGCCATGAAGATCGTTTTTGATGCCGATGCGTGCGCGTGCCACGGACAGTGCGCCAGCGTGGCGCCCGAGCTCTTTGCCTTCGACGACGCGGGCCACCTGAAGGTGCTCATCGAGGAGCCGCCGCCCGATCTGTGGGTGGCCGCCGAAGACGCCGCCGACATCTGCCCCGTGCAGGCCATCACGCTGGTTCGCTGATGGAGCAACGCGACGTCGACCTGGTCGTGATGGGCAGCGGGGGCGGAGGCCTCCTGGCGGCGCTCACGGCGGCGCGCGCCGGAGCCGACGTGGTGCTGGTGGAGAAGGCCAGCACCATCGGCGGCACCACGGCGGTGTCGGGCGGCGTCATCTGGATCCCCTGCAACCACCGCATGGCCGAGGCCGGCGTCACGGACTCCCGCGAGCAGGCGCTCACGTACATGACGCGCATCGCCGATGGGCGCGTGCCCAGCGCGCTGATCGAACGCTACCTGGACGTGGGCCCCGAGATGGTGCGCTTCGTGGAGGCCGAGACCGAGATCCAGTTCACGGCCATGCCCAAGTACCCGGACTACCACCCCGAGTTTCCGGGTGGGTCCATGGGCGGGCGCTCGCTCGACAACGGGCTGTTCGACACCACCACGCTCGGCGAGTGGCAGAGCAAGCTGCGCAAGAACCCCATCACGGGGCGCATGCCCATCACCATCCCCGAGGCCATGGGCTGGGGGGTGTTCTGGAACCCCTTCGGCGCGCCCTATCAAGAGGTCTCGGCGCGCGCCAAGGCCGGCATGGTGCACGGCGGCGCGGGGCTGTGCGGCAAGCTGCTGAAGGCGCTCTTGGCGGCCGGTGTCACGCCGCTGCTGGAGACGCCCGGCGAGCGCCTGGTGGTGGAAGACGGCGCGGTGGTAGGCCTCGACGTCACGCACGCAGGCGCACCGCTCCGGCTGCGCGCGAAGAAGGGCGTCATCCTGGCCAGCGGTGGCTTCGAGTGGAACGAGACCTACCGCAAGGCGTTCTTGCCGCTCGAGATGACGCACCCGGTGAGCCCGCCGCACAACACCGGCGACGGCCTGCGCATGGCCATGAGCGTGGGCGCCGAGCTCGGCAACATGGGCGAGGCGTGGTGGACGCCCGCCGTGGCCCTGCCCGGGGAGACCTATGACGGAGCGCCGCTCTACCGCAGCGAGTTCTCGGTGCGCTGCCTGCCGCACACGCTGCTGGTGAACCGCAAGGGCCAGCGCTTCACCAACGAGTCGCACAACTACAACGACATGACCAAGCCGTACTTCCACCACGACCCGGTGGCGTACGACCGACCCAACGTGCCGGGCTGGCTCATCACGGACCAGCAGTACCTCGACAAGTACGTGCTCATCACCGCCGTGAAGGGGCGCCCGCTGCCCGAGTGGCTGGTGGTGGCCGACTCGTTGACGGAGCTGGCCGAGAAGATCGGCGTCGACGCGGCGGGGCTGGCGGCCACGGTAGAGCGCTTCAACGGCTTCGCGCGCACGGGTGTGGACGCGGACTTCCGACGCGGCGAGAGCGCCTTCGACCGCTTCTACGGAGACCCGAGGCAGCTCGAGCAGGAGGGCGGCAACCCGAGCCTGGGCACGCTCGAGAAGGCGCCCTTCTATGCGGTGCAGCTGCACCCCGGCGCCATGGGCACCAAGGGCGGCCCCAAGACCGACGAAAACGGGCGCGTGTTGCTCGCCGAGGGCGGCGTGGTCCCGGGGCTGTATGCCGTGGGCAACGCCGCGGCCAGCGTGGGCGGCCCGGGCTATCCGGGCGCCGGCATCACCATCGGCGCGTCCATGACGTTTGGGTACTTGGCGGCCAAGCACGCGGTGGGGCGCAGCTGAGCCTGCGGATTCCACACATCTCACGAGGAGGCCGATTGGCCTTGCAGCAAGGTTCAATGGGCACCCCCGGCTGGAAGCCGAGGGCAGCAAACCAGCCTTGATGGGCATGGTCCAGAGCGGCACCAGGTTGCCCACCGGGCCCGCGTCCCCCCCGGCCACCCCTTGTCGACCCCCCCGCCGCCAACAGTCCGGCGGCCCCCACTTCACCGCCATTTAGTCCGCCCAGAGGGCGGCTTTCAGGTCGCCCAGGCCTGGTCTCTGCCCCGGCTTCCAGCCGGGGGTGCCCATGCCTTGCTGCAAGCAGAATCGGCCCCCGCGCGAGATGTGTAGAATCATGAGGCCTGAGCGGAGGGCGAACCTCGGGCTCAGCCCTCGCAGCTGCCCACGCTGAAGCGGAAGTAGCGCTCGTGCACGGCCGCATAGAGCGCATTGCCCGCGAAGATGCCCACGAGCGTGACCAGCGCGCCCAGCTTGCCTTCGCCGAGCTGGACCAAGGCAATGCTGGGACAGGCCCCCGTGAGGGCCCAGCCCGCGCCGAACAGCACACCGCCCACGAGCGTGCCCTTGTGGATGGGACGAGGCGAGAACGCGGGGTCGCTGGGGCGGAGGCGCCGCACGACCACCCAGCCGACGCTGAGCAGGGCGACGGCGGTGCCGAAGGCGATGACCAGGCGCAGGTCACTGAAGGTGAACATGGCGTGCACCTCGTCCCAGCTGGTGAAGCCGATGCGGCTCAGGCAGAACCCGAAGGCGACGCCGAGCGCGATGGTGATGAGGTGCGACTTCACAGCACCGCCTCCAGCAGGAAGCTGACCACGATGCCCGTGCCGAAGAAGGCGCAGGTGGCCACGAACGAGCCCGGCTGCGCGCGGCTGACGCCGCACAGGCCGTGGCCCGAGGTGCAGCCGCCCGACATGCGGGTGCCCCAGCCGATGAGCACGCCCCCCAGCAGGAGCACCGCGTACGAGGGCGCCCCGCTGCCGAAGGTGGCCTCGAAGCCCGCACTGGCCAAACCCGAGTCCACCGTGAGGCCGCCCGCAGCGAGGGCCGAGAGCACCCCACCAACGAGGAGCGCGGCGAGGAAGGCGGCGTGCAGCCAGAGCGGCTGAGGGCCCGCGGACACCACCGCGGTGGGCTCCGCGATGGCGTCGAGGGCTTCGGGAGCGGCGCTGGCTTCGGCGGCTTCAGCGGCGTTGATGGCTTCGGCGCCGAACTCGGCGAGCGCCATGGCCTGCACCGCGGCCAGCAGCTCCGCTTCGCTCATCGCGTCGTCTTCACCTTCGACAGGCGGCCCCTCACGCAGGCGGTTGACCAGGTGCGTGAAGCGGCCCGAGACGGCCAGCATGCGCCGCACCGCGAGCCAATGGGTCAGGGCGACGAGGGCGAGGGCGAGGCCGCTCAACCAGGCGGGCCAGTACGTCATGGTTGCTCCGGTGCCCTCAGCGTCTGTCCGTTGGGCATGAGTCGCAGCGGCACCGTGCGACCCTTGCTGGCGAGCTCGTAGCGCGCACACGTCTCGAAGGCGCCGTTACAGTAGCGGATCTTGAAGACGCTGAGGGTCCCCGCATGCTTGAAGAGGCTGTACATCGCGCAGGACGCGGCGTGCGTGCACTCCCCTCTCGAATCCGTGGTGTCACTCATGAGCGGTATCCCTTCCCTGACTCGTCCGTATGCTTTCGGCGAGAGGATGGCACGGCCGCCGCCTCGCGGGGAAGCAGCCTCTAGGCGAACCCGCACGCCGGAGGTAGGCAGACGGCTGCGGCTCTGCGACCCTTGCGCACCATGCCCGACGCCGCGCCTCCCGAGACGACCCCGCCCCCGCTGCCCAACCAGCAGGCGAACCTTCGCGGCGCGAAGATCATGGCGGTGATCCTGCTGGCGGTGCCGCTGGTGTTGCTGGTGGGCAAGGACTGCGGCGAGCCGGAGGGCAGCGTGCGCGTGGACGGAGGGCCGCGCACTCCCTTCACGCTCACACCCACGGAGTGCGATTCGATGCAGCCGTTCGGGCGCATGGGCGCCAACCTGCACGGCAACCGACACAACGACGGCGCCATCTACCCCACGGTGGATCCGCTCGAGGGGACGCGCCTCGACATCGAGGTGCCCGGTACCTGCCGCAACGCCAACGGCACCGACTGCACCGTGTTTCGGGTGGACCGCGAGCGCTGCACGCGCTTCGAGGTGTCCGTGGAGCCCACCAGCACCACCGTCAACGACGTGCGGCTGGTGCGCGGCTACGTGCGGGTGGACTGCACGCTCGAAGACGAGACCCGCGTGGTGGGCGAGGTGGTCTTCGACGACTGCTGAGCCCACCCTGGAAGGGCGACCTCAGCTCAGGGGTCAGCTGCCGCACACCGGGTCTTGGCAGATGGACTGGCCGGATTCGGCCACGCAGCGCTGGAGCGCCGGGCAGTCGGAGTCGGCCACACACGAGAGGTGGCAGTTGCCCGAGGCCGCACAGACCAGCGTGGTGCTAGGGCGGCGGTACTGGGTGCGGAGGCTGTCCAGGTCTTCGCCCACCAGGGCGCACGCGTTGGGGTTCACGCGGCAGCCGGTGCCCACATCGGCGCGAGCCAGGTCCGCGGGCGGAGCGACCAAGCACTCCATGGTCATCTCGGCGTCCACGGTGAGGCCGCCGCCTGCGCTGAACACGATGGCCTGATGGCTCGGGGGGCAGCGCGTGGGCAGCAGGGTGGTGTAGTCGTCGTAGAACCAGCCCTCGCCGCTGGGGCCCGTCTGCGCGCTGCGGTCGGCGGCGCTCGGTACCCGCTGCTGCACGCGGCACACCTGGCGGGCGGAGGGTCCCGTGCCTTCCACGCGCACCGGCAGCGGGTCGCGGCCGCGGGATGCTTGCGACGCACACGTCACGCCGGGCGGCAGCGTCTCCAGCACCTCGCACTGCACCTCGCCGGATGCCCGCTGCTCGAGCTCGTCGTCGATGCAGCCCGGGGGCAGCGCGTTCTCGATGGCCAGCAGGATCTCGTCCACGGCCGGCGAGAAATCCGCTTGGAAGTCGCCGTTCTCGGGGTCGCGGGCTTCGCAGATGGACGCGACCACGCCGTGTGCGCCCAGGCGGTCGAGGCCCTCGGCCACTTCCACGAGGCGACGCGGCGGGAAGGCCACGTTGTTCAGTGCTGCGTTGGTGGGGTCGTCGGGGTTGGGCCGCACGCAGCCGGGCACCAGGTTGTCGGCTTCGGCGTTGGAGAGCTCCTGCATGGAGGCGCTGGCCAGGATGGCCGCGTAGTCGGTGACGGTTCGCGTCTGGTCGTCCACCGTCTCGGTGGTGGTGTTCGCGGCGATGACGTCGGGCGCGACGCCAGCGATGACGGCGAACACCAGCAGGTCGTAGAAGTCGGGCCGCACGGCGAGGAGTCCCGTGACGTAGCGCTTGGCGACGTCATATTGGACGTCACGGTAGGCGGCGCACTGTCGATTGGGCGCGATACTGCCGAGGGCGCTCGTGGGCACTGGATAGCGCGCAGTGGAGGCGTCCAAGTCGTACAGGTCGATGTCGCGGCTGGAGCAGTCGTCCTCGTCGGTCACCATGATGATGGCCAGCATGGACGTGTCGCGCAGGAACCCGCCGTTGACACCGCCGCCCCCGTGCCCCTGCGTGGTGCGCACCAGCGTGCTTCCGCGCGCCTGCTCGAAGACCACGTCGGAGCCGGCGGGGGTCAACGCCTTCAGCACGGCCTCGAGCTGCTGCTCGAAGGCACAGCCGTTGGGCCCCGTCGCGGCCAGGCAGCCCACGTCGGCCGCGAAGAGCGCCGGGTTGTCGGTGTCTCCGTTGAACTCGAGGAACGGGGGGTAGCTGAGCTCGCACGAGGGGTCGCTGCCGCGCGGCACCGTCAAGAGGACTCCGTCGTCGCCGAGCAGCACGTCGCAGTGGGCCGCTGCGTTGATCGGCACGCCTCCGATGCCCATGTCGCTGGTGATGACCCCCACGTGGATGCTGGCGAGCGGCGTGAAGTCCTGGGCGCCGTCACCATCGCGGTCGCCATCCGCGAGCACCTCCACGATGAGCGGGATCTCCTCGAGCAGGGCCACCTGCTCCTCGCGCATGGAGACCGAGTTGTCGACCATGAACAGGACGTCGATGGAGTCCACCTCCTCGAGCCGCACCGCCACGCTGCGCCCCGAGAGGGTGCACGGAATGGGGTCGGGCCCGATGTCCGCGCCATCCATGGCATCCACGGCCATGTCGCCCACGGTCATGTCGCCATCGAGCGAGCCACCGTCCGACGGGTGGACACGCTCGCCGCAGCTGCAGCCGGGAGCCAGCCCCAACACGAGAAGCAACACGCCCCAACGCACACCCAGTGTCCTCCGTCCTTGCATTGGTTCACCCTATCGGAGTGAGCTTCCATACACAAGCTCGAGGTGCCGCGTGAACGCAGAGCTCGGATACGCGCTGGGCTGGGGGACCGTGCTGCTGCTGGTGGTCGCCGCGGTGGTCAACGCCGCGCGCCACGATGCACGGCAGCGCGCTGCACGGCACTCGGCCGTGGTGCTGGCCGCGGCTCGTCGCGACGCGGCGCTGGGCATGCTGGAGGAGCTGGTCGACGCCGAGGTGCGGGAAGCGTGGCAGGTGATCGCGGCGGTGGTGGAGGAGGGAGCGCTCACGAGCGGGGACGATGTCCGCGAGCTGTCCGCAGCCCTGGCACGTGGGGGTGGCCGCCAGCTGGCGCAGGAGGTGGCCATCGAGATCTCGGACGAGTCGCCCGAGCGCGTGTCGCTCTACCACATGAAGTTCGGGTCCCAGCCGGCAGCGTGCCCGCGCGACGCGCTGGTGCTGGCGCTGGGGCAGCTGGCCCGCGTGCTGGACGCGCTCGAGGCGCGTGCGTGCGCGACGAAGACCCATGGTTAGGTTTGCCGCCGTGACCCCACGCCCGCTCATCGCTCCGCACACCGTCGTCGGCGAGCACACGCACGTGCTGGCCGACGGGCGCGTGCGCTGCGACGTGTGCCCGCGCGCCTGCACCATGCGGGAGGGGCAGGCCGGTTTCTGCTTCGTGCGCGAGGCCCGCGGCGGTGAGGTGGTCATGACCAGCTACGGGCGCGCCTCGGGGTTCTGCGTGGACCCCATCGAGAAGAAGCCGCTCAACCACTTCTACCCGGGGTCCAGCGTGCTCTCGTTCGGCACGGCGGGCTGCAACCTGGGCTGCCGCTTCTGCCAGAACTGGGACATCTCGAAGGCGCGTGAGTTCGACCGGCTGACCGACGCCGCCATGCCCGAGGACATCGCGGCGGCCGCCGCCCGCGCGGGCTGCAAGAGCGTGGCCTTCACCTACAACGACCCGGTGATCTGGGGGGAGTACGCCACCGACACGGCGCACGCAGCGCACGAGCGCGGGCTCAGCACGGTGGCCGTGACCGCCGGCTACATCACAGAACGGGCGCGCGAGCGCTTCTTCGCGCCCATGGATGCCGCCAACGTGGACCTCAAGGCCTTCACGGAGCGCTTCTACGACAAGCTGTGCTTCGCGCACCTGGGCCCCGTGCTGGACACGCTGGCCTGGCTGAAGCGCGAGACCGACGTGTGGCTGGAGGTGACCACGCTGCTGATCCCGGGCGAGAACGACAGCGAGGCCGAGGTGGACGCCCTGGTGGGTTGGTTCGTGGAGCACCTGGGGCCCGAGACGCCGCTGCACTTCTCGGGCTTCCACCCGGACTTCAAGCTGGACGCGCACCCGCCCACGCCGCGGGCCACGCTGCTGCGGGCGCGGCAGCAGGCGCTGCGGGCGGGGCTACGGCACGTGTACACGGGCAACGTGCACGACGTGGCGGGGCAGAGCACCTACTGCGCGTCGTGCGAGGCCGTGGTCATCGAGCGCGACTGGTACACGCTGGGGGCGTATCGGCTCACGCCCGAAGGTGAGTGCATGGCGTGTGGGGCGGCGCTGGCGGGGCGCTTTGCGGAGGCACCCGGCAGCTGGGGAGCGAAACGCATGCGTCTGCCCATCGCCCCGGGAGCGCCCGCATGAGCGTCGTCGTCGCCGCGTTGATGTGCCACGCGCCCATCGTCGTGCCCGCCATCGGGGCGGAGCGAGCGGTGGAGTGCGCCGCCACCACGCGGGCCATGCGTGACGTGGCCGCCGAGGTGGTGCGGCACGCGCCCGAGGTGCTGGTGCTGATCACGCCGCACGCGCCGCGCCGGCCACGTGCCTGGGGGGTGTGCGCCGACGCCCACGTGCAGGGCGACTTCGGGCGCTTTGGTCACGCCGCGGTGGGCGTGGCGCTGCCGGGCGCAGCGGACGTGGCGCAGTCCCTCGCCGCAGCAGGGGCGGGCCAGGGTGTCGCGGTCGAAGGCATCGCGGGGCACGCGCTCGACCACGGCGCGGTGGTGCCGCTCTGGTTCTTGGCGGAGGCGGGCTATGCCGGGCGCACGCTGGTGGTGGCGCTGCCCTACCCAGGGGCCGGCAGCGAGGCGCGCTTCGGCCGGTTGCTGCGGGACGTGGCAGAGGCCCGCGGCGAGCGCTGGGCGGTGGTGGCCTCGGGCGACATGAGCCACCGCCTGCGGCCGGACGCGCCGGCGGGCTTCCACCCGCGCGCGATCGAGTTCGACAGCGGGTTCGTGGCGGCGCTGCGCTCGCGCGACTACGCGCGCGCCGTGGCCCCCGACCCCGCGCTTCAAGAGCTGGCGGGCGAGGACGTGGTGCAGTCCACCTGCGTGGCTGCCGCAGCCGTGGGCTTCGAGGCGCGCGGCGCCCGGGTGCTGGCCTACGAGGGCCCCTTCGGCGTGGGTTACTGCGAGGCCGTGCTGTACTCGAATTCGGCCGAGAGCGAGGCCCGTTCATGACGAGAGCGACCGCGACCCCCGACGAGCAGGCCCTCCTGAACGTGGCTCGTGACGCCATCGCGGCACGCCTCGAGGGCCGGACGTTCGTGCCACCTCACCTGCCCGCGAGCTTCGGCGACACAGCACGCGCGGTGTTCGTCACGCTACGCCAGCCGGGCGGCGAGCTGCGCGGCTGCGTCGGGAGGCTCGAGCCCTCACGCACGTCGCTGGCGCACGAGATCGCCGAGTCGGCCATCTCGGCGGCGCTCGAGGACCCGCGCTTCCTGCCCGTCTCGCGCGGGGAGCTGGACGGCCTGACCATGGAGATCAGCCTGCTCGAGCCCCCCGAGCCTGCGCGCGGGCTGCAGGACCTGGACCCGAAGCACTACGGTGTGGTGGTGCACAGCGGGCAGCTGCGGGGCGTGCTGCTCCCGGACATCGAGGGCGTGGACAGCGCCGAGCAGCAGGTGAACATCGCGCGCATGAAGGCGCGCATCTCGCCCGCAGCGGAGTACCAGCTCGAGCGCTTCCGCGTGCGCAAAGTGCCTGCGGGCAGGTAGCGGTGGTGCGCTAGCCGAAGGTCTCGCCGGGCGCGATGACCTGCCCGTTGGGCACGTACGCGTTGGGCGCGACGCTGGCGCCGGCGCCGATCTGCACGCGCGCGCCCACCACCGCGCGCAGGCCCACCACCGCGCCCTCCCCCACGTCGCTGAACGGCCCGATGGCGGCCCCCGACTGGACCATCGCTTTCTTCCGCAGCCGGACCCCCGGGGCGATGCGACCGTCGGCCCCCACCTCGGCGCCCGACTCGATGATCACGGGCGCTAGTGTGAGGACACCGTCCACGATGTAGTGACCCGACACCATCACGCCGGAGCCCAGCATGGCCCCCGCCTCGAGGGTGAACTGGTTGGGGTCCAGCACCACCACGTCGGACGACATGTTCGCAAGGAACGACACCCGCCCACCGGCGGCGCGCAGGGCGAGGGTGCGACCCAGCGCCGATTGCCGCACCAAGGTGGAGATGGGCGGGATGTCGATGACGCGCCGCACGATGAGCCCGAGGGACCAGAGATAGAAGTCCCGGCCCTTCAAGAGCGTGTACCGGCCCGGCCGCGGCTTGGGGATGACGAAGCTCAGGGCGCAGGCGCCAGCACCGTACGTGAGCACGAAGACGACCACGGCGGCCACGAAGCCGAGCGGCGCGCTCTCCGTAGCGATGCTCGCGAGCGCGTACGCACGATAGGCGGCGAACGACGCGGGGGTGGCGACCCCCACCAAGGCCAGCGCCCAGACCAGATCCATGGCAATCAGCGCGAAGAGCATGTCACCAGCCTTGGTTGAGGTGGAGGCCACCCGAGACGACCAGGGTGCTGCCCGTGATGTAGGCCGCCTCGTCGGAGCACAAGAAGCGAACTGGCCCGGCCACGTCGGCCGGCTGACCGATGCGGCGCAGGCTGGTGGCGGCGGCGAACTTCCGACGACTCTCGTCGGTCATGCGGAGCGCCGTCCGCTCCGTCTCGATGACGCCCAGCGCCACCACGTTGCTGGTGATGCCGAACCGACCGTAGTCGGTGGCCAACCCGCGCGTGAGTCCCTCGATGGCCGCCTTCACCGCCGCATAGGGCGCGCTGCCGCCGCCCGCGAAGGTGGCCGCCAGCGAGCCGATGAACACGAAGCGACCGGAGCGCTGCCGCATCATGCCGGGGGCGAGCAGCCGGGCCAGCTCGGCACCCGCGCGAAAGTCCACCTCGTAGAGCGCTTCCGCGTCGGCGGGCGCGAAGTCGTGGTGGCGGGCGTAAGCGAAGGCATGCCCGGCGGTGTGCACGAGTGCGGTGCAAGCGGGCCCCTCCGCGAGGCGCTCACGGAGCGCGCCTTCGCACAGGTCGCCCGCCACGTGCTCGGCCCCCAGCTCGGCCGCCAGCTCGGCGAGGACGTCGGCGCGGCGCCCCGTGAGGACGAGTTCGTGTCCGTCGGCGGCGAGCGCGCGCGCCACGGCGCGCCCGATGTGCGAGGTGGCGCCCGTGACCAGCGCGCGACGACGGCCGCTCACGCCGCCCCCTCGCCGCGCGGCGCACCCGGCAGCTCGGCCGCGGTGAGCACGAAGCGCACGGGCTTGGACTGGTGACCCACCGCGGCGCGGCGGGCCGCCTCCCAAGCATCGAATTCCGCCCGGCCGAGCAGCGTGACTTCGACCGGAGCGAGGATGGCTGCTTCCCGGTCGGCTTCGTAGCCCAGGTTCGCGTGGCCCAACGCAGCATCGAATCGGGCGGCGATGGCCTCGGCGGACATGCCCCCGTCGCTGGCCACGACTAGGCGGTAGCGCGGCGGAAAACCGTCACAAGGGCCGAACACCCAGCGCGCGAGGGGCACGCCGCTGGCCGCCACCGCCGCAACCGCGGTGGCGACGTGGTCTTCGGTGGTCATGTCGTGCGCGAGCGAGAGCACCGCGCCCAGCTTGCGCACGAACATGATCTCGGGCGTGCGGTGGAAGAAGCCCGTGACTCGCACGCGGTCCCCGAGGCGATAGCGGAAGAGGCCGCAGCCCGACGAGAGCACGATGCCGTACTCGGCGCCGACCACCGTCTCATGAGGCAGGAGCGTGTCGCCCGTGGGCTCGCCGCGCTCGTCCAACACCTCGAACTCGTAGACGCCGCTCTCGATGGACAGCGCGCCCGAGGGGTCATGGTCGCGCAGCGGGATGTTGATCCAGCCCTCCGTGGCCGAGTAGACCGCGCTGCGCAGCGGGCCCGGGCCATAGAGCTCGTCGAAGAGGTGCAGGTGAGTGGCCGCCCCGGCGTGTGCCCAGCAGGAGAGCAGCGCGAGGTTGGGCCACGCCACCCGCGGGGTCAGGCCACCGGCGCGCGAGCAGGCCTGTGTGAGCGCACGCGCGCGGCGAGGGTCACGCGTGGCGAACGGCTGCAGCATGTCGCGCTCGGCCCGCGAGAGCGCACCCGTGGGGATGGTGAGCGTGCCGTCGTGCAGGTCTCGCAGCAGCAGGTCGGCGTGGTCGCGCATGGCAGTGCCCAACGCGGCCAGCGGCGCCGTGGTGATGGCGACCGCGAACGACACGTCATGGCGCAGCGCGAGCCGGGCGGTGGCGTGGACCTGCGCGAGGGGATCGCGCACGGCGAAGACCTGCCAGGGCACCGCGCCCACGCTGGCCAGCAGCTTCGGAAGGGCGCGGTAGTTGTAGCCGGAGATGGTTCCGGCCACCGCGCCTCCCGGTGTGTGCTCCACCTCGGGGGGCCCCACCATGTACAGCACCTTCGCCGAGAAGGCGCGCGGGTGGTCGCGCACCACCCCGTAGAGGTAGTGCTGCATCGGAGTCTGGAAGGCGCGGCGGTACGCGTCGTCGATGGGGATGTACTTGGAGCGCCCGGTGGTGCCCGAGGTCAGCGCGAAGAACGACGGCCGCCCGGGGATCAGCTGGTCGGGCTGGCCCCGCAACGCCGCGTCGATCTCGGGGGCGATCTCGTCGTAGGACGTGAGCGGCACGCGGCGCCGCAGGTCGTCGATGCTGCGCACCTGCCCGGGCGTGGCCCCCAGACGGCGCGCGAGCGCGGTGTGGCCCGAGCGCTCGACGAGCCAGCGCAGCGCGGTCTCTTGCGCGGCCGCCGGGTCGTGGCACGCGTGCTCGTAGCGCGCGAAGGCGCGGGCGCGGCGAAACTGCATGGCCCGCTGGATGAGCGCCTTCATGACGCCACCTCGAGCAGCGCGGCGCCCGCCGTGTAGCCTGCGCCCGCGGTCAGCAGCAGCACGCGCATGCCCGGCTTCACGCGGCCTGCGCGAACGGCCCGATCGAGCGCGATGCCCACCGAGGCGCCGCCTACGTTGCCAACCCGATCCACCTCGATGGCAAACCGCTCGAGAGGCACACGCAGCAGACGCGCCACACGCTCGAGGATGCGCACGTTGGGCTGGTGCGGCACGATCAGGTCCACGTCGCTGGGGACTAGCCCGAGCGGGCCCAGGGTGGCCTTGGCGATGTCCATGAATCCCTCCACAGCCTGATAGAAGACGTGTGGCCCGTCCTCGAGCATGAGTGCGTGTTGCCCGGCGGCCACCGTCTCGGCGCTGGTGGGCACCCGCGAACCGCCCGCGGGCACGCGGATGGCGGAGTGATGACGTCCGTCGGCACCCAGGCACGTGACCAACAGCCGCAGCCGCACCGGGGTATCCACGGTTGGCGCGTCGGCGCCCGCCACCAGCGCCGCGGCGGCGCCATCGCCGAACAACACGCGCACGCCGTCCGTGGCGTGATGGAGCGTGCGCACGCGGCACTCACCAGCACCCACCAGCACCATGCGGTCCCCGGTGGCCACCGCGCGAGCCGCGAGGTCCAGCGCGTAGACGTAGCCAGCGCAGGCCGCGCCGACGTCCAGCGAGGGCACCTGCTCGAGGCCCAGGCGGTGCTGCACCAGCGGCGCCGTGGCGGGGGACGGATGATCGGGTGTCACCGTGGCCACGAGCACGCGGTCGATGTCGCTGCGATGCGCCGCGACGAGCGCGCGGCTAGCCTCCACCACCAGATCCGAGGTGGCGAGCGAGGCGTCTGCGATGTGCCGCGACACGATGCCGGTGAGCCGGATGAGCTCCTCCGGGTTCGGAAAGCCGAGGTCCACGGTGGCGCGAGGTGGGCCCGGCAGGAAGTGTCCCGTACCCACGACACAGGGGCCGGCGAAGCGCGTCAGCCGCACGGGGCCCCCAGCGCGAGCAGGCGCTCGGCGATGGCACGGCGCGTCGCAAAGTGCTCGGGGCGGACGTCGTCGCTTCCGAACACGACATCGAACTCGGCCTCCAGTAGGTCGACCAGGGTGACCACCTCGATGGAGCGGAGGTCCATGAGCGCGTCGGGCGCGTCGGGCAGCACGGTGTCGGGCTCGAGGGCCGCCGCGAGGACGGGCTCGAGGGCCGCGAGCATGGCGGAGAGGGCGGTGGGAGAGGTCATGATCGGTGAGCCGGGTGGTCGTCTGCGGTTCGCGTGAGCAGCTGTGCGGCGGCGACGCGATCGACCTTGCCGGAGAGGGTGCGTGGCAGCTGGGAGACGTGACGCAGGCGCTTGACGACGACCCCTCGCGGGAGGGAACGCGCGAGATCCCGCGGGGAGAGGCTGACGTCGCCCGCGTAGAGCACAGCCAGGATTCCGTCGGGATCGCTCGACTCGCTGGGCAAGCAACACGCGATGGCGTCCTCGGCGCCGGCTTCCTCGGTGGCACGCGCCACGGACGCGAGCGAGACCTTCTCGCCGCGCAGCTTGACCACGTCGTCGGTGCGGCCGGTGACGAACACCAGCCCATCGGCCGTCACGGAGCCGCGGTCGCCCGTGCGGAGCCAGCGGCCCGACGCGCTGGGCGTGCCTGCCTGGGCAGACTCGACCGCGCCTTCGAGGTAGCGCGTCATGGCCGAGGGGCTCGCGAAGGTGAGCTCACCCTCTCCGGCATCGTCGGGGTCGAGGACCGCGATGCTCACGCCGGGAAGCGCCCGGCCCACGCTGCCGGTCCAGAAGGCCGGGTTGCGTGAGGAGATGGAGGTGAGGCGCGGGCCGGCCTCGGTGCAGCCGTACTGATGCACCAGCTCCACGCGGGGGAAGGTCCGCAGCGCAGCCTCGGCGAGCCCGCGCGGGAGCGCGCCCCCGGCGACTCCGACCTGCCGGAGCGGCGGCAGGCTGGCGCAGCCCGGAAGCGCCGCCAAGAGCTGGGCAAGCCCGAACGGGACCGCGGCGAGCACCGTGGCCCCACCCGCCGCGAGCGCGGCGATGCGCTGCTGCGCGAAAGCCCCCGGCGCCCACTGCACGCGCGCGCCCACCATGGCGGCCGCCAGCAGCTGCCCCACGAGACCGAAGCCGTGATCGCACGGCAGCACCAAGCCCACCACGTCGTCGGGCTGGAGCGCGAGGTCGGCCGCGATGAGCGCGGCGGAGCGGGCGAGCGCGTCGCGATGGAACACGGCATGGCGCGGGGCCCCAGTGGACCCCGACGTGCGCAAGACCAGCACGTCCCCGGCGATTGCGGTGAAGCGCGCGTCGAGCACGGTGGGCGTGCTGCAGAGCGCGCTCGGAACGGGCAGTGCGTCCGCCTGGATGCAGGCCTCGATGTAGCGGAGCGCCTCGAGCGGATCGCGCGCGGGGGTGGTGACCACACGGCCGGCGATGTTCGCGGGCAGGGTGGTCTCGCGCGCGTGCCGGGCGATGGCGTCGAGCCCGAGCGCGTGTTCGCCGATGTGCAGCATGAAGCGCGGACTCAGCAGCTCGACGAGGCCGGCCGTCATGCGCGCATCCGTAGCGACGCCGCGCCGAACGAGAGACCGCCGCCTGCGGACACGAGCAGCACACGCGAGATCTCGGGCGACCGAGAAAGCGCGTGAAGCGCGACCAGCAACGTGCCGGCGCCGAGGTTGCCGTGGTTCTCGAGGACACCCAGGTAGGGCTCGTGGCCAGCGCGCGCCGCGACGCGCCGGGCACAAGACGCGCGACCCGTCTGGACCACCAGCGCGGTCGGCTGGTCCGAGGAGGAGAGCACGCCCGCGAGCAACGCATCGAGGGCGATGCCGAGCGCCGCCTCGGCGGCCTCGCTGAACGCCTCGGGGTCGCCGTCGAGGCGGAAGCGTGACTCAACGTCACGCGCCATCACGTCGGCGGACGGAGGCAAGAGGTCGGGCACCGTGGCCAGGTCCACCAAGCTGGGGGCGCCGCCGAAGACCGCGCGCGTGATGCCGACCGTGGCGTCGCCCGAGGGGCCGAGCACCAGCGCCCCCGCGCCGTCGCCCATGCTCACCGGGAGCAGACGCTCCGGCCCGAACGCGAGCGAGAACGCATCGGCACCCACGACGAGGACGGGCCCACCAGCGTCCCGGGCCAGCCGAGCCCCCTGCACCAACGCGTGGAGCCCACCGGTGCAGCCCGACCGCACGTCGAAGAACGCGCACGCGAGGCCGAGCTCGCGCGCGAGGATGGCGGACTCGGCGGCCGTCCAGCGGCTGGGCGTGGAGGTGGCCACGAGCACGGCGATGGGGCGTGGCGTGTGGCTGTCTTCGAGCGCGGCGCGCGCGGCCGTGACGGCCAGGTCCACGGCGCGCCCCTGCGTGAGGTGTGCGCGTCGCAGCACGCCGATGTCGGCGTCGAAGTGCCGCGCCAGCGCATCGCGACGCGGCGCAGGGACCTCGGGAGCGAGCCGCCCCAGCAGCTCTGCCGTGGTCTCGGCGTGGGGCGGAAACGCCACCCCGCTCCCCAGGATGCGCACGGGCACCATCCCGAGCGTGAGCGTTGGGGCCGGCAGCGACGTCAACATGCGCTCCACCGTTCACGCGCGACCCCGCGCTTGGGCTTGCCGCTCGTGGTGCGCGGAATCTCTCCGCGGCCCACGAACACCACACGGTCCACGCGCACGTCCAGACGGTCGGCGATGTGCCGCTGCAGCGCGCGCTCGAGCCCCGCCGCATCGGCGTCGCCGCTGGCCTCGACCACCAACGTGATCTGCTCGGGCCCACCCGTGGCGTCCACGGTCCCGAACGCCACCGCGCCACGCCCGAATAGTCCCTCGAGCTCCAGCGCGACGGCCTCGATCTCCTCCGGCAGCACGTTCCGGCCGCGCAGCACGATGACGTCCTTCGCCCTCCCGGCGACGTAGAGAAAGCCGTCGACGAGCACGCCGTAGTCGAACGTTCGCAGCCACTCCCCATGGAAGGCGAGCGCCGTCTGCTCCGGATCTCCGTGATACCCGGTCATGCGCGCGGCACCCCCAATCTCCACGAGGCCCACGTGCCCGTCCGGGAGCGGCTCACCGTCGCCATCCACGATGCGCAGAGACTGCTCGGACAGCACGGGTCCATGGCCCACGAGCAGCAGGGCGCGCGGGTCGTCGGGCCTGGACTCGCCCGCCGACTGGAACGGCACGAGCGGAGCACGGAAAGCCCGCGTGGGGAACGCCGTGCCGGGGGTGCCCATGGTGGCCACGCAGGTGTCTTCGGCCAGCCCGTAGGCTGGCACGAACAGGGGCTCACGCAGGCCGAGCGGCGCGAGCGTCTGGTGCACCCCGCGCAGGAGCGTGGCGGAGATGGGCTCGGCGCCCACCACGGCCGCCCGCAGCCCGGAGAGGTCCGGCGTGCGCTTGCTGCGCTGCAGCCGCTGCGCCGCCGTGGCGAAGGCATAGGGCGGCCCGACGGTGACGCTGACGCCATGCTGGTGGCAGAGGCTCAGCCAGCCCCCCGGGTCGGCCGCAAAGCTCTCCGTGGTCATGAGGATGTGCTCGGCGCCCGCAGAGAGCACCATGAGGAGCGAGATGAGCGCCATGTCGTGCGCGAGCGGCACCCACGCGCAGCCCACGTCGGTGGGCGTGATGCCGAGCCGCCCGGCGATGGCCAGCGCGTCGGCGAGCAGCGCGTCGTGCGAGAGGCGCACGCCTTTGGGGTGCGAGAGCGACCCCGACGTCATCTGCATGAGCGCCGTAGCCCGGCCGGAGGTGGGCGTGGGCTCGCGACGCGCGCCCGGGGCGAGCTCCTCGGTCGTCACGAGGTCCAGCGCGGCGCCCGTGGCCGAGCCGCGGAGGACACGCGCGAGCGCAGGAGTGGTCACCACCAAGGCATGGTCAGCCTTCGCGGCGGTCCGCGCCAGGCGCTGGGCGAAGACTTCGACGTCCCCGAAGGGAGGGAGCGGAGGAAGGATGGCCGCCACTCGCCCGAGAGACAGCGCCGCGAAGAGCAGCTCCACCACGTCCACGCCATTGCCGAGCACGAGCAAGATGCACTGGTCGCCGCGCCCACGCGCCTCGAGCGTGCTGGCCCGCGCAAGGGTGCGCTCGAGCAGCTGCACATATGTCAGTCGCTCCTCGGCACCCCGTGCCACGAAGCGGATGCCGGCGGTGCCGCCTGGGGCTGTGGCAGCACGCGACAGCAGCGCAAAGAGCGTACGGGGTTCTGGGAATGGCAGCATGCAAGCGCTCGACGGCTAGAGCGGCGTCAGCCGCACCCGGCGCGGCCCGCGCGAGGTGGGAGGCGGGGTGGGGTCAGCCGCCAACGCTTTCAAGACCGCAGCACGCGCGTCGGCCAGGGAGACCTCGTGAACGCGCCGCGTGTTGGTGACGCCAGCGTCCATGGAAGCATCACCAGCCGGTTCTCCCAGCGTGGCCGCCGCGCGCTCGCTCATGCTGATGAGCTCGTAGCCCGGCAGCCCCAAGATGGTGTCGGCGCCCAGCGCGAGGACGGCACCGCCACCCGCAGCGCGACGGACGATGAGCGCGACGAGTGGCACCTGGCCCCGGGCCTCTGCATACGCTGCGATGACCTTTGCGCCGTGAATCAGGATGCGCGCGCGCTCGGAGGCCGGCCCGGGCAGGAACCCCGGCGTGTCCGCCAGCGTGACGACCGGCAGGCCGAAGGCCGCGCAGTAGCGCACGAAGCGAGCCAGCTTCTGCGACGCGTCCGCGTCGATGGCGCCCGAGAGGCAAGCCGGCTGCGACGCCACGAGGCCCACCGGAGCCCCCTGCAGGCGCGCGAACCCCGTGCGCACGGAAGGGCCGAAGCGCTCGCCGAGCTCGAGGAAGCTGCCTTCGTCCACCAACGCATGGATCAGCGGGTGCACGTCGTACGGGCGCGATCGGTCACTCGGCAGGAGCCCGGCAGCCAGCCGCACAGCGGGCTCACGCGGTGCGTGAACGCGCGCTTCTCGGGCGGCGCCCACGCGCTGCTCCGGCACGTAGCCCAGCACGCCGCGTGCGAGGTCGATGGCGTGGCGGTCGTCACGCGCCGCGAGCTGGACGAGCCCGGACTGCTCCATGTGCAAGCGCGTGCCGCCGAGCTCGGACAGGCTGGGCTCGCGGCCGAGCGCAACGCGCACCACCCCTGGGCCCGCCACGAAAGCGAACGCGCGCTCGTCCACCGCGATGGTGAAGTCGGCGAGCGCGGCGGCATAGGCGGCTGCCCCGCTCGCGACCGCGAACACCACCGCCACCACGGGCATGCGACCCGCGACCTCCGCCAGCGTGCCGAGGAGGTCTGCCACGCCGAGCATGGCGGGCTCGCCCTCGGACAGACGAACGCCGTCGGAGTCCAACAGCAAGACGGTGGGCGTGCCGAGCTGGGCCGCACGCGTGAGCGCCTCCACCGACGCGCGACACACGCTGACCCCGAGCGTACCGCGGTCCACGCGATAGTCGGTGGCGAGCACCAGCGCCTCGCGCCCCCCGACGCGACCCGACACGGCGTAGAAGCCGTCCTTTGCGAGCGCCTCACGGTCTTCGGCCGTGAAGCCGAGCGCGCACTCCGCGCACACGCCGTCGTCGAACACGGCCCGGACACGCTCCTCGGTGCTCAGGCGCCCGAGCCGACGCGCGCGCACCTCAGGGGGCATGCTTGGCGACGAACTCCGCGAGAGCGCCCACGGTGGTGACGCCGCGGAAGTCGTCCGGCTCGGCCTTGAAGCCGAAGTCCGACTGCACGAGGAACGCCAGGTCCGTCAGCGCGAGGCTGTCGAGGCCGCAGTCCGTGCGGAGGTGAGCGTCCTCGGTGATCCGATCGGCAGGCACCTGGAAGTCGGACTCCAGGATCGATCGCAGCCGCCCCACGGCTTCGTTCGCAGTCATGGGCCGGATTTGCGGTCACGTGTCACGCATGTCAAGCACCGACCGCTCTTCGGAGCCTCGCCAATGCGCACCCTCACCAGCCTCTGCGTCCTCTCCTTCCTGGTGAACCTCGGCTACGGCATCGTGCTGCCGGTGCTGCCCACGTTGGCGCACGCCACCCCCGTGGACGTGGGCTTCATGTACTCCATCTTCTCGGCGGCGAAGCTAGTCGCGCTGCTGATCGGGGGTGCGGCGGCCGACCGCGTCGGGGCAGAGCGCGTCTTGCGGTGGGGCGTGGTGGCCTATGCGGTGTCCCTCGCTGGTCTCGGCTGGGCAGACAGCGTGAGCAGCGTGCTGGTCTTCCGGGCCGTGGAGGGGCTGGCCGTGGGCGTGGTGGTGCCAGCGGTCTCGGCCATCGTGCTCTCCACGGGCGACGCACCGGACTTCACGCGACGGCACGGCATCGTGCTGGGCGTGGGCGGCGCCGGCATGGTGGTGGGTCCGCTGGTGGGGTTCGCGGTGGGCCGCGAGAGCGTTCGCCCCGCGATGTTGGCGACCGCCGGTGTGACGCTGCTGGCCGCGTGGCTGGTGCCCAAGCTCGCGGCCCACGTGCGGGCGAGTTCGGCGGGACCGGTGTCCCTCGCACGCGAGCTGCTGGGGTACGCGCGCTCGGGGGTCTTCGTCATCCTCGTGCTGCCGCTCGCGTTCGGGAAGCTGGCGTTCGGGCTGCTCCAACCGCTGCTGCCGTTGCATGCCGAGCGCATCGCGCTCACGGATCTCGAGGTGGCTGCGCTGTTCGGCGCCACGGGCGTGCTCTTCGCCCTCATGCAGCCGGTCGCTGGCGTGGTGCGCAGGCGCTTCTCCGCCCGAGGCATGACGGCGGCGTTTGCGGCGCTCGCCGCGCTGGCCTTCGTGGCGATGGCGTTCTGGCTCGGAAAGCTGGGCTTCGTGGGCAGCTACCTCGCCTACGTGGTGTTCGGCTCGCTGCTCTTCGCGGCGAACTCCGGCCTCGTGGGGGAGACCTACCACGAGGCGCAGGACGACCACGGCAAGGTGTTCGGCGCCATGCACGCCGTGACCGACTTGGGCATGCTGGTGGGGCCGCCCGTGTTGCTGGCGCTCTACGAGCACGACGCCGCGCTCAGCTTCTTGGCGCTGACGGGCCTCGGCGTGGTCGCGACCGGCATCTTCGCCCTGGGCACGCGGAGCCGCGCACCGAGCTAGAAGAAGGGGAGCTACGGGTCGAGCAGCAGCTCACGCGCCAGCAGCTCGCCCAGGTTCACGCAGAAGGGGAACGAGACGCGGTCGTAGTCGGCGCGGTTGTCGTTCATGAGCCCGTCCCGGTCCACGTAGAGCGTGACGGCCACGAAGAAGGCGCGGCCCGTGACGAGGTGGTGCACGTAGGCGCTCTCGAGGTGGAAGCCCCACGCGCGGCCGGCTTTGTTGACGTACTCGTAGTCGGCGCGCGGGACCACGCGGCTGATACCCGGCGTGAGCGGCTTGAAGCGCGCCTCGGCGTCTTCGACGGTGGTGCGCCGCGCGGCGGGCGGGCGGCTGCCCATGATCTCGCGCAGCAGCGCACGGTTCGCGGCGGTCAGCGGGAGGTCGGTGTCCGCGCCGTCGAGGCGGGGGTCCACCACGTCCAGCACGATGCGCTGGAGATCACGCAGCGAGATGTAGTTCTTGCGCCGGAAGTCGAGCGGGTGCTCGATGCGCTGGCGCGTGTCCGAGTCGAGGTGCGCCACGCCCACGCCCGTGCGCGGCATGTCCAGCTGCAGGCTGTTGCGGAAGGCCACCGACGCCGTGCGCTCGCGCGCCACCACCTGCCGCGCGCTGCCGCGGCCCACGCGCACCTCGGGCGCGAAGCGATGCGAGTCCGAGGGCAGCTCGGTGACCTCGAGGCGGTGCTGCATGCGCACGCTGGTGAGGCCGGCGCCCCACATGGCGCGGTTCATGAGCTCCATGCCGGCCACGTCGAACAGCACGTTGAAGCCGCGGTTGTTGGACACCACCAGCGTGCGCTCGATCTCCGCGCGCAGCGTGGTGTTGCCCTTGCGCGCGCTGGTCTCCACCGTCTCGCCGTTGGTCAGCCGCGCCGTGCGGGCCGAGAGCGAGAGCGGCGCGGTCACGAGCTCGGGTGCCTCCGAGTGCGCCTGGAACGTGAGCAGCGACCCCACGGCGGCCACCGTCTTGATGGCGCTGGCGGGGTAGAAGTACTCCGCGTTCAGGCGGTAGCCGTAGCTGCGGATGCAGGGGCGGCCGGCAGCGTCGCGCACCACCTCGCTCACCAGGATCTGCGCGCGCAGGTCCTCGGCGTTGGCCAGCACCTCGGCGAACTGCTCGGGGTGCGCACGCAGGAGGCGCTCCACGTAGTCGTCGCCGCGGTCCACGTGGGTGGGGCCCGGCGTGCAGGTGCCGGAGCGCAGATCGGCGTCCCCCGTGCGCAACGGCGGTGTTGCCTCGGTCACCGAGGGCGTGCGCCCCCGCGCGGCGGGCACCGGGAGCAGCGCGCCGAGGAGCAGGAGGGAGGCAGCCACGCGGAGCGAGCCGCGTGTGGTCAGTCGGGAAGTGCGCAGGTTCACGTTGCCTCGAGAGCAGCTTCAGCCTGCCACATGGGCTCGCGAGAGGCCCGAGTCCAACGGTCCCGCGAGCAGCGGAACGCTCACTCGACCCCCAGCGCGTGCTCGATGAACGTGTAGAAGCGCGTGTAGCGGGCCACCGTGTCGCTCAGGCGGCGACCGGCGCCGTGGCCCTGCTCGCGCTCCATGTAGAAGAGCACCGACGCGGCCGAGGTGTTGCTCACCTGCAGGCGCGCCGCGAACTTGGTGGAGTGGCCCCAGTACACGCGGCTGTCGTGATCGGCGGTCTCGATCAACGTGGCCGGCAGCGCCACGGCGTCTGGGATGCGGTGGTACGGGCTGTAGGCGTGGAGGACGGCGAAGCCCTCGGGTGAGTCGCTGCTCATGTACTCGGGTTCCCAGATCTCGGCGGGCGGGAAGTGGTGGTAGCGCAGCATGTCGTAGAGGCCCACGTAGGAGACCACCGCGCCCACCTCGCTCGGCACGCGCGTGAGCATGGCGCCCATCAGCAGACCGCCGTTGCTGCCGCCCGTGATGGCGATGCGCGCGGGGCGGCTGATCCCAGACGTGCGCAGGTAGCGGATGCAGGCCTCGAAGTCCTCGAACACGCGCTGCTTGTTCTCCCGGCTGCCCGCGCGGTGCCAGGCCTCGCCCAGCTCCCCGCCGCCGCGCAGGTTGGCCACCGCGTAGACGCCGCCGCGCTCGAGCCAGTAGAGCAGGTTGCGTTGGAACGCGGGCAGCAGCGACACGTTGAAGCCGCCGTAGCCGTAGAGCAGCACGGGGTTGTTGCCGTCGCGTGCCATGCCTCGGCGCGAGAGCAGCTGCATGGGCACCTCGGTGCCGTCGGCGGAGCGCACCTGCACCACCTCGTAGTCGAAGCCCTCGAGGTCCACGTCGGTGGTCACGCGCACGATGGGCGCGGGGTCGGCTGCGCCGCTGCGCAGGAAGATGGCCGGCGGAGTGCGATAGCCGCTGAACGAGAAGAGCGCGTGGCGGCCCGCGCGGTCGGTGGTCAGCTCGCCCAGCTCACCGCCGGGCGGCAGCGGCAGGTCACGCGGGAGCGGCGGAATGCTGGAGAGGCCAGCCCCGAGCGGAAACTCCACGAGCGCCGCGTCGAGGCCGCGCGTGTAGGCCAGGAGTAGCGAGTCGCCCTGCACCACCCACTCGTTGAGCACGGCGTCGGACTCGGGGACCAGCACCTGCCAGCGCGCGGCGTCGGCGAGCGCGGGGCTGTTCAACGCCACGGGGGTGCGCAGCACCTTGTAGCGCGGAGCTTCGCGGTTGGTCACCAACAGCAGCTGGCCCGCGTGGACCGTCGCGGCGGTGCGGGCCTCTTCGCCCACGATGATGGGGGTGACGTCCACGGGGTGGTCGTTGGGACCGCGGCGGGCGAGCCACAGGTCGTTGGCGGACCAGCCGCGCGAGACGGCCAGGATCAGGTGCTGTCCATCCGGCGTCACGCCCACGCTCGGGAACTCGGTGGGGTCGCTGGCCGCGAAGATGAGCGGGTCGGCGGTGGGGGCCTCACCCAGCCGGTGCCGGTACACACGCGAGCCATAGGTGTCCACGCGCGCCGGGTCGTCGTGCGGGAAGTCGGCGTCGTGCTCGGCGGGGTAGCGCGTGTAGTAGAAGCCGCTGTCGTCGCCCAGCCAGGACACGCGGCTCCACTTGGCGTGGGTGATGGTGTCGGGGAGCAGCGCGCGGGTCTGGACGTCGAGGACGCGCAGCGTGGAGCGCTCGTCGCCGTTCTGCGAGACCCCGAACGCCACGAAGCGACCGCCCGGCGAGAGGTAGGTGTAGTCGATGGACGCGCGCTCGCCGAACGCCTCGGCCCTCAGCACCGGGGCGGCGACGGGGACGAAGTCGGGCGCGTGGGCCACGAAGTAGGCGCCCTGCTCCTCGGCGCCGGAGCGGCGGTAGAAGAGGAGCGTGTCCCCCTCGAGCTGGGCCTCGCCCAGAGCGTCGATGGACAGCAGCTCACGCAGGCGCGCCTCGCGCTCGGCGCGCTGGTGCGGTGCAAGCGTGGCGAGGGTGTGTGCGTTCTGCGCTTCCACCCAGCGGTGGGTGTCCTCGGTGTCCAGCTCGAGCGAGCGGAAGGGGTCCGGCACCGGCACACCGTGCAGCACGTCGGTCACCGCGCCCGCCTGGGCGTCGGCGTTCAGGCCCATGAGCGGGTCGGTCTCCCCCGGCCCGGTCACGGGCGCCCTCCCAGCACACCCGCCTGCGAGGACACCCAGCGCGAGCCCCGCTGCGAGGACACCCATCGGGGCTCTCGGGTGGGTGTCCCTCGAAGGGGCTGGCGGGGTGACAGAGCGGGGGTCAAGCTCGCCGGCATGGAACGCGCACTGATGATGATGGCTGGGGTGCATGGCTTCCTCGCGGTGGCGCTGGGCGCGTTTGGGGCCCACGGGCTGCGCGCGAGCCTGGCGGAGCTGGAAGATGGTGCGCGGCGCCTCGAGTGGTGGAGCACTGCTGCTCAGTATCACCTCGTGCACGCGCTGGCGATCGGCGTGGCCGCCCTCCTGATGGCACGGGCCCCAGGGCCTGCTGCGGTGGCTGGTGTGGCCTTCTCGGTGGGCGCGGTGGTGTTCTCGGGCAGCCTCTACACGATGACGCTGACCGGCATCCGCGGGCTGGGAGCGGTCACGCCGCTCGGCGGGCTCGCGTTCCTGGTGGGCTGGGCCGCGCTCACGGTCGCAGGCTGGCAGCTTCGCTGAGCGGGCCCGCCGAGCCACGCGCCAACCTCATGCGGGCCGCTCGCCGCGGTGCTAGCCTGGTCGCGCCATGACGCACCCCTTCGACCCGATCGCCAGCGCGCAGTACATCAACCTCACCACGTTTCGGAAGAACGGGGAGCGCAAGGCCACGCCCATCTGGGTGGCCGTGAGCGAGGGCCGCGCCTACGTGTGGACGCAGCGCGACACGTGGAAGGTGAAGCGCTTGCTGGCCAACCCCTCGTGCGAGATGACGCCGTGCAACGTGAACGGCAAGAAGAACCTGGGCGCCACCGTGGCCGGCAAGGCCCGCGTCCTCCAGCCGGGCGAGACCGCCGTGGCCAAGCACGCCTTCAAGAAGAAGTACGGCCTGAGCTTCATCACCGGCGAGTTCTTCGGCCGCATCCGCCCCGGCTCCGACCACGCCTACATCGAGATCACCCCGGCCTGAGCCGCTCGCGAGGGCAACGCCGATCCGACGTTGACAGCGTTCTCGCGCCCCCTATAATCCGCGTCCCGTTGCCGATGTAGCTCAGATGGCTAGAGCGGGCGTTTCATACGCGCTAGGTCAGTGGTTCGATTCCACTCATCGGCACCAGACCCCTGCTTCGGCGGGGGTCTTTTTCTTTTGGGCCCTCAGAGAGACGGACATTGCTCCGCGTTGGCGTTGGCGTTGGCGTTGACGTTGACGTGGTCGTAGCCGTACTCGTGCTCGTTGACGTGCTCGTGCTCGTGCTCGTACTCGCCGACATCGAAGTCGACCGACAGCCACTCCCCGCCGCCCCAAGCCGACTCCAGCTCCATCGACTCCGCGGCTATGGCCACAGACTGGTCCAAGACGATTCCCTGCGGCCACGCGAAGTCACCAATCGCATGCGGCTCGGCGATGGAGTGCGCGGTGGGGTGGTGGGGGGTAGGAGTACGAGCACGAGCACGAGCACGTCAACGACCACGAGTACGCGTACGACAACGACAACGACAACGACAACGACAACGACAACGACGAGAGGCTCAGATGAGCACCACGTCCGACACGTCCAGCGCCTCCTGGGCCACCACGCTGCGGGTCTCTTCTTCGCGCTTCACCGCCACGTCGTAGAGCTCGGTGAGCAGCATGGGGTGCTGCCGGATGGCCGCCTGGAAGCGGTCGCGCGTGAGCTCGAGCGCGATGGTGGGGTGGGCCGCCACCACGGTGGCCGTGGCCGGGCGCCGCAGCACCAGCGAGATCTCGCCCACCACGTCGCCGGGCCCTAGCTCGGCGAGCACGATGTCGTCGCCGTCGCCGTCCTTGCCGATGACGCTCACGCCACCGCTCGCGATGAGGAAGAGCCCGGCGGCCTCGTCGCCCTCCGTTACCAGCGTCTCGCCACGGTCGAACGAGCGGGTGCCGAAGAGGTCGATGATCTGGTTGCGCTCCTCGGGGCCCACGGCGCTCAGGATGGCGCTCGAGCGGACCAGGTTGGCGAGCATGCGCGCACGGCAGAACTCGCCCAGCTGCTCCCCGATGGCCGGCGTGGTGGCGGCCAGCGCCTCGAGCGTCTCGCGGCGCACACACAGCAGCTGGCTGGTCTCGAGAGCGCGCACCAGCGCGGCGCGCGGGGCGTCGCTCACCAGCGCCATCTCGCCGAAGATGGCGCCGGGCCCGAGGTGCGCCAGCGCGAGCGTCTCGCCGTCTTCGGTGCGCGCCACCTCGAGCAGCCCGCGCACCACCACATAGGCCTCGGTGCCCTCTTCGTGCTGCGCGATGACCTCTTCCCCACGCGTCACGTCACGCAGCTCGAACGCCTCCAGCAGCTCACGCAGTGCCGGCGGAGTGAGCGCGGAGAAGAGCGGCAGCTCGGGCACCTTCCCGGCGGCCACGGGGTCCGGTGCGTCGGCGGCGTTGAGCAATGCTTCTTCGGCCTGGTCCAGCAGCGCATCGCCGCTGGCCTTCATGACGTCGGGCGCGATGGTCTTGCGCGTGGGCAGCGGGGGCGGTGAGGGCGACACGTCCGCGATGCGCTTGCTGCCTTTGCCGAACGCCTGCGCGATCTTCTCGAATGCCTCTCCGGCACCGGCCTCACCGGCCGCCTGCGCATCGAGTGCAGCGGCCGTGGCACCAGGGAGGTCGCCTCGGTTGATGAGCTGTGTGACCACGCGCTTGTGAGCTGCGGCAGCCGCGTCTCGACGGCCGCGCTCACCGAGCACGCGTGCGAGCAACGCGAGTGACGCGAGGTCCAGGGGCTCGGCACTCAGCGCGGCCATGGCGGAGCGCAGCGCCCCTTCCTCGTCTCCTGCAAACAAAGCGGCGTAGGGGCTGGCCGCGTCAACCGGGGTGGCTTGGCTCATCCCGCCGAAGATACCAGACTGTTTCGGCGAGCGGGCCGCTCAGTGGCTGTCGATTTTCGCCAGCACGGCGCGCGCACGCCGCAGCTCTTCGCGCAGCGTGAGCTCCTTGGCCAGCCCCGCGTCGGCGTTGCGGCGCAAGAAGGCCTGCAGGTGCACGATGGCCTCGCGCTGGTCTCCCATGAGGTGCGCGATCATACCGAGGAGGAACCGACCGTAGCCCTCGGCGTTGGGCGAGGCGCGCAAGGTATCGAGGGTGCGGCGCAAGTTGCGGGCCGGGCGCCCCGCGTCGAGGCGGATGTACGCGGCGTGGGCCCGCAGGAGCGCGCGGTCGCGCTGCGCGCTGCGCATGGCCTTCTGGAGCGTGGCCAGGGCGGCGTCGACGTCGCCCGCGTGATGCTGCAACGTGGCCAACCCCCAGAGCTGGAAACTGCGCCGCTCGGGCGGAGCGCTGCGCGCGGCCCGACGTTGGGTGAGCAGCGCCTCGTGGCCCTCCCCGAGCGCTGAGAGGGCTCGGCTGGCGTCGTGCCAGGCGATGTCTTGGAGCGGCCCCAGCGCGGCGGCCCGTGTGGCGATCTCCGCGGCGCGGCGCAGCTGCCGGAGCTCCACGTGCGCCAGGTAGAGCTGACGCAGCAGCAACACCTGGGTATCCCGCGTGACGCCGGGCCCCAGGGCGAGGCCACGTTCGGCGGCCTGCTGACGCTGCTCCGGCCGACTAGACCGGAGCGCCGCGAGCAAGGCTTGCTCGGGGGTCGAGTCCGGAGGTGGCGCGGAGGGTCTCAGGGTCGGCATGGTTGATACGCGTGTCCACAAATGTAGCACAGCCAGAACAGGCTGCAATTCACCTTTGATTTCAGAATCTTAGCATCATTTGTCCACAGCTTTGCCAGCTGTACGCGAAGACCCTGTTGATGACCGCCGCATCACTGGGGATGCGGTACCGCCCGACCCTCAGCGCGCCAGCAACTCGGCGACGTCGGTGGTGGCGCGGAAGCGCTCGCGTGCCGCTTCTCCACGCACCCGCTCGGCCTGCCCCACCACCGCATCGCGTGCGGCTTCCCACGCGCGCGCGGCGTCTTCGGGCGCCCCCAGCCGTTCGTAGCAGCGAGCCAGCAGCATGCGAACGGCGGCGGGGCGCTCTACCGTGACGTCGGCGTTGAGACGCGCGCTGGCGGCATCGACCGCGGCGCTGGCTTCGGCGAGCGCTCCGCGCGTGGCGCGCAGCCAGCCCAAGAGCGCCAGTGCCTCCACCTCGAGGCTGATGAAGTCGTGGGCCAGGCAGAGCACGCGGGCGGCCTCGGCCGCTTGCTCGGCCTCCTCCGAGCCGGCGGCACCCGCAGCGGCCAGCAGCACGCGCGCCGTGAGGATGCGCTCGCGTGCTTCGAGATACGGCCCGTGCTGCGCCACCTGCACGCGCAGCTCGCTCAGCAGCTCCGCCGCGCGCTGGGGCTCGGCGCGGCGCAAGTGCAGCTCGATCATGGCGCACTGCGCCTCTTTGCGGCCGGGCGTGGCCTCGATGGCCACCATGGCGCCCAACACGTTGAGCGAGTGGCTGAGGAAGTCGCTCGCCCGCTGAGCGTCCCCCAGCGTGTCGTAATGCAGCGCCAAGAGCGCCAGCTTGCGCCCCAGCCGCAGGCGGTCGCCGGTCTCACGGTCGAAGCTGAGCGAAGCACGGGTGACGGCCACCGCGTCCTGATAGTTGCCGAGGCACGCCAGCGCGGCCCCCAGGTGGTCGAGCGCGAGCGCCTCGTGGCGCTTGATACCCAGGCGGCGGAACACGACGGTGGCCTCGGCGTAGGTCTCGAGGGCCTTGCGCGCGTGCCCTGCCCGCTCGAGCACGATGCCCTTCTGAATGAGCACCAGGCCGCGGGCCGGGAGGAAGTCGGGCAGCACGCCAGCGCGCCCTAGCGCCTCGTCGCAGAGCGCCAGCGCTCGCGCGGACGCACCCCGGTCGCGGGCCACCTCGGCCAGCATTCGGATCGTGTCGATCTCGGCGCCCCGATCACCCTCGGCGATGGCTCGGGAGCGAGCCTCTTCGAGGTGCCGCTGGGCGTCCGTGAGCGCGCCGCGGTCGATCTCGAAGCGCGCACGCCGGTTGAGCGCGAAGGCCCGCAGCGCCCGTGGCATTTCAGGATCGCGTGAGAGCGCATCCAGCCTGTCCAGCTCGCGCACTTGCTCCTCCTGCTGACCCAGGAACCGCAAGATGCGCTCGCGGCCCGCGTGGGCGGCGAAGCGAGCCTCGGGGTCGTTCACGAACAGCTGCAGGGCGCGCGCGTACAGTCCAAGCGCGCTGGCGTTGGCGAAGACCCCGCTCGCCAGCTCGGCCGCTTCCAGGTAGGCGTGCGCGGCGGCGCCAAGCTCCCCAGCCTGCTCGAGGTGGTGGGCGATGCGCGCGGCGGGCGCGTCTGGGAGCGACTGGAAGAAGTCCGCCACGCGCCGGTGCATGCGCCGCCGGTCGTCGGGCTCGGCGCCTTCGTAGGCCACCTGACGCACCACCCCGCTGGCGAAGGACAGCGTGCCGTTGGTGCGACGCACGAGGAAACCGCGCTCGAGCAGCTCCTGGATGCTGGCCTGCACGTCCGTGCCGGCAATGTTCACCAGCTGCCGCTCCTCGAGCCCAGAGCCGGCCACCGCCAGCCAGCGCAGCGCACGGCGCGTGGGCTCCGGGAGCTCGTCGAGGCGCGAGGCCACCACCCCCTCGAGCGAGCTGGGTAGGGAGATGGGCACGCTGCTATCGCGGACCACTGTTGATACGCCCTGTGTATCCTCCACGACACGGACCACGCCACGCTCCAGCAGCGCGTCGGCCAGCTCCTGGATGTGGAACGGGTTGCCGCCGGCGCGCTCCACGATGGCGCGCACGACATCTTCCGGCACCTCCGCCCCGCGAAAACAGCGCCGCACGATCACCCGGCGCTCCGCCGTGTCGAGCTCGCCCAGCTCGATGACGGGCACCCCGCGCAGCGCAGCCGCCGTGCGGACCTCGGGGCGGGTGGCCATCAGGATCAGCACCGGGCTGCGGTGCACGCCCTGGCTCATGGTGCGCAGCAGGTCCAGGGACGCGCTGTCGGCCCACTGCAGCGAGTCCAGCCACACCACGATGGGCCCGCCCTTGGCCAGGTGGCGCAGCAGGAGCTCGATGGCATGCACCACCTCGCGGGTGCGCTCTTCGTGGCCGAGGTCGGCCGAGCGCTCGTCGGCGCTCCCCAGCAGGGTCAGCACGCCGCGCTCGATGAGGTCTCGGCGGTCGCCGTCCATGACGACCGCCTGCAGCGAAGACCGGATCTGCTCGCGCACCACGGAGCGCTCGGCGTCATCGGAGATGAAGAAGATGTCGCGGATGAGCGCCGCCAGGCTGGAGAAAGGCACGTCGCTGGTGCCGAAGCCGCACTCGGTGGACAGGATGCCGGGCATGGGCTCGAGCGAGTCGAGGGCGGCCGACACCAGCGCAGACTTGCCCACGCCCAGCTCGCCCACCACGGCCGCGAAGACCGCCTTACCGGTGGTCTCGGCCTCACGGTAGAGGGCGCGGATGGTCTCTTGCTCGGCCGCACGGCCGACCAGGCCCTCGGCCCCCAGGTGGTGGCGGGTGTCCACCGCGCGCTCCTCCCGGGTGCGCGCTCCCAGGGCGCGATAGGCGCGCATGCGGATGCCGCCGTCCAGGAGCACCTCCTCGGAGTGCTCCTCGTCCATGCGGAAGTCGCGGCGCACCAGCCGGTAGACATCGCCCGTGACGCGCACCGCGCCGGCGTTGCCCTCGTTGGCCAGGTGCTCGGCCACGGCCAAGGCAGACTCGACGGGGGCGTAACGCAGCAGGCGACCCGACCCGTCGCGCACCGTGGTGACGATGCCCGACGACACGGCGAGCGACGCCGTGATGGGCGCGAAGAGGTCGGCCGAGAGGCCGTGCAGCGCCTCCACCACGTCGAAGGCCAGCGAGACCCCGCGCAGCGCGTCTTGGGGGGTGGTGCGCCCGAGCCCGATCACATATCGAAAGTGAGACTTCTCGACGCCGTCCTCCCAGGAGAGCACGGCGTCGTTCTTGTAGGCGATGTCCGCCAGGATGCGTGCCGCCGCCTGGTCCACGCTGGGGAGCTGCCCTGGGTCCGTGAGCGAGCTGGAGTCCCGCACCCGGCCGGCCACCACCACTACACGGCGCCGCTCACGCAGCTCGCGCTCCACGGCCAGCGAGCCCGCGTTGATGGTGAAGCCCGCGAAGGTCATGGCGTCGCGGATGCGCGGGTCCTCCACACTGGCGTGGGCGCGTGGCACCAGGCGCACGAGCTGCTGCTCGAGGGCCTCGGCGTCCCACAGCACCGACGAGTCGTGCAGGAACTGCGCGAGCGAGCTGCCCAGCGAGCGGGCCGTCTGAAAGCGCTGCTCGGGGTCCGGGTGCAGGGCGCGCCGCACGATGCGATCGAGCGCGTCCGGCACGTCCGGGTCCACGTCCTGCGGGAAGGTCACGCGGCCCTCGCGCGCCGGCTCGAGCGCCTCCATGCCCTGCAGGCCCGGGAACATGGGGCGGCCCATCAGCAGCTCGGCCAGCAGCACGCCCAGCGAGTACACGTCGCTGCGCCGGTCCACGGCCTGCCCCTTGGCCTGCTCCGGCGACATGTAACTGAACTTGCCCTTGATGACGCCGTCGTCCTCGGACACCAGCTTCGCCTTGGCGATGCCGAAGTCGGCGACCTTCACGATGCCGTCGTAGCCCAGCAGCACGTTCTGGGGGGACACATCGCGGTGGACGATGTCCATGGACTCGCCGTGCGAGTCCTTGCGCTTGTGCGCGTAATCGAGCCCCTTGGTGACCTCGTGGACGATGTAGGCCGAGAGCCCGTAAGGCAGCCGCTCGCCCAGGCGCTTCGCCGCGGCGCTGAGGCGCCCGAGGTCCACGCCGTCCACGAACTCCATGGCCAGCAGGAACTCGCCCTCCACGCGCTCGAACGCGTAGACCTGCACGATGTTGGGGTGGTTCAGGCGGGTGGCCACCTTGGCCTCGTCCACGAACATGGTGAGGAAGTGCTCGTTGCGGGCGAATTGGGGCAGCACGCGCTTGACCACCAGCACCTTCTCGATGCCCTCCGCGCCCGTGGTCTTGGCCAGGAACACCTCGGCCATGCCGCCCTTCCCTAGACGGCGCAGCACCCGGTAGCGACCGAGAGACACGGGCGGTGGAGCGTTCGTGGGCACGGCGGCCGGCAGCATAGGCCGATGCCGCCCGCCGTGAAAGACCTTGTCGCGTCAGGGGGTCGCAGGGGTGGCGCGCGGGGGCTCGGTAGTCAGCGCGCCCGCTTCGAGGCGCATCACCACGCGCCGCGTCTCACGATCGAGGCGCACGGTCTCGCGCAGGATACGCTCCTGCTCGGTGCCCAGGCCCAGCACGATGGTGAGCGTGGCCTCGGTGGCGCGCAGGTCCTCGCGCCCACCGCGCTCGAAGGCCAGGCGCAGCGCGCCCTCATCGAGGTCGGCTAGCGTGAGGGCGTCGATCCCGTGCGCGGGGCTGTTCAGCTGCACGGGCTCGAACCGGTCTGCCGCGTCCGGGTAGGCCACCGTCATGCTGATGACGTCATCCGGGTGGGCCCAGGTCAGCGCCGCGAAGAGCGCGGGCGGCGAGCGCAGCGCCCCCGAGTGCCGCAGGCGGCGCAGCACCGCCGCGTCGATGGCCGGGTCCTGGCTCTCCGAGCGCAGCAGCGCGAGCCGCACGCGCGTCCACGCCTGGGCGATGGCTGCCTCGCCTTCGCTCGCGTCGCCATCGGCGGCTTCGGCCACGCGCTGCTCCAGCCGCAGGGCCTCGTCCACGCGGCCTGCATCGGCGGCGGCGCGAGCCAGCAGCAGGTTCACCTCGGGGTCGCCCTGGCGCAGCTGCCCGAGCGCGCGGTACTCGCGGTAGGCGTCGTCCGGCCAGGCGTGCGCGCGGTAGAGATCCCCCAGGCGGCGGCGCGCCCACGGGTCGAGAGGTGCACGCTCCACGATCTCGCTGAACACGCGGCGGGCCTCGTCGGGCCGCTCTTGGCGCAGCCAGAACTCCCCCACGGCTGTGCGCACCGCCGCGTCGGCCAGCGGGTCGGCGCGCAGCGCCCAGGCCAAGCGGCGCGCCTCGGGCAGGGCGTTGGTCTCCTCCAGCAGCTGCAAGAGGCGCAGCCGGAGGTCCATCTCGTCGGGGGCGATCTCCAGCCAGCGCCGCACGAGGCGCAGCTTGGCCGCAGGGTTCGGGGCACGCCGGTAGAGGCGGTCGAACACGCTCCAGTCGATGCTGGCGTCGTCGAGCCCCAGCAGTCGCCGGGCGGCCTCCACCTGGGCGGCGCTGCCGAGCGAGCGCAGCACCACGGCGCGCAGGTAGCTGCCCGCCGCGCTGTCCGACGGGAACGCGGCCGCCAGCTGCACGCGCTGTCCGCCCACGTGGGTGAGCATCATGTCCAAGAGCGCGCGGCGTGCGCGGAAGTCGCCCAGCTCGCACTGCGAGCTCGCGTCCCGGTAGACGGCCAGCGCACCGCCGACGCCGCCGCTGGCCGCCAGACGCTCGCGCCACAGCGCGCGGCGCACGGTGAGATCCTGGCGCGAGGCGTCGCTGCAGGTCCGGCGGGTCCCGATGGCGCGATCGGCCGCGCTGAACACGAAGGTGTGCTGGATGCTGACGCTGCCGCCCTCGGTGACGGGGAAGCGCAGGCCGCGCACCTCTTGGACCACGCAGGCGTCCACGTCCTCTTCGCCGAGCGTGGAGCGCACCAGCGTGACCGCGCTGACCGTCCCAGCGCCATCCACGGTGACCGCCACGGTGACGGCGCCCTCGAGATCGGGCCGCAGCAGCAGCTTGCGCTCGTAGCAAGCGTTGGGGCCGCGCGCGCCGAGGCGCAGGGCACGACCGACGGCCGCCTGGGCGTAGCCGCCATCCCCCGTGGGAGCCGGGGCGGATTCGTCGGCTGCACCGGAAGAGACACGCGGCACCCAGGTGCGCTCTGCGGCGCTCTCCGTGGCCACGGGCGCGGACACCGGCCCCCGCCGCCGCCAGCCCTCTTCCAGAACGGGCACGGAGGGAGCGCGCCCACCCAGCTGCCAGCTGAAGTCGAGCGGGTTGATGTCGAAGTCGGCCACCAGACCGTAGGCCTCGCCCTTGCCACCGCCCACCACCAGCGAGGTCCACGGGGTGAGCAGGTCGTGCTCGAGGCCGATGGCCACCAGCGCCTCACGGCCCGCGTCCTCGTCGAGCAGCTCGTTCAGGCGTGCCACCGCCCAGCGCCTGCGCACGTCGGGCGCGGTCACGCTGGCCACGCTGAGCGGCAGCGTCTCGTCGAAGTCCACGCCGTCACGCGAGCCGCGCACGCGCGCCGCCGGAGGGACCTCGTCCACCAGTCGGCCGAACAGACGCAGGCGCCCGCTGTCCGGCACGGTGAGCGCGCCGCGCGGGTAGATGCGCTCCACGGTGGGCCCGAGGTCCACCGTCACACCGCGCAGCATGGGGCGCGCCGCGTCGGTGAGGGTGGCGAGCACGGCCGCCGAGATCTCGTCGCGCGAGCCCACCGCGCGGGCGCTGCTCTCGCCCATCACGGCGCGCAGCAGGTCCACGTTGGCTTCGTCGCCGAGGCCGAGAGCGAAGAAGCGTGGCGCGCGCGGCAGCTGCGAGAGGGCGGTGCGGATGCTGGTGGCGTCGAGCGCGCCCGTGGTGGGCCGCCCGTCTCCCAGGTAGAGCACCGCAGCGCGCGGGGCCCCCTCGAGCACGCTGGCCGCGCCACGCAGCATGGTGCCGAGGTCGGTGGCACCACCTAGCGTCGCGCTACCCAACGCGCCCAGCAGGCGCTCGGCGTGCTCGGCGCTGGCCGGCTGCAGCGCGGCGGCCTCGCCCTCCGGCGCACGCGTGACCAGGTCGCCGAAGCGCAACGCCACGCGGTCGGTGGGCGCCAGCTGTTGGAGCACGTGCTCCACCAGGCCGCGCGCCAGCTCCAGCTCCTCGGGCTCGGTCGCCCCGGACGTGTCCACCAAGAGCACCAACGAGAGCGGCACATCTTCGTCGGAGGGCGCGAGCTCGTGCGTGGGGATGTCCACGGCCACGAACGTCTCGTCCGGGGCGCGCTCGCCGGTGATGGGGTTCACGTCATTGGACGGCGCTCGGTACGTGTACACGCGTGGCGCCTGCGCGGTCTCGGTGGTCTCCTGCGGGTCCAGGATGTCGAGCGTGAAGTCGGCGCGCGGCCTGAAGTCGCTGCGCCGCAGGACCACGCGGCCCCCCTCGGTGAGCGCACCCATGCCGGCGCGCGTCGGCGCCCCGCTCGAGGCGCCGAGATCCACGGCCAGGTGCAGCTCACCCACCAGCGGCGGCTCGCCCTCGGTGCGCATCGGGTACACGTAGGTGCGCATGTCGGCCGTGCGGGTCAGCCACTCCGTGTAGGCCACCTTCACGCGCACCACGGCGCCCGGCGTGATGGGGTAGACACGCGCACGAACGCGCTGCGGGCCGTCGTACGAGAGGCGCGCGCTGGGCAAGCCGTAGACCGCCACCGGGGGCGAGAACCCGTCGCCCATGGGCAGCTGCTGCACGGCCGAGGGCACGAAGCCCGCGCCCTGGTCCACCTCGAAGGCCTCCACCACGGCGCCCTCCGGCAAGCGCAGGCGGTACTCGGCCTCGAGCGCGTCGTCGTAGCCGTTGAAGAACGTCTGGATCACCTCGGTGCGCGCGAGCTCGCCGTCCAGCGTCACCTGCACCTCGTGCGAGCGCATGCTGAGCGGCCGGCGGGCCACGCCGCGCTCTTCCATGCGGCGGCCCGTGAGCTGGCCGATGTAGCCCGCGGCGGGCGGCGGGCGTGGGCTCGGGTCGGCTAGGCCGCCGGTCCAGTCGTCCCACAGCGCGGCCGGAGCGGCCTCGGCGGTGGTGCTGGTGAGGATCAGCGTCTCACCCTGGGCAAATCGCCCCTCGCCACCCTCGCTGCGATAGACCACCTCGCCGCTGGCGCAGTAGATCTCCGTGCGCGCCTCGGTGACATGCACGGCCATGGCGCCGTTCTGAACGCTGACGGTGCCGTGCGGCGACTCCACGCTCAGCCCCTGGTCCACGCGCGCGTCCACGAACACGCGGCCGGCCTCCACACGCACGGCCTCCAACGTGGCGCTGACGCGGGTGCTGCGGTCCAACAGGAACCACGGGCCGGCGTCGTGCGTGAACGTGGCCCGCGCACCATCCGGCGTGGCGATGGTGGCGCCGGTCTCCACCCGCGTGGGCCCACGCGCTGCGGTGTCGTGTTCCAGGCGAGTGAGCGTCACGGCGCCGCGCACGGGCTGAACGAGGCCGACCGTGGCTGCGGGTGGAGGCTCACCGCCGCCGCACGCGTGCAGCGAGCCGAGCGCGATGACCAGCGCCTGGATGTGCGCGAGAGTGTGGAGTGACGTGCGGCCGTGCATGGAGCGCCCCTGAAACATGGGATGAGTGAGGGTCATGGCTCAGCGCCCCCCGTCCGTGCGCATGGGCGTGCGTAGGGGGGGACGGGGCCCTCCGGTGGGTGGCGGCCTTCCGCCCGTGGGCGCGGTGACCGGCGCCTCGCTCAGCGTGTCGCCCGCGATGGTGAAGCCGAACGAGCGCTGCTCCGCCGTGAAGCGCAGGTTGCGGACCTCCACGCGCTCGTCGGCGGCGCCCTCGCGCCAGACCACCACGAGCTTGGCCTCCACGGTTGTGAGGTGACGCTCGCCCTGGCGGCGCACCTCCACGCGGTAGGTGCCGTCCTCCACCTCGCGCACGTCGAACACCTCGATGCCGTACTCGGGCGTGAGGTCCACGGGCCGCGACAGCCCGAGGCCTGGATAGCCCGCCCACAGGCCCAGGTTGGCGTCCGGGTGCGACCACACCAGGGAGGCGCGCAGGGGCGACGCCTGACCCATGACGCCGCTGCGCCGCATGCGGGCCACGAGCGCCGCGAGGCCGTCCGTGTCGTTGGCTGCCCGCGCCGCCGCGCGCAGCTCGGCGAAGCGCACCGAGGACCACAAGAGCGCGGTGCGCGCCAGGCCCACGGCCTCACCGGGCTGGCCCGTCTGCGCGAGCGCCTGCTCGAGGCGCAGCGCTTCGTCCACGCGGCCCGCCCCCGCGGCCGCCTGCGCCAGCAGCAGGTTCACGCTGGTGTCGTCGGGGCGAATGGCCGCCAGGGTCTGGTACTGCCGGTAAGCCTCGTCGAACCAGCCGTGGGCGCGGTAGAGGTCGCCCAGGCGCCGGCGCGCCAGCTCGTCACGCGGGGCGAACTCCACGATCTCGCTGAACACACGGCGCGCCTCGGCTTCGTCGTCGAGGCGCAGGTACAGCTCGCCGATGGCCGTGCGCACGCCCGCGTCGGCCAGCGGGTTCTGGCGCATGACGCGCGCCAGGCGCCGGACCTCGGCCGCCTGCCCCATGCGCTCCAGCAGCTCCAGCAGCGAGAGCTGCAGCTCCATGTGCGTGGGGAACTGCGTGATGAGCCGGCGCAGCACGCGCACCTTGGCCGCGTCGGTGGTGGCGCCTGCGAGGGCGCGCTCGATCATCTGGGCGTCCACGCTCGCCCCGAAGGTGCGGCGCACCAGGCGCAGGTCCTCGGGGGTGCGCACGCGCCGCACGATGGCGTTGCGCAGGTAGCTGCGGACGCTGGTGCTGCTGGACGCATGGTAGAGCGGCAGCATCTCGGCCACGCTGCCGGCGCGCGACAGCATGAGGTCCAGCAGGCGGCGGCGCTCTTGCCAGCGGGTGGCCTCGCAGCGCAGAACGGCCTGCTGGTAGACCTGCAGCCAGCCGTAGGCGTTGCTCTGCGCAGAGAGGCGCTCGCGCCAGAGGGCCTCGCGGTCCTCGAGCGAGGCGCGCGACGCGTCGGAGCAGCGGCTGCGCTCGTGCTCGGGGCCGCGCTCCATCTCGACGGTGGTGGTGATCACCAGGCGGCCCCCGCGGAGGGTGTCCTCGTCCAGTCCGGCGAGCACCCCTTGGAGGTCACGCTCGCTCGCCTCGGCGCGGCGGTTGCGGGACTCCTCCGCAACCGGCCCCTGAGAGGCACCCCGTCGGGGGGACATGGTGCGGGGCGGAGCGGGTGGGCTTCCCGACGACGCGCGTCCCATTCCGATGGTGCCGATTCCGACGCCGCCGCCACCCGCGCCCGTGCCAGTCATGGGGGAGCCGTCCGAGCCGTGCCCATCGCCCACGGCGTACCCCAGTTGCTGCAATTGCACGGCGACGTCTGGAGAAATGCCCTGGGGCTGGGCCACGACGGGCGCAGCCTCCGCGACGGGTGCATCGGCGCCGTACACGTTCGCAGCGGCCTGGGGCTCGGGCTCCGAGGGGGCACGCCTCACCGCATCGTCCGACGGCGCCGTGGTGGCCGCCGTGGGCGACGACGGCATGGGCATGGGCGCGCCCGTGGGCATGGCCCCCGGCGGTGGGGGCGGCTGAGGAGCGAACGCTCCCACCACGCCGGACGCCTCGGCCGACTCGGCGCTGGGCGCGTACTCCTCTTGCGGCGCGGGCGAAGCCTCCGGCGCGCTGTCCAGCGAGCAGCCCGCCAGCGCCAAGGGCAGGAGCAGCGCGCCCAGCGGGTGGGTGTCCCCGGCGCTCGCGTACTGCACGTCCTCCATCAGCTCGGCGGCGCGCGGCCCCAGCTGGCTCAGCTCGGCCTCGCTCGGCACGTAGAAGCTGGTGAAGGGCGTGATCAGCCCATAGCGCGTCCCGAGGTCCGCGATCTCCTGGCGCCCTTCACCCGACAGCAGCAGCTGGTGCAGGCGCTCGGCGGCCCAGCGCAGGCGCAGGTCGCCGTTGTCCGAGACGGTCTCGGTCTCCACCTCGAAGCTGCGCTCGAAGGGCTGCCCGCGCAGCTCGCCGCGCACGGTCACCGAGGTGGGCGGCGAGCCGTCCACGCGGCCCACGATGCTGATCGGATCGCCCAGCACCACGTCTACCGGGCGGCGCGGGAAGAGCTGCTCGATGCCGCTGCCGACCTCCACCTCCACGCGCTGCAGCACGGGGCGGCGAGCATGCCCCAGCAGCTCGATGGCCACGCGCGCCCCTTCGGCGCGGGTCTCCACACGACGGGCCAGGCCCGAGCCACGCGTCAGCGTCTCGAGCAGACCGAGCTCCGCCGTCGCACCCACGGCAACCGCATAGGCGCGCAGCGGACGCGGCAGGCGCGCCACACGCTCGAGCAGCGCGTCGGCCTCCAGCTCACCCACGGTGGGGGCGCCGTCGCCCACGTAGATCACCACGCCGGGGCGCGCCGGGTCCAGGAGCGCGGCGGCCTCCGCCAGGGTGGCGCCGAGATCGCTGGCGCCGCCGCTCGGGACGCGCGCGAGCCCGTCCAGCAGGGCCTCCACGCGCTCCGGGCTAGCGGGCCCGAGGGCCACGGCCTCGTTGGTCACCCCGCGCAAGCGCAGGTCGCTGGCCACGATGGCCACGCGGTCGCTCGGCGAGAGGTGCGCGGCCAGGGCCTCGATCACGCCACGACCCAGCTCGAGCTGGGTGGTCTCGGTGGCCGCCGAGACGTCCGCCACCAGCACCAGGTCGATGCCCTCGGCGGGTGCGTCGCCCTCCATGAGGTCGCGCGGGAGCACCAGCGGCAGGTACCAGTAGTCGCTCTCCTCTTCGGCCGTGGCCGGCCCCGCGCTCGGGTCACGCGGCGGGGCCTGGTGCTCTGCGCGAAAGGCCCGGTGCCCGGTGGGCGTCTCGTCGCCGTCCACCAGCTCGAGGAACAGGTCGCTGCGCGGGCTGAAGTCGCTGCGGCGCAGCACCACCCGGCCGTCTTCCACACGCGCCCCGTGCCCTGCGCGCACCTCGCCCGCCAGCGCCCCGCTCAGGTCGGCCGAGAACTCGAACTCGGACACCAGCGGCGCATCACCGCCCGCGCCCATGGGGAAGCGGTAGACGCGTGGCTGCCCCTCGGCAGGGCGGCGCAGCCACTCCACGTAGCGGATGGCGATGCGGCGCGTGGCCCCCGGCTGAATGGGATAGATGCGCGCGCGATAGCGGCCCGGCGCGTCCCATTCGAGCAGGGCCGGATCCAGGGTGGAGCCCGCGTAGACCTGCGCCTGGTACTGGCGCGCGGCCTGCGCCTTCTCCTTGATGTAGCCGTCCACCAGGCGCCCGCGGCGGTCCACCGCGAAGCGCTGCAGCACGGCCTGCTCGGGCACCGAGATGCGGTAGAGCCCCTCCACCATCTCGCTGGCGGGGTTGAAGAACTCCTGCTCCACCTCGGTGATGGCCAGGTCCCCCTCGATGCGCACGTGCACGCTCAAGCGGCGCACCACCAGCGGCCAGCGCGCGAGGCCCAACTCGTCCGGCACGCGGGCTTCGAGGACACCCACCCCGCTGCCCTGCTCGCGCGCGCCGCCGGGCTCGGCCAGGCCACCGGTCCAGTCTTCCCAGAGCGTGGCCGGCACGGGCGCCTCCGCCCCCTGCGTGTAGCGCTCGCCCGTAGCCAGCGGCCCGCTGCGTTCCCCACCGAGGGTGCTGTAGGTCACCTCGCCGCGCACCACGTAGACGTTGCGCGCTGGCGCGCTCTCGAGAGACACGGCGGCGTCGCTGAGCCGCAGCTCGAGACCCTCCGTCTCGGTGCCGAAGCGCACGGTCAGGGCGTCGCGCGGGGCCACCTCCACGTACACGCGCCCGCCGTCCACCTGGAGCACCCCCTCGGCGTCCACCGAGAGCTGCGCGCCCGCAGACACCAGCACGCGCGGGCCGGAATCCAGCTCCACCCAGGCCACGCCGTCGTCGGCGATGGTGAGCGCCTCGCCCGGGGCCAAGCGGCGCAGCGTGGGCGAGCCCTCTCCCAGCGACCCGCGCACGGCCCGCGCGGTGGCGGTGGTGGCGTGGGTGTCCTCGGGTCCGCCCCCGCAAGCCCCGAGGCAGAGCGCGAGCAGCGGCGTGAAGAGCGCCGGCGAGAAGAAGCGGGGCAAGCGGGATGGAGAGCTGCTGACGGGCATGAGACTCCAGGGCAGAAGGGGGGCAGACGCCCGCCATCGAGAGAAGTTCCGACGCCTCGCGCATCGGATTCCTTGGCTCGACCCCAGGGCCCACCGAACGCCCGGGGATATTTGAGGAAACGTGGCCGAGCGTCCCACGCTGCCGGCCGAGCGGGAAGCCCCTTCTCCGTGTGGGGACACCCACCCCAGCCGCCAGCCGATCGGGCTACTGCGCCAGCAGCGCGCGCAGCCGCGGATGCAGGAACAGCTCCTCGGTGGGGAGCCGGCGCAGCGCGTCCAGCAGCGTGTTGCGCTTCACATCGAGGCTGGCGTCCCGTGGCACGAAGCAGAGCCGCTGGGTACCCACGCGCGCCAAGCCACCCGGCGACGGCTCGGGCAGAGGCTCCTCGCGCACCAGCACGCCGAGTTTCTCGAGCGCGAGGGAGAGCGCCTCGATGTCCCCCCGCAGGGCGCGCTGGGCCTCGCTCTCACGTTCTGTCGCACTCACCGGCCCAGCATGATCCCGAAGCGCCCGCCGCGGCAACCGGAGTACCGACCCATGGCAAAGTCAGCCGGCCACTCCGGCCTCGGGCGCTTCGCTCCGTTGCGCGGCGTTGGCGCGCACCCCTTCCAGCCACTCGGTGGTCGCATCCACCACCATGGTGTCCATGATCAGCACCCTACCCGCGCCGGTCACCAGCTCGAGCCGCATCATCTCCGAGCGCGGGATCGCGTTGATGTCCACGTACTCGATGTGCTCGAAGCGCACGCGCTGCTCTGCACCACGCCACGGCTGGACCACCAGCTCACCGCGGGTGTAGTTGGCCTCGAGAGTCACCTTCGGGCGCATCATCACCTGCACCATGACGATGAGGATGGCCCCCGCCGCGGCGATGGCCCCAAACCCCGCGTAGCCCTCGGACATCCCCAGCACGAGCGCGCGCGCCAGCGGCAGCATCAACAGGATACCCGTCGCCACGGTGACCCACTGCCACCGGGTGCTGTAGCGGGCCAGCACGAAGCGCTCGATCTCTTCGGGCGGGGCCTCGGGTCGTTGAGGATCGCGGTACACGCTGACGGAGCACCGTAACGCCAAGCCCGGGTCATCGTCCAGGCCCGGCGTGCGCCCCAACGGGCTGCCGTCACCCCTTCGCGCGGTTTTCGGCGGCTTCTTTCGCAAGCCGCGCGGCCTTCTGGCGCATGGCCTTGATGCGCCGGACCGGCTCATCGACCGCCATCCCATCCACCACCCGAACGGGCCCGGAGCGAGTGGTCAGCGTCACCCGGATCAGCTCCGAGTCGCTGATGGAGTCCGTGTCGACGTCCTCGATGTCTACGAAGAGGACCCGTCGCGGCTGCCCGTGTGGAGGGGTCACGGTCAGCTCTCCGCGGGTGTAGTTGGCTTCGACCACGACCTGCTGCTGCATGAGCGTGAGGGCCATCACGAGCAGGGTGAAGCCGGTGGCGGCGAACGCGGCGGCACCGAAGCGATACGGCGTGAGCTCGAGCACCAGCACGGGCCCGAGAGGCAGCACGAACACGATCGAGAGCACCAACGTGAACAGCCGCCACGCCTTGGTGTAGCGGGCGATTGAGAGCCGCTCGATCTCGTCGCGTGGCAGCTCGGGTCGTTGGGGAGTGCGGTACACGCTGGCTCGGGCGGGAAGCTATCGAGGTTCGCTCCCGTATGACACCGTACCGTCATGGTTCGCACATCGTCCACCCCTCGGCGCGTGCTCCTTCGAGCCCGTCTCCTGCTGCTCGCCAGCTTCGTGATCGCCACCGCCAGCGCGGGCTGCGGTGGGGCCACCTACACGACCGCGGGCGAGGCGCAGACCATCGCGGCCGCCAACTACCAGCCCGGCCAGTCCGTGCAGGTGGAGTGGCGCGGCAGCTGGTACGCCGCCACCATCGTGGCCGTGCTGGACGGCGGGCAGTACCACATCCACTACGACGGCTGGGGTGACGAGTGGGACGAGGCCGTGGACGCCTTGCGCATCCGCACCGAGGGCGAGGTGATCGCGCCGCCGTCTGAGCTCATCGCGCCGCAAGTGTTCGTGGACGACAGCGGCCAAGCCATCGAGAACACCGGCACGCAGGACGACCCGGGTGGGTACACGCCCACCCCCGAGTCACCCCTGCCGGCCGGCCTGCGCGTGCACGTGGAGTGGCGCGGCAGCTGGTACCTCGCCGAGATCCTGGACGCCCCCTTCGGCAGCGACACTGTGCGCGTGCACTACGTGGGCTGGGACGCCGAGTGGGACGAAGACGTCACACGCGAGCGCGTGCGCATCGACGGAACGACGCCGTGACCACGCTGCGGCCGACGCGCGCAAGCGGCTGACGCAGGCGAGGGCTCGGGAGTCCATGACGGTTCCTCAGCGCACACGCCCCGCGTCGATCTGCAAGCTGCTGGTGCACGTGGCCTGCGCGAACGCGTCATCGTGCGTGGCCAGCACCAGCGCGCCCGGGTAGTCCACCAGCGCGGCCGAGAGGAGCTCCACGCTCGGCAGGTCCAGGTGGTTGGTGGGTTCGTCCAACATCACCAGCCACACGTTGCGCGCGAGCCCCAGGGCCAGCTCCAGCTTCTTGGCCTCACCGGGTGACGGCGCTGGTGTGCGCATGAGCGCCTCGGGCGGCGTCCCGAGCGCAGCCAGCACCTCGTAGACGCGGCCGCGGTCCGTGTTCGGCAGCCCCTTTACCTCACGCAGCAGCGTGCTTGCGTCGCGCGCGTCGCGGTTCTGCGGCAGCCAGAGCACCCGCTCAGAGGACAGCCCGCTCGCCTCGCGCAACGCCCGCAGGAGCGTGCTCTTCCCTGCACCGTTGGGACCGCGCAGGTGCAGGCGCGTGTCCCGCTCGATGACCAGCGACACGTCGCGCAGCACCGGCCGCTCGGCAGACGGAAGCGCAGCGCGCGTGAGGGTCACCAAGCGGCCCTTGGGCGCCGGCTCGAAGGCCACGAACAGTGAGCGCCCGAGCCGCTTGCGCACGAACGTGGCCCCCAACGCGCGCTCCACACGCTCCTGCTCGCTGGCTGTGCGCGTCACCCGCTGCGAGAGCGTCTTGGCGGCCTGGATGACCCGCCCCTTGGCCAGCGCCCCGCGGGCGTCGCTGTCACGCGGACCCTTGATGCGGTTGCGCGCGCCAATCCCGCGGGTGGCCGCCTCGGCGGCACGACGCTCCTCCGTCACCCGCCGGTCGAGCTCGCGCTTCTGCGCGCGCAGGCCGTCTTGCACAGCCCGCGCACTCGCATGCTCACGCTCGCGCTGCGCCCGCGCTTCGCCATAGCCACCGCGGTACACACGCGCCTCACCTCCCTCGAGCCACACGATCTGCTGCACCAGCCCATCGAGCAGCGCCCGGTCGTGCGATACGAGGACCCCCACCCCGCGGAAGCGCCGCAGCGCGGCCAGGATCAGCTCGCGCGCCTCCGTGTCCACGTGGTTGGTCGGCTCGTCCAGCAGCAGCACCTCCGGCTCGGATGTCAGCGCCGCGCCCAGCTGGAAGCGACGGCGTTCACCGGGGCTGAGGGTCTCCCAGCGCTCGAGCTGCGCGGGCTCGAGGCTCAGCTGTCCCTGCCAGCGCAGCGCGCGCCGCTCGGTCGAGGCGGCCAGCGCGTGCACCTCGGCGGTGGGCTCGTCCACACGCTGCGGACAAAGCACCACGTCCTCGGGGAGCGGCCCGCTGCGAACCCCGGCGCTCGGCCGCAGCTGCCCGGCCAGCAGGCGCAGCAGCGTGCTCTTGCCGCCACCGTTCGGTCCCACGATGCCCGTCCAGCCCGGCTCGAGCGACAGGCTCACACCCTGAAACACGCTGTCGCCTTCGCCGAACGCGAACGCCACGTCATCCAATTGAAGTCTACCCATCGCCACACCCGCACACGGAGAGTCCATCGCGACGAGCCGTTGCGTGTCCACCCATGGGACGGCGCGGCTCGCGGTTCGAGGTCAGGCGACGTGGTTCATGACGGCCTCAAGATGCCGCCCAGCGATGGACGGCGCAAGGGCCGCGCGCGCGGTCGAGCAGCGCGCGGCCCGCTCTTTTCGTGGGCGCATCCGCTCCGCGTTTGTGACAAGGTGTGGACACGTGCCCCCTGCCCTCTCCGAACGTCAACGTCGCATCCTCTTCGCCGCGGTCACGGAGTACATCGCGACCGGTGAGCCGGTGGCGTCACGCCGCCTGCAGAAGGCCTACGAGATCGACCTCTCCCCGGCGACCATCCGCAACGTGCTCTCGGACCTCGAGGAGGCAGGCTACCTGGTGCAGCCCCACACCAGCTCGGGGCGCATCCCCTCGGAGACGGGTTTCCGCGCCTTCGTGGACGCGCTGGTCAGCATCAAGGCCGTCTCCACCGCGCACCGGCGCGCCGTGGGCCGGCGCCTGGGCACGCTCGGCCCGCACGCCGACCTGGTGCAAGAAGCCGGTGAGCTGCTCAGCTCGCTGACGGGCGCGGTCTCGGTCATCACGCGCCCGCGGCCCGAAGAAGAGGAGCTGGACCAGCTGCGCTTCATGCTGCTGCGCGCGGGCCAGGTGCTGGCCGTGCTGGTCACGCGCGCGGGCACCGTGCAGAACCGCGTGCTGGCGCTGCCCGAGGGAGTCGAGGCCAGCGAGCTCGAGCGCCTGAACAACTTCCTGGCGGAGCACGCGCCCGGCAAGTCCCTGCGGCAGCTGCGTGACTTCCTGGCCGCGCGCCAAGAGGACCGGCGTGGCGAGTACGACGCCCTGCGCGTGCACGCCAGCGCGCTCATCGAGGCCGCCGCTGACAGCGCGCCCAGCACCGTGGCAACCGTGGTCATCGAGGGGCAGCAGCGCCTGTTCGACCGGCCCGAGTTCGGCGACGCCGGCAAGATCCGCGGGTACCTGCGCGCCTTCGAAGACCGCGAGCGGCTGCTGGGGCTGCTGGACGAGACGCTGCTGGCGGGCGGCGTGCAGGTGCTGATCGGCACGGAGGCCAACCTGCACCCGGTGGAGGACATCTCGCTCATCGCCACGCGCTACGACGCCGGGCAGCACGCGCACGGCACGCTCAGCGTGGTGGGGCCCACACGCATGGACTACGCCCAGGTGGTGCCGCTGGTGCGCTACACGGCCAGCTTCGTGAGCGAGCGGCTCAGTGGGGGCACGCGCGACGACGCCGAGGCGGACGGGTGAGCGGGGTGGGCTCGGGCGTCCTGCCCGCGCGCGGGCTGCTCTTCGTGTGCATGCACAACTCGGCGCGCAGCCCCATGGCCGAGGCGCTGGCGCGGAAGCGCTTTCCTGCCCTGCACGTGAGCAGCGCAGGCCTGGTGCCGAGCGAGGCCGTGCACGCGTTGGCGGTGGAGACGCTGCGCGACGAGGACAGCCTGGACATCCGCCCGCATCGCCCCCGGCACCTCGGCAGCGTGGACCTCGCGCAGGTGGACCTGGTGGTCTCGCTGGCCGGCCCCGAGGTGCTGGCCAGCCTGCCGCGCGGCCTCGAGCGGCTGCACTGGCACACCGAGGACCCGACACTGGTGAGCTTCGACGTGCGCCGCGACGTGCTGCTGGATCGCTTCCGAGACGTGCGCGACTCCCTGGTGCGGCGCCTCGAGCAGCTGCGCACGCGGGGCCACGAGAGCTTCGGGCCGCCTGGGCTGCGCTGAGCTTGGGCACGGACAGCTCGCTGACGCAGCTTCGGGGCGTGGCTCGGTCTCGGTCAGCGCTCCCAGAGCCACGCGAGCTGCAGCTCGATCGCGTCGAATGGCTCCGCGCGAACCACGGCGTCGTCGCGGTGCGAACCGACGAGCACGAACCCCTTGGGTTCACGACGAAAGACCTCGAGCGTGCGCGCGCTGGGATCGACGAGCCACACATGCTCGACGTCGAACTCGAAGTAGAGCCGCATCTTGTCGACGCGATCCTTGGCCGCAGTCGAAGGCGAGAGAATCTCGGCGACCCAGTTCGGAGCGACGTCGGTCGCGGCGGTCTCGGGCACTTCGGGAAGGCGCTCTCGTCGCCAGCCCGCGAGGTCGGGAACGAGAACGTGCGGGCCGAGATGAAGCTCGGGCTCGTCGAGGACGATCCATCCTCCAGGACCGCCCAACCCACGGTCGAAGGGTCCACCGAGAACGTCACCCATTCGCGAGGCTGCGCGCGCATGCGGCAGCGAAGGGCGAGGCTGCACGTCGAGCACTCCATGGATGAGCTCACCAACGACGTGGTCCGGGAGCGCGAGCAAGTCGTCGTAGGTCGCGAGTCGGCGCGCTGCTTGGGCCATCGAGCGAAGCATAGACGGAACGCGCCCGGACGTCAGCGCCGGCTGGGCTTCCGTACGTTCCCACTTGTGAATGAACGCTCAGTCAGTAGTCTATCGACACCGTTCACCACGTGGTGAGTCGCACAGGAGAGCGCCCGATGATCGAGTGGAGCGAACAACACAAGCAGATCCGGTCCATGGTGCGACGCTTCGTGGAGGCCGAGATCGTCCCGCAGATCGACGCGCTCGAGCACGGCGACACGCCGCCTTACGAGGTGCTGCGCAAGATGCTCAAGACCTTCGGCATCGGGGACATGGCGAAGGGGAAGTTCCTGGCCGACCTCGAGCGCAAGAAGAAGGGCGAGGTGCGCGAGAAGAAGGAGCGCGAGGGCTTCCACGGTCCGTCGGCCGACGCGATGGCCATGCAGCTCATCCCCATCATCGAGCTCTGCCGGCACAGCCCGGGCATGGTGACCGCGCTCGGCGTCAGCATCGGGCTCACGGCCGGCGCCATCGAGCGCAAGGGCACGCTCGCGCAGCAGGAGGAGTTCGTGCCGCCGCTGCTCACCCTCGAGAAGGTGGGCGCGTGGGCCATCACCGAGCCCGGCAGCGGCTCGGACGCGTTCGGCTCCATGCGGGCCAGCGCGCGGCGCGACGGCGACGACTACATCCTGAACGGCAGCAAGACCTTCATCACCAACGGGCCCTTCGCGGACACCATCGTGTTCATCTGCCGGCTGGAAGGCGCCGCGGGGCCCGACGGCGAGCTGCCCATCGTGAGCTTCATCCTCGACCGGGGCACGAAGGGGCTCGAGCAGAGCAAGCCGCTGCGCAAGATGGGCATGCACAGCTCGCCCACGGGGCAGCTGTTCCTCGACGACGTGCGCGTGCCCAAATCGCGCCTGCTGGGCGAGAGCGAAGAGGGCGGCGCCCGCAAGAGCGCCAAGGACACGTTCGGCAGCGAGCGCACGGGTGTGGCGGCCATGGCCCTCGGCATCATCGAGCGCTGCCTCGAGCTGTGTAAGGAGTACGCCAAGACGCGCGTCCAGTTCGGCAAGGCCATCGGGGAGTTCCAGCTCATCCAGCTGAAGCTGGCGAAGATGGAGGTGGCCCGCATGAACGTGCAGAACCTGGTGTTCCGGCAGATCGAGCTGGCCGGGCACGGGAAGCACATGGACCTGGCCGAGGCGTCCGCCGCCAAGCTCTACAGCGCCCAGAGCGCGATGGAGGTGTGCCTCGAGGCCGTGCAGCTCTTCGGGGGCAACGGCTACATGGCCGAGTACCGCGTGGAGCAGCTCTGCCGGGACGCCAAAGTGCTCCAGATCTATGGGGGAACGGACGAGATCCAGATCTCGCAGATCGCGCGCACGCTGCTGCGTGACGCCTGACCCCCCAGAGGGGTGCGCACAAGACTTGCTATTGGCGCCCAAACGTCGCACTTTCGGGCGCGACAACCGTCGCATGGGCACCCCGTTAGAGAGCGTCTGAGGTACTGACCGAACATGGCCGAACAGCGATATCGCGTAGTGGAGCGCCTCGCCGCCGGTGGCATGGCGGAGGTCTTCGTCGGCGACGCCATGAGCGTGCAGGGCTTCAAGAAGCGCGTGGCCATCAAGCGCGTCTTGCCGCACCTCGCCTCCAACGAGAACTTCATCGGCATGTTCCTGGACGAGGCGCGCTTGGGCGCCCGCATGAACCACGCCAACATCGTGTCCGTCTTGGACATCGGCGCGGCGGACAACACGTACTTCATCGTCATGGAGTACGTGGACGGGGCCAACCTCAAGACCATCATCGAGGTGCTCCTGAAGCAGGGCCGCCCGGTGCCCATGAAGGAAGCGGTCTACATCGCCATGGAGGCCTGTCGCGGGCTGAGCTACGCGCACGAGCTGTGCGACGACGACGGCAACGACCTCGACATCGTGCACCGCGACATCTCGCCGCCCAACATCCTCATCAGCAAGCGCGGTGAGGTGAAGGTCACGGACTTCGGTCTGGCCAAGGCCAGCACGCAGCTCGAGAAGACCGACCCGGGCGTGGTGAAGGGCAAGTTCAGCTACCTGGCGCCCGAGGCCGCGCTGGGCGACGCCGTGGACGAGCGCGCGGACCTCTTCGCCATGGGCATCGTGCTCTGGGAGATGATCGCCGGGAAGCGCCTGTTCCTGGGCGACTCGGACTACCAGACCGTTAAGCTGGTGCAGCAGGCCAACGTGCCGAAGTTGTCTTCGGTCAACCCAGAGGCCGACGACAGCCTCGAGCGCGTGTTGGCGAAGGCGCTGGCAAAGCACCCCGCGGACCGCTACCAGACGGCGCGCGAGATGAGCGACGCGCTGGCGGGGTTCCTCTTCAGCCACCAGATGAAGGTGACGTCGTACGACATCGCGGCGCTGGTGAAGAACGCGGTCGAGAACGAGGACAAGCCGCGCGGCGCCGCCGGGCAGCAGTCCATCATCGACAAGCTCATCCAGGAAGAGCTGGTGCGCTTCACCTCGCTGGGTAGCGACGGGGTGACCCACGGCCACGCGCCCTCGTCCGACTCCGATGACGGCGGGGCCAAGCCCCTGGACGCGGGCTCCTTCGAGGACCCCTCCTCGTGGTTCTCGGACGACGGCGACGCGGGCCTCGGCTTCGGCGACGGCGCGGGCGCCAACAGCGGTGGCGCACAGCCCGGCTGGCGCGAGTCCGGTGTAGACGAAGGCATCGCCAAGCTGGAGTCGCAGAGCGTCAACCTCGGGGCCGCTGCAGGGACACCCACCCCAGCCAGCAAGCCGTCGGGCAAGGCTGGGGCGACACCCGCCGCAGGGCCGGGGACACCCACCGGAGCCGGGGCGGCAGGGGCTGCGGGGACACCCACCCCAGCGTCCACCCAGACGACCACGTCCGGGGGCGGCGGCGGCAAGTGGCTGGTGGTCGGGCTGGTGCTGCTGGCCGTCGGTGGCGCGGCGGCGTTCCTGCTGACTCAGTCTTGATTCTGGCCAGCCGCTGAGTCGTGACCTGAGCCGCTTCAGCGCACCTCGTGCAGCCTGCGCCTCCAACGCTTGGCGTCGCTCGCGCTGAGTCCGGCCGTGCCGAAGCGGGCCGCCACGTAAGCCTCGGTGATGGCGGTGACCACGTCCGCGCCTGCGCGCCCTTCCCGGACCAGGCTCTCGGCGTGTCGGGTGGGTGTCCTCGCAGGGGGTCGGGGGACACCCACGCGAGCCAGGCGGCGCTCCATGACCCGGTACAAGGCCTGCGCGCGCAGCGCATCGGGGGACAGCGGGTTGGTGCGCGTTCGGGACCGCTGCCGCCAGGTCAGCCCGATGACCAGGGCGATCAACGCGAGGGACGCGGTGGCCAAGAGCGTGGCTCCGCGCGAACGGGAGGAGAGCGCCGACAGCTCGGGGTCGCGGGACGCTTGGTCGTCGTCGCCTCCGAGGACACCCATCGAGCGGAAGAAGCGCCCGATGGCGCGTAGCCCCGCCACCTGCGAGCGCAGGTCGTAGCCGACGATGCGCCGCTGCCAGGCCGTGCGAAGCGCATCCATCATCTCGCGCAGGGGCGTCAGGACGGGGACCTCGGTAGGGCCGCTCAGCCCACGCGCCACCGGCGTGGGGTCGAACGTCCGCCAGTCGCCGTCGATGTACGCCTCGACCCAGCTGTGGGCGTCACCATTGCGAATCCCGTAGTACTGCCCGAAGCGGTTGTACTGCCCGCCCACGAAGCCGGTGACGTTCCGTGTGGGGACCCCCACCGTTCGGAGCATCACGGCCATGGCGGTCGAGAAGTACTCGCAGTGGCCGGCACGCGCCTCGAAGAGGAAGACGTGGAGTGGGTCGCGCCCCGTGGTGTCGGGCTGCGTCAGCGTGTAGGCGAACGTGCCCGAGTCACGCAGGTAGCGCTCCACCCGGCGCGCCATCGCCGCGGGCGTGGTCGCGTCGCCCACCACCTCGCGCGCCAGGGCCTCGATGCGCTCTTGGCCCGCCGGGAGCTGCAGGTAAGCGGGGGCCTCGCGCTCACTCAGCTGGAGTCCCAGCCCGGGTCGGACCCAGATGCTATCGCGGGCGGCGTTCGAAGCATCGTCCGGCGCGGCAATGGCCTCGTACGCGAACGGCAGGCCGTCCGGCTCGAGGTAGCGCAAATCGAGCCCTGTACGCAGCTCGAGGCTGCGAAAGACGATCACCCCGTTGGACACGCGCGGGGCGACGTCGACGGCGACGGTACGCTCGGGCAGGAACACCACGGGCTCGTCCAGCGGGTCGACGATGACGCTCAGGTGGATGTCCCCGTCGAGCGGCCGGCGCCGCAGCATGAAGCGCTCGCCGATGTCGACCAGGCGCTCACGCACATCGAGCCGCCGGGTCCAGTGACCTGCCTCGTAGTGATCGAACGACGTCCCGCGCATGCGCAGCGGCCAGTAGGCTGGGGGATTCGTCGGCAGCGGCTGCGGGGTCACCCGCATGACCACCGTGGGATCGTCGCGAATCACCCCGAAGCCGCCGAGCTCCACGTCCCCGCCGAAGCCGACCACGGTCTCGGAGTCGCCGTCGCCCAGCGAGAGGAACCCGATGCCGACGCGCGGGAAGAGCAAGAAGAACAGCGCCGTGACGATGAACAGCGGCAGCGAGAGCAGCGCTGTGCCCGCGAGGAACCCCCCACCCACGAGGGGACGTTGCATCCACCCCACGGCCTCGGGTGACGGGCCATCCGTGATGGTGGCGCCGGGCAGCGCGTGTTGACTCTCGATCTCGCCGCGCAGGTGGTTGAGCGCCAGGATCCAGGGCGTGGCGATCACGTACAGGAAGAAGATGACCGCGTAGTCGAGCCCGCTCGAGAGGATGGTCGCCGCGAGGAGGTGGATGATGGCCAAGACCGCGATGTGCTGGTAGTCGAGCGCAGAGCGGCGGTGGTAGAGGCGGGACACCTGCAGCGCCCCGACGAACTCGACCGAGAGGGTGAGGATGGAGACGTCCGTGAAGCCGCGCGCCACCTGCACCACGGCCAGGGCGGCCATCATGGCGGTGATGGTGCGCGACCAGCGCGCGGGGAGGAAGCGGCGCTCGTCCACGAACCAGCTGGCCACGACGAGGACACCCATCAGCGCGACGAGCGGCGGGCGCATGACCCCGCCCAGCGTGAGCGCGAAGAGGCCCACGCTCGCGACGATGTACGTGATGAGCTTGTGGAGGCGGATGAAGCTCACGCCGCGCGGCCTCCCCGCGTGGGTCCGGGTTCGAGTGCTGGCACCGCCGGGGCCGCAGGCCGCTCGGCTGGCTCGATGGGGATTCGGAGCAGGATGCCAGCATCACGCCGGGCAGGGTGTCCCGCGGCGCCCACGGGTGACTGTCCCGCTGCGTCGAGGGGCTGGAGCAGGGCGAGGTAGCGGAGCAGGGGGTCCGGCACGCCACCCGCATCCACGCGCGGGCTCTCGGAGCCCTCGGCGCGGACAGCCACCGAGATGCCGTGCGCGAGCGACGCGACGGCGAGGGACGCGCACTCCGACACGGCGACCTCGAACGCGGCGTCCCACAGGGCGCGCTGAGCGGGGTCCGTGGGAGGGCGCTCGTCGAGGGCCAGGGTGAGCGAGCGGTCGGCCTCGGCGGCGCGCTCGCGCGAGACCAGGCGCCCGAAGCTGGCGCTGCGGCGCCAGTGGATGTCGCGGGCCTCGTCTTCCACGCGGTGCGCACGGAGGCCGAGGGTGTCTGGCCCGTGACCGCGGCGGGTGGTGGCGTCCGCCAGGCCCAGCTGATGGGGCGGGAACGCCGGCAGCGACACCTCGCGGACCTCGGGGTAGACGAGCACCTCCTCGGCGTGACCGCGCCGGCTGACCTTCTCGATCAGGCCAAAGGGGTAGCGCGTGGTGACCAGGAGTCTGCCGAGCACGTGGAGGCCGCGGCGCTCGGGGGTCAGCGTGGTGGTGACGGTGACGCGCGTGCCAGCGGGGACGCGGACCACGTAGGCGCCGCGGCCGTGGAAGGGCGGGGGCGGCTCGGTTGGGTGTCCTCGGCGGCCGAGGGGTGGCGACGGCTCGGGTGGGTGTCCTCCGACGGCCTCCTCGCGGACCTCGAGCGAAAAGCTGGGCAGCACACGCTTCTGGTTCTCGAGCGTGACCTCCACGTCGTGGGAGCGACCGACGTAGAGCCGCACGGGGAGCCGCCGCTTGGCGCGCAGCTGGTACAGCGCGAGGTCACTGAGCGTGCCGCTCACCAGCAACAAGCTCAGGAGCAGGCCCAGGATCAAGTAGAGCAGGTTGTTGCCCGTGTTGACCGCCGCGATGCCCACCCCGATCGTGACGAACACGTAGCCCTTGCCCTGCCGGGTGAGGGAGAAGCGCCTGCGTCGTGGGGCGCGCTGGCTCATACCGGGACGGGGATGGTCTGCAGGAGCTCCCGGATGGCGGCCTCGGCCAGCGTACGATCGAGTGGATCGCCAGTGGTGCGCACGCGGTGGGCCAGCACGGGCACCGCGAGTGTCTGAACGTCGTCCGGGGTGGCGTAGTCGCGCGACTGCACCAACGCGTGGGCGCGCACCGCTCGCTCGAGGGCCAGCGCCGCGCGGGTGCTGGCGCCGAGCGTCAGCCGGGGGGCCTCGCGCGTAGCGAGCACCACGGCATGGAGGTAGTCCAGCACGGCGTCGTCCACACGCACCTCGTCCACGGCAGCGCGCGCGACCGTGAGGTCCTCGAGGCTCCAGCAGCGTCCGAGGCGAGCCACCGGGTCACTCCCGTCGCGCTCGCGCAGCAGCGCACGCTCTACCTCGGGCGCGGGGTAGCCGATGCGCAGCCGCACCAGGAAGCGGTCCAGCTGGGACTCGGGCAGCGGGTAGGTGCCGTAGAAGTCGTCGGGGTTCTGTGTGGCCAGCACGAAGAAGGGCTCACCCAGGCGATGCGTCTCACCCTCCACGGACACCTGGCGCTCGTCCATGACCTCCAACAGTGCGCTCTGCGTCTTGGGCGTGGTGCGGTTGATCTCGTCCGCCAACAGCAGCTGCGTGAACACGGGCCCTGGGCGGAAGCGAAACGTGCCCGAGGTCGGGTCGTACACGTTGCCCCCGAGGACATCGGCCGGCATCAGGTCGCTCGTGAACTGCAGCCGCCGGAACTCGAGCCCGAGGGAAGCCGCGAGCGCCCGGGCCAGCGTGGTCTTGCCCACACCGGGCACGTCCTCGACCAGCACGTGACCCCCTGCGAGGAGGGCGGTCACCGCCAAGCGCACCACGTCGTCCTTCCCGCGCAGGACCGTGCCGACGTGCTGGATCAGCCGACGCGTGGACAACGTGGCCGCGCTCGCGGCGGACGAGGGGTTTGCGGACACGCGCTGGGGGGAAGGTTGCGAGGACACCCACCCAGACTACTACCCTCCGCCCCCGGTTCATTCCTCCTTTCGCGCCTTGTGCGACTTGCGGGTTCTTGCCCGAACCCCTGCCTTGGTGGACCATGGCGCGTCCGCACCCCCTGGTGCTGCCCCCAGGAACAGAAGGTACCCATGCGCATCTCGCTCTCCGACGTCTCGCTCCAGCAAGCCCCGGTCGACATCTTGGTGGTCGGCGTGCGCTCGACCAACCCCAAGAAGGACGCTCTGCTCGACAAGGTCGAGAAGGCGGCCGGGGGCACGTTGATCGCGCGCGCCATCAAGGACGAGGGCTTCGAGGCGAAGTCCGGGCAGTCGCTGAAGCTGGCCGTCGGCGGTCGCCTCAAGGCCGGCTGGGTGGTGCTGGTTGGGCTCGACGGCAAGGCCAGCGCCGAGGACGCGCGGACGCTGGGCATCCGTGCGGTGCGCGCGGCGAAGCAGCAGAAGAGCGTGGCCATCGTGCTGCCCAACGACACGGCCGAAGAGGCTCGCCTGGCGGTGGAAGGGCTGCTCAGCGCAGCCTACTTGTACGAGACCTACAAGACCGGCAGCCGCCGCGCGAAGGGTGGCGTGAAGTCGGCGTTGATCCTGACCGCCGACAAGAAGCGCGCGGACCTGCGCGACGCGCTGCGCGACGGCAAGGCGCTGGGTGAGGCGGTCAACCTCGCGCGTGACCTGGTGAACGGGCCGCCGAACGACATCCACCCCGTGGCGCTGGCGGACGCGGCGAAGAGCGCGTGCGCGGCAGCCGCCGAAGAGGTCAAGGACGGCACGCTGACCTGCAAGGTGTACGACGAGAAGTGGATGACCAAGGAACGCATGGCGCTGTTCCTGGCGGTCAACATGGGCTCGACGACGCCGCCGCGGGTGGCGCACATGGTGTACAAGCCGGCCAACGCGAAGAAGCGCGTGGTGTTCGTGGGCAAGGGCCTCACGTTCGACGCGGGTGGTCTGTGCATCAAGCCTGCGGCGTCCATGGGCGACATGAAGTGCGACATGGCGGGCGCGGCGGTGACCATCGGCATCGTGGTCGCGGCGGCGCGCATGGGGCTGCCCATCGAGGTGCACGGGGTCATCGGGACCACCGAGAACCTGCTCGGCGCGTCGGCCTTCCGTCCGAGCGATGTGTACACGTCGCGCGAGGGCAAGACGGTGGAGATCATCAACACGGACGCCGAGGGCCGCTTGGTGCTGGCGGACATCCTGCACTGGGCCACCGAGCTCGAGCCGGACTACCTGATCGACCACGCCACGCTGACGGGCGCGTGCATGGTGGCGCTCGGACAGTACCGGGCGGGGCTCTACGGCAACGACGACGAGCTCGCCGAGGGCTACATGGGCGCGGCCAAGACCAGCGGCGAGCAGTATTGGCGCATGCCGCTCGATGCGGACCTGAAGAGCTCGCTCAAGAGCGACATCGCGGACCTCAAGCACACGGGCTCGCGGTACGGCGGGTCGATCACGGCCGCGCTGTTCCTGCAGGAGTTCATCGGCAAGACCAAGTGGCTGCACCTCGACATCGCCGGACCGGCCTACGTGGACCACGCGCACGGGCGCTACCCGAAGGGCGGCACGGGCTTCGGCATCGCCACGGGCGTGAGCTTCCTGGAGCGGCTCGCCGCTGAGCCGCCAAGCGCTTGAGCCCCCACCCATGGCTGGGCCGGAGCCTGCGGGTGGCGTGCATGACCCTGCTGCTCTTGGACGCTTCCGTCGCGCACGCGCACCTCGGTCACTTGGTGCAGCAGGCGGAGCGCTACCTGAAGGTGGACGTGTCCGGGTACCGGGTGCGGCTCGTGGTGTCGCTGACCCTCGGAGCGCGCGAGACCTCCCGCTTGATGCAGGAGGCGGACGAGGACGGGAACGGGCTCGTGTCCCCCGAGGAGCGCGACGCCTACATGGCGCTGTGGGGGGCCGGGCTTCGCGAGGAGCTCACCGTGGAGGTCGACGGGAGGCGCGTGCCCGTCGAGTACGCCGAGCCCTTCATGCAGCCCATCGGTCCGATCGTGGCGACCGACGGTGCCGTGGAGATGATCGGGACGTTCGACCTCGATGGGGGTGAGCAGACGGTGGTCATCCGCGACGGGATGCCCACCGACCCCTTCGACCGCACGGACTATTCGTTCCGCGCCCGTGATGGGGCCGTGCTGGTGGCGAGCGGGCTCGGTGAGGAAGCGACGGAAGCCCTCGAGCATGCGTCGGTGCATCGCGGGATGCCGCTTCCGGGGGAGTTCATGGTGCGCGTGCGCGTGCCCGAGCGTCCCCGCCGGTTGCAAGAGCAGGTAGTGCTGGTGCTCCCGTGGGTGGCCGGGTTGTGCATCGCCTTGCTGCTGAGCGCAGCGCTGGTGCGGTTCAAGCGGCGCGCGCGAAGTCTGCAGTGATAGAACGAACTGATACCGTGGCACGCCCAGCGCTGACCCCACGGAGGAAGACGAGCCGAATGACCTCGAACGCCGACATCGAACGCTACTCTGCCGCCGTGCGCGCCGCGACCAGCTGCGCCGAGGCGCTCACGCTCGCTGCCCCGCTCATCGCAGAGGCCCAACACCACAGCGCAGCCGCGGTGGCCTTGGTGGACCTCGTCGGAGAGTCGTTGTTCGACTTCGAGGAGTCGGAGAAGCTCCTGAGCGACCTCCTCGCGCAGGCAGACCACGAGCTCCTCGCGCAGATCGGGCGCGCCGCGGCCGCCGTGGTGAACATCGACGACCTGAACGCGGCGCCGGTCGCTCCGAGATTCTTCACCGACCTCGTCGGTCGGCTGCAGCAATGCTGCGCGCTCGAACCGTCGAACGCGCAGCTGGCCGCAGCGCTCGCGAGCGCCGCCCATCGGGGCGGGCGGTCATTCGACGAGGTCGCGGAAGGCGCCTTCGCCGCTGCCATCTCCCTCGAGCCGGACAACCCCAACCACCGCTACAACCGTGGCCTGTTCTACAAGACACGAGGGCGGTTCGAGGAGTCCGTGGAGGACAACCGCCAGGCCCTCGCGTTGGGAATGCAGAACGACGGAGCGAAGTGGAACGTAGGCATCGCCGCGACGGCCAGCGCTCAGGGCGCGCTCGCGCTCGAGACCTTTCGGGGACTCGGACTGAAGCTCGAGCTCTCGCCCGCTGGACGCGCCGAGGGGACGTTTCCGACCTGCATGTTTCGTGTGGCAGAACGGCCCGTCGCGGAGCGGGACTCCCAGCAGGACGACCCCGGCGGAGAGGAGACGGTGTGGCTCGAGCGCATCGGGGCGGCCCACGGCATCGTTCGAAGCGTTCTCACTCGAGACCTGGGCGTGGACTACGGTGACGTGGTCGTCTTCGACGGGGCACCCATCGAACGACACGAGGTGGGCGGTCGGGAGGTGCCCGTGTTTCCGCACCTCATGACACTCGAGCGCCGTCACTATCAGCGCTATCCCTTCGCCGGAGAGCAACGGGAGCCGCAGCAGGACATGGTCGCGAGCAAGCTCCTGCCGGGCGATGCCGTCTTGTACTCGCACACAGAACAGCACACCAACGTGGTGGGTGCGCTGATGGCTCCCCGGGACATTCCCCCTGCCGAGTTGCGGAAGGCCCTCGACAGCGCGCTGGCTCGGACCCCCGCGCTGCGTGTGGCGTGCCCCGAGCTGTCGCGCGCAGCCGGTGTGTTCGACGAGGCGGAAGAGCGCAGGTTTCAGGAGTGGGCTCCGCTGGTCGACTAGACCTCGAGGTCCGTGCTCAGGAAGCACTCGTGCACCTCCAGCACGTTGGGCCCGCGGAACATCTCCTGCGGCGCACGGTTGCGGTGGGCCTCGCGGAACGCCTCGCTCTTGGTCCAGGCGGTGAAATCGGCGAGCGAGCGCCACCAGGTCTTGACCTCGTAGTAGCCGGCGGCCTCCGGGTCGGGCTCGAAGCCGCCCGTCTCGTGCGAGAACTTCACGGGGCGCGGGCGATGCACCTCGTTGCGGACGAAGCCCGGGCTCTGGTCGACCAGGTGGACGCGCTTGCGGAAGCGGTCCTCGAAGTCGATCTCGTGGCCCTCGGCCACGGGGATGCGATTGGTGACGACGATCATGCCCCGAGGGTGCGCAAACGGGCGGCCTCTGGCAAGGACGGCCGCGCCTGATATCGTTGCCGCGTGTACCGCTCTTCCAAGACGTTTCGTGGCTTCTCGTGCGCCCATCGCAAGTGGCGACACACCGGACACTGCGCCCACGTGCACGGCTACAGCCGCGAGTTCACGTTCTGGTTCGAGTCCAGCACCCGCGACGAGAACGGCTTCGTCATGGAGTTCGGCGCGCTCAAGCCGCTCAAGGCGTGGCTCGACCAGCAGTTCGACCACACCCTCCTGTTGGACACGAGCGACCCGTTGATCCCGCAGTTCCGGGACATCGAAGCGCGAGGTGGCGCCCGCTTGAACCTGCTGCCCGATGTCAGCTGCGAGGGCACGGCGCACTTCGTGTACGAGCACGCAGCAGCGTGGATTCACGAAGCGACGCGTGGTCGCGTCTGGATCGTGTCGGTCGAGTGCCGTGAGAACGAGCACAACTCGGCCATCTTCATCGCACCCCTGGCGCAGACGAGCCCGAGGTGAGCTCGAGCACGTGCGAAGGCCTGCGGCTGCCTGGCATCGTCAGCGCCGTGCCCGGCCGCCGCGGTCTTGCCTGGGTAGACGCGCTCGCGCGCTCGGAGTGCCCCGCCTTCACCGCGAGGCGAGCCCGACGTGCGGAGCTGAGCGGCGCCCCGACAGACCCCATCGTGTGGACCGCGGCCGTCGGAGCCAACGTGGAAGACGCCGACGGGAACCGCTACGTGGACTTCACCAGCGGCTTCGGTGTGGCGGCCGTGGGCCATCGGCACCCGCGTGTGGTCGAGGCGATCACCGCGCAGTCCCAGCGGCTCATCCATGGCCTCGGCGACGTTTACCCATCGGACGTGAAGATCACGTTGCTGGAGCGCCTGGCCAAGCTCGGTCCCTGGCGCGAGTCGCGCGTCATCCTCGGGCTCTCGGGCAGTGACGCCATCGAGGCCGCGCTCAAGACCGCTGCGCTCGCCACGGGTCGGCCCGGCGTCGTCGGCTTCGAGGGCGGGTACCACGGCCTGGCCCACGGCCCACTCGCGCTGTGTGGCTACTCGGAGGGCTTCCGGCGTCCCTTCGCGGCGCAGCTCAACCCGCACGCGCACATCGTTCCGTGGCCCGCAGAGTCCTGCCCGCTCGAAGACGCGCTCGCGCCCGTGCGGCGCCTCTTCGAGGGACACCCATCCGAGCGGCCCGGCGCCATCTTGGTGGAGCCCATCCAAGGTCGCGGCGGCGTGCGCATCCCGCCCCGCGGCTTCTTGGAAGCCCTCCAGGGCGTGTGTGAGCAGCACGGCGCGCTCCTGATCGCCGACGAGATCCTGACGGGCCTGGGCCGCTGCGGCGAGCTGCTGTACAGCCTGCGCGAGACGGAGCCGCACATCATCTGCATCGGGAAGGCGCTGGGAGGCGGTCTCCCGGTGTCCGCTTGCCTCGGCGACGCCGCCGTCATGCAGGCCTGGGGCGCGCCCGAAGGCGAGGCACTGCACACGGGGACGTTCTTTGGACACCCCCTGGGTGCGGCAGCCGCGCTGGCGGTGCTCGACGTGCTCGACAGTGAAGACCTGATCGCGCGTGGTGCGGCGGCAGGGGTCCGCCTGACCGAGATGCTGAGTGAGCGTGGCCTCGGCCCGGTGCGCGGTGCCGGGCTGCTGCTGGCGCTCCACATCGGCCCCGCCAAGCGAACGCTCGCGCTGGTGCACGCCCTCCTGCAGCGCGGGTACCTGGTGCTGCCCGCGGGCGCAGATGCGTCGGTGCTGCAGTTCGTTCCGCCGCTCACCGTCACGGACGAGCAGCTCGCAGGGCTGGTCGAGACCCTCGCCACCGTGATGGGTGCCCCTTGAGCACCGTGAGCCCCACCCACGAGACCGCACGAGCCGAGCTGGCCGGGCGAATCTCCGCCTTCATCGCGTCGGGCGCCTCGGGCACCTCGGGGGACACCCACCCAACGGGCGCGAAGGTGGCCTCGCAGGACACCCACCTGGACTCCCTCCTCCGCGACCTGGCGGCCTTCCAAGCCGAGCACGTCGAGCCGTACCAGCGCCTCTGTCAGGCACAAGACGGCCGCCCTCACCCGCTCGGTTGGGCGCCGGCCATGCCCACCGACGTGTTCCGCTACACCCGCGTGGCGGCACATCCGTCCTCCGAGGACACCCACCTGTTCCGCACCTCCGGGACCACCAGTGGCGCCCGGGGCACCCACGCCTTCCGCGATCTCGCGCTCTATGACGCGGCCGCCGAGGCGCACGCGCGCCGCATGCTCTTCCCCGACGTGCCACGCATGGCGCTGGTGATGCTGGCCGCCCATCCGGTGCGTGTCCCCGAGAGCTCCCTCTCCTACATGCTCGAGCGCTTCGAGACGTGGTTCGGGACCGGTCCCGCCACCTGGTGCATGCGCGACGACACCCTCGACCACGCCGCGCTGACAGCCGCCCTGCTGACGGCTCAGCAAGCGGGAACCCCCGTCGCGCTGCTGGGCACCTCGTTCGCGTTCGTGTTCGCCGAGGACGCGCTCGACACCCACCGCTTCGAGCTTCCCGCGGGCAGCCGCATCATGCAGACGGGGGGCTACAAGGGGCGCTCGCGCGAGGTCGAGCCCGCCACGCTGCGGCAGCTCCTGAGCGCGCGCTACGCCATCCCGGAGGACTTCATCGTGGCGGAGTACGGCATGACCGAGCTCAGCTCACAGCTGTACGAGGCCTCCCTGAGCGACCGCGTCGCGGGCCACCCGCAGCCTCGTCGCCACTTGGTCCCGCCGCCCTGGGTGCGCGCCACGCCCGTGGACCCCGAGACCCTGGCGCCCGTCCCACAGGGTCAGGTGGGTGTCCTCCGTATCGACGACGCCGCCAACCTGGACTCGGTGTCGGCCATCCTGACCTCGGACCTCGCGTCCGCCGCGCGAGACGGTGCTCGCGGGGTGGACCTCCACGGGCGGGCGTCGGGTGCCACGCTGCGGGGCTGTTCACTGGCCGTCGAGGAGGCGCTGAGTGCTCGTGGGCGTGACTGAGGCCACCTCCGAGGACACCTCCGTGTGAAGAGGTGGGTCCCTGGCGCGGTTGCCACTCAGGATTCCGGGCCTTAGCATGGCGACATGGATGCCGCGTCGGTCAGCCTCACCATCAGCGTTCCTTCGGCGCTCGCCGACGCGAGCACGGCTGACCTGGCGCGCCTGCTTCTCATCCTCGACGCGGTGCGCTCGGAGCGGATGACCTGGCGCGCCGCGGCGCGCGCGCTCGATGTCGCGCCGGACCGTCTCCTCGACCTGGCTCGCGATCACGGGATCGCGGTGGTGCGGTACGAGCCGGCCGACGTCACGGACGACCTCGACACTCTGAACAAGCTTCACAAGCTCCACGAACAGCACCGTTGATAGTCATCGCGGACACGTCGCCGGTGCTGCATGCGGTCCAGTCAGCGTCCTGGCTCGAGTTGGCAGCAGACCCTGAAATCCATGACCTGAAGCTGGCCCCCGGCGAGACAGCTGCGATTCTCCTCGCGGAGGCGATGTCAGCGGATGCGCTGCTCATCGACGAGCGGCGGGGCCGCGCGGTCGCCAGCTCACGGGGCATCGCTGTGATCGGGACGCTCGGAATCGTCGCGGGCGCTAGGCGCCGCGGTCTGATCGAGTCGGCCGGCCCCGTCATCGCCGAGCTGCGTGTCGACGGGTTCTGGCTCGCGGATGCGGTGGTGACGGCGCTGCTTCGCGAGCTGGGGGAGGCGCCATGACGATGGTCCTAGTACGAGGTCGGAAACCAGACGCGACGGACTTGCTGCGCGACTCGGGGCTCCACACGTTGCCCGCCGCCGTGCGCATCGACGCGCTGACGGGCCTGGCGCGCGGCGTCCTCGAGCTCGCGAACCATGGCGACGTCCAGTCGCTCGCCATCAGCGGCGGCCTCTCGGCGGAGATGACCCGCTGGGCGCTGCGCACCACGTTCGAGAGCGTCACCCCTGCCGCGCTGACCGCGTTCCTGGCAAGCGCCGAGCTTCCGGGGCACCGCACGGTGCCGGTCGGGCTGGCTGCGGTCTTGCTGAGCGGCAACGTGCTGACCGCGCCGGCGCGCGCCCTGCTGCTGCCGCTTCTGATGGGTGTCCCCGTCGTGGCGCGCGTCTCCTCCCGTGAGCAGGCGTTCGCCGTGCTTCTCCACGACCTGCTCTCGGGTGGGTGTCCCTCCATGCAGTCACTCGCACGGGGCCTCGCGCTCGTGGCCATCGACCCCACCACGACCGATGGCGCGCATGCGCTCCAAGCGCTGCTGGGTGCGGTAGACGTGGTCTCCACGTACGGCAGCGACCACACCTGTGCGGAGGTCCGCCGCCAGCTTCCCCCCGGCGTCCAGGGTATCGAGCATGGTCATGGGCTTGGGGTGGGTGTCCTCGCAGCGAGCGCCAACGCGGACGACGACTCCGTGGACGCCCTCGCGGCCGCTTTCGCGTTGGACGTGGCCGCGTACGACCAGCGCGGCTGCCTCTCGCCGCAGGTCCTGTACGTGCAGGAGAACGGGTGGGTGTCCCCGCAGCGCTTCGCCGAGCGCCTGCACCACGCGCTCCGCCAGGTGGCAGTCACCCTGCCCCGCGGGCCAATCGATCACCACCTCGGCGCGCAGCAGCTGCAGTACCGCGGGGTGGGCGCGGCGCTGGGGCGCCTGTTCGAGGGCGACGGCTGGTCGGTCACCTACGAGGGTGAGCTGAGCGCGCGTCCGACGCCGGGCTTTCGCAACATCGCGGTGCACAGCTACTCGGAGCCGGCGGCGCTGAGGTCCAAGCTGGCCTCCCTGGGCCGTCACCTCAAGGTGGTGGGCCACGCGGGAGACTCAGACGCCCGGAAGCGGTTCGCGAGCGACCTGCCACCGTCCGTGGCGCCGCGCGTGTGCCCCCCAGGGCAGATGCAGACGCCGCCCTTCACGTGCGTGTGGGACGGGCTGCCCGCGTGGCACGGGCTGGTGCGCTACCAGGCTCGTTGAGGCGCGGCCGCTGAACGGCCTCGGACCTCAGACGCCGATGAACAGGCGGTTGCCGAAGTTCCGCTCGAGGCTGCTGTCGAAGATCTTCGATGCCGCCGACTCGATGTCGTACTCCACGCGCTTGAACTCGAACGTGCGCGCGTCGGAGTCGTAGATGGTGTAGCTGGCGCGGTTGTCGTAGTCGCGCGGCTGGCCCACGGACCCGACGCTGACGATGTAGCGCGTGCCCTTCTCCAGCTTGAACTTGGTGGCGGGCAGCTCCTGCACTTCGCCCGGACGCAGGCCGAACACCTTGCACAGGTGCGAGTGGCCGATGAGCGTGATGTCGCCCAGCTGCTCGAAGATGGCCAGGCACTCGCGCGCCTGCTCGGGCGCGAAGATGTACTCGAACTCCTCGAGCCGCAGCGGTGACCCGTGGCACAGGTGCAAACCGATGTCGTTGCGCTCCTGCTTGTACGGAAGCGCCTTGAGCCAAGCCATGTTCGCGGGGCTCAAGATGCCCGCGTGGTAGTCGAGCGCCTGGCGTGCCGCCTCGTAGTAGTACGAGTAGTCCATGCGCCCGGCGACCGCCGCGTCGTGGTTGCCGAGGATGGTGGCTACCGTGACGTCACGCACGATGTCCGCGCACTCGTTGGGACTGGCGCCGTAGCCCACCACGTCCCCCAGGCAGTAGAACTGGTCGATGGACTCGTTGGTGAACGCTTCCATCACGGCCGAGAGGGCCTCGATGTTGGCGTGGACGTCGCTGAAAATTCCGATGCGCATGCGTGAGAGCGTTCCGTGCCCCGAAGTGGGTGACTCCAGGGGCTCCCCTGACGGTACGTCAGTTCAGCCGCAGAATCCAGACGGAAGCGCGGATGCCGCTGTGTTCACCGCGGGCTGTCCGGGTGAAGCGCACGAAACAGCTTCTTCCCGAACTCGCGGGGGCCTGTCGGCGTCGTCGAGGCGTCGTAGAACTCGCGCAGGTGGCGCTCGATCGTGGCCATTCGCGGCCCCACCTTGCCCGCCACGGCGGCGATCTTGGGGTCCGGGGACCGTGTGAGCTCGTCCACACTGGACGCGAAGCCACCCTTGGCGAGGTAGGCCAGGACCAGCGCCGCACGGTCGGGCGGGATCGCATCGCGGGCCAACGCGTCCACGACCACCGCTTCGGCCAGCTCGCCGAAGGCTGCCAGCGCGCGCGCGAACTCCTCCCACAGCGAGGTGCTCTCACTGGCCACGAGCTCGAGCAGACCCGGGATGGCCGCCTCGGCCTGCAGGGACGCGAGTGTCAGCGCGGCCGCCTGTCGCACGAAGGTCTTCTTGGCGGACAGCGTCTCGAGCAGCGTGGGCACGATGAGCTCGCCCGCGCGCACGAGCGCGGGAACCAGCGTCACCACCTCCTCGCGGCGCATGTCGCGCAGCGCCATCCCGATGGCCTCGGTGTGCAGCGCCGGGTCGCGGCGCAGCAGCTCCGCCGTGGCCGCGCAACGATGGTTCGCGTGGCGGGTGAGCTCCAGCAGCGCAGCGATGTTGAGGGCCTCGAGGGCCCCGGGGTCGTGCGCCACGTCTTCTTCGTCCATGGCGTGGAGCACGTCCGCGATCGCTGGCGGAATCTCCACGGCGAAGGCCGATGCGGCGCCTCGCAGCGCGTTCCAGTTGCTGACCACGTCGGCGTCGCGCAGCCCGCCGCGATCTGGCTCCGAGGTGAGCGCCAAGAACGCCGTGAGCTGCTTCGCGACGATCTCGGCGGGCCCCTTCGCCAGGTCGCAGGAGACGGCCCACTGCATGAGCACAGGCGGCAGCGCGATGCCTTTCGCGAGCGCAGCCTCGACCACGGCCTGACACACCTGCTGGATGACGGGCTCGGGGACACCCAGGCCCAGGCGCACCCGGTCGCGGCGAGCGGGCTCGAGCCAACGGGCAATGCTGCGGATCTCGGTGCGCAGCTCGGCGGCGCTGGTGGACGTGCGGCGCACCTGGAACGGGTGCTCGGTCGAGTCGAGCGGGGGCGGCGCAGCCAGGGCACGCGCGACGGCGGTCTCCACGTCCACGGCGTTGGCGGCGGGCGCCGTGGGAAGGGCCAGCACGCGCGCCACGTTGGCCTCGCGGGCGGAGCGCAGCTCCACGCAGCGGACCGGGACGCGACCTTCGTGGAAGAACGCCACCGAGAGCACGAAGTCCTTCGCCAGCGCCCCGAGGAGGGCGCGGGGCGACGGAGACGCGAGGTCGGTGGCCAGACGCACGGCCTCGGCGCGGTCGGCCGTGAGGTCGGCGAGCGAGACCAGCGCCACCGAGCGGCCCCCGACGGTGGCGTGCTGGACCGCCGCGTCGATGCCGTCGCGCTCGAACACGCCCGCCCGCGTGCGCGCGAAGAGCCAGACGCGACCCTTGAAGAGACCGGCACGCAGGCGCCGCGCGTCACGCTCGAAGTCGGCCGGCGGGGCCACGCCCGGAGGGAGCTCGCGGGGCAGCTCGGCGAGCGTGGAGTACGACTCGGGGACAGCCACCAGATCGTCGTCGTCGAGGGTGAGCGGCTCGTCGTCGTCGGAGTCGTCGTCTTGGTAGGTGGTCACCCAGTCGGCGTCGACCAGGGCGAACTCCCCCGAAGATCCGTCGAGGAACGACTGGACCTGGGGCGCCGGGTCATCGTCCAGGTACTCCACCGCGTCCGCGTCGACGACCTCGGCGGCGGAGACCTCCGGGTGGGCGTCCTCGAAGACCTCCTCGACATCCTGCACGCTGGCCTCGGAGTCGAGCTCTTCCACCTCTTCGAGCGACGCGGCCTCGGCGTCGTCGACCACGTCCGTGGCCAGGTGGCTGAGCAGCTCGGGGGTCAGCTCCGGGCCCGTCTCGGCGAGCTCGTCCAGCTCGTCGTCGGTCACGCTCTCCACCAGCGGCGGCGGGAGGGTGGGCCTGTGCCACGCGAGCGCCGTGCGCAGCGCGGTGGGGTCCACCACCACGCGGAAGTCGAACGCGTAGGCGGGCACGCTGTCCATGGCCTCGAGCTCGCTCATCAGCGCGTGACGGGCCGTGATCTCGCGGTGGCGAGCCGCAGGAGGCACCACCAGCACCAGCGCCTGAGCCGCGCGTGAATGATAGACGTAGGGCTCCGCCAGGTCGGACCCGTCGGGCAGGCGGTGCAGCGTGCCCGAGAGCGCCATGCCGGCCAGCTCCGGGTCGCCGTCGGCGTCTACGACGCGCACCAGATCGAAGGGCTCGAGGCTCTCCGAGTCGAGCGCTCGTCGCAGGTGCACGCGCTCGATCCGAGAGCGCCCGAGAGGTCCTTCGGCATCGCGTTGAGTCACGTCAGCGGCACGCTACCACGTCGGCCCACATGTGTGGTGTTCAGTGCAGCTGACCGTCGCTGGGCAGCACCCCGGTGCTCAGCGTCGCTTCGTAGACCTCGTGGCTGAAGAACGGCGTGTCCTCCCCCGCCGACAGCGCCAAGTGGCTGAGCACCAGGTGGACCTGCTCGATGGTCTCGAAGCGCACGGTCAGCCGGAAGTAGTCGTCGTCGCGCACCCCGCCAAGAGCCTCCAGCGACGCCTGCACCGGCTCGCGGTCGCGCGGCAGCATCTGCAGGTGCGCCATCCAGCCCTCGGCCGGCGCCTTCAGGATGGACTCCACCACCATGCCCAGCGGGTTGAAGTGCAGGAACGCGTTCTCGAACTCGAGCCGGTACTGGTGGTAGTCCGTGCCCGGCGCGTGCCAGCGAGCCGCCCCCACAGAGCGGCGCACCACCTCGCCGAAGTAGGCCCCCGCCATGGGCGCCAGCAGCTCGATGACCTCGGCCTTGGTGCCCTGCGCCATGCTCACGTAGTGGTCGAGGATGGGCAGGGTGTCCTGCGTGAAGTCCAGCTCGATCCCGAGGGAACGTTGGACGGCAGCCACGCAGGCGTGCGCGAGATCATCGAGGTGAGCGTGGTCGGACATGGGTCTCGCTTCAGCACACCCACCGGCGCTCGGCAAGCGGGGCCGTGTGCACGGACTGACTCAGGGCGCGGGCGCGGGAGCTGCGGGCGCGGCCGCACCGGACGACCGCGCGATCAGGGCCGGGTCGCCCAGGAACTCGAAGTGCATGGTGTCCTGCAGGCGGTCGCGACCCAGCCAGTAGAAGCCGAAGCGCTCGAAGACGTGCACCCAGCACTCGGGCATGGCCATGCGCTCGTAGATGGAGTCGACCGGGCGCTGACACAGCGGGTGGTCGCCCCACTCGGCCACGCACATGCAGCACGTGTTCTCGGTGGGATCGATGTCGATGGCGATGCCGTACACGTGGTTGCTGACCTCACCGTTGTGATAGGTGTTGCGGTCGCGAATGCCCGAGAGGCGCCGCGGCGTGTAGGCCGGCTCGGTGCACTCCGCGCGGATCTGCTGCTCCACGCACGCCAGCGCCGGGACGATCTTGCTGTTGAGGCGCACGCGCAGCCCCATGAAGTCGGCACGCACGGCGTTGTCCATGGGCGTGGTGCGGTTGAGCGAGCGGCTCCCGAAGCCCGTGAAGTAACCGTACTGCTCCGTGCGGAAGTTCACCGAGCGCTGCGCCATCTGGCGGCGCTCACGGCGCTCGGCCTCGGGCATCTCGCGCGTGGTGGCCCAGTTGCTGCGGATCATGAAGTCCTGCGGGTCCTGGTAGTTGCACGCCGTGGTGTTCGCGGGGCGCGGCGGCACCGCGGCCGGGATGGGCGCAGGCGTGGGGCGCCGAGTCTGCCCGTGCGCTTGCCCGTAGCCGAAGCAGAAGCCAGTGGCGCCGGCCAGGAGCAGCAGCGCGGAGAGGGGTCGTGCGAGAGAGTGCATCGCGGGGGAGATACTCCAAGTTCGGGCGCGCATCCAATGCCCGGGGGCGCCGCTGGGTATTCGAGCGGCGCCCCCGGGGCCGAGAGCCGAGAGAGCCGGGCGCAGACGCGCCGACACAAGTCGGCATTCACCGGCCCCTCCGGGTGAGGGCTGCGGCTGAGCCACGGAGCGGGTGCGCGGCAGCACGGAGCCGCTCACGCGGAAGGGGCACCCCGTCAGAAGACCAGCACCACGTCCTCGCTGCCGCTCCCGCCCGCGCCGCCGGGCATGCCGGGCGAGAAGCCACCGCGGCCGCCACTGCCAGCCACACCCGCCTCGTCCACCATCGTTCCGTCGCGCAGGAGCTGCACGTACGCCGGGTCCACGCCGCTGCCCGTGAGCGCGAACGCGTGCGCGCCGCCGCCACAGCCGCCACCGCCGCCGCCGCCTGCGCCGCCGTCTCCGCCGTCACCGCCACGCCCGCCGTTGCGCGCGCACCAGAACGGGGCCACGCCGCCCGCCAAGCCGTCGCCGCCCTGACCGCCGCGCGCGCCCACACCGCCGTCGCCGCCTTCGCCGCCGCTCTCGGTCTGCACGCGCAGCTGCTCGAAGCGGGGCCCCTGCGCCAGGCCAGCACCCAGCCGCAGCAGGATGCCAACGGAAGCGCCGCCGCCGGAGCCGCCCTCGGCGCGGGGTGAGCCGCAGCCGCCGCTGCCACCACCGCCGCCGCCGCCGCCTGCGCGGTCCCCGCCGAAGCAGAAGCCGGTCCCGCCGATGACGGCGTAGCCCCCGCCAGAAGACCCGCCGCCGCCGCCCGCGCCATGGGTCCCGGGCGTGCCGTCCGCGCCCGAGCGGCCACGCAGGCGCCCGGTCACCGCGTCGAACTCCGGCGCTCCGCCGCAGCCCGGTCCGCCGCTGCCGTCCGCCCCGTGCGCGCCGTCGCGGCCGTCGTCGCCGTCGCGCTGCAGCGTGGGGTTGTCGTCGCAGAAGTTGCACGCCGCGCGGTTGGTGGGCGCGTCATAGGTGGTGGCTCCGGCTGCACCCGCGCCAGGCCCGCGACCGGCCTGCGCCGCCGGGTTGGGGGACGCCAGCGCCAGCACCGTGGCGATGTCGCACACGCCGCCGCTGGTGAAGTCCGTGCAGCCCGCGTTCGCGCACGGGAAGCCGTTGGTGCACGCCAGCCCCACGCAGCTCTCGTCCGCGCCGCGCCCGCCCGACACGTCGGAGGCGCCGCAGCGCTGCAGCCCGGCCGCGCCGCCGCTCACGGGCCGGCACGTGCCGTCTCCCGTGCCCCGCCCACCGGTCGCGCCGTCTGCGCCTTCGAGCTCTGCGAGCGAGGCCAGGCCCGGATCCAGCTCCGGGAGGTTGTCGCTCGAGTCGTCGCCCTCCACGCCATCTTCGCCGCGCCCGGCGATCACGCTCAGGTTGCTGAAGACCACCTCGGGGCCGCAGCCGTCGAGGTACACCGCCGTGCTGCCCTGGCCGGGCCCGCTCGCGTCGGAGCCGCGCACCGTGAAGCCCTCCACGCGCGTGGCCGTGCGCACGTTCTGGCAGAGCAGCACGGGCTGCCCCGGCGCGTCCGGGCGCTCGAGGGTCACGGGGTAGAGCCCCAGGTCACGGTCGCGGAAGTCCACGCGGTAGCCGCCGAACACGTCCACGCCGGGCACCATGGTCACCAGGCCCGCGTACACGCCGCCTGCCACGAGCACGTCCTTGTTGGCCATGGCGCCGCGCTGGAGCGCTGCGCCCACCGTGCGCATGGGCTGCACCAGCGTCCCGGGGTTGGCGTCGTTGCCCGTGGGCGTCACGTGGATGAACGTGTCGTCGTCGTCGGTCACGCCGTCGCAGTCCGCGTCGCCGCCCACCACCGGCGGCGGCCCCTGGCCGTCCCAGCGCTCGCACTCGCAGCCGTTGGCCACCAGTCCGTCCACATCCACGAAGCCCTCTTCACAGGCCACGTCGCACCGCGCGTCGAGGCCATCGGGGCCCGGCGAGGGCAGCCCCACACACATGGCCACCATGTTCGGCCCGGGCGGCGCGCAAGGCGTGTTGCAGGCACCGCAGTGGAGCGGGTCACGCGCAAAGCGCCCGAGCTCGTCCAGGAAGTCCTCGTCCACCCGCCCGTCGCAGTCTTCGTCCTCGGCGTTGCAGGACTCGGCCAGCACCGCCACGCACTGCCCGAGGCCGCCCGGTTCGCACGGCTGCTCGCCCGCGCACACGTCGCCGCTCGGGCTGGTGAGCAGGCACGCGAAGCGCGCGTCCACGTCCACGTCGGCGCACTCGCAGGTGCCCGAGTTGGGGATGCAGGCCCCGTCCTGGCACGCGAGGCCCGGAGCGCAGCCCTCGGCGCAGGGCTCGAAGCAGCGCGCGTCGCCACTGCCCAGCGTGCGGCACACGGAGCCCGGCAAGCGCAGCGCGCAGTCGGTGTCTGCCGTGCACGGCGCACAGGCCACCGGCACGTCCGGCACGCAGCTGCCCGCGTCGGCGCGGTGGAAGCCCGGCGGGCAGCTCACCAGCACGCAGGTGGGCACGCCCTCCATCACATCACAGGCGGTCTCGAGGGCCGTGGGGAACACGGCCGCGCAGCTCACGCCGCAGCCCCCGCAGTGCTCGGCGCTGACGTACAGCCCTTCGTCCAGGAAGCCCTCGTCCACGCGGCCGTCGCAGTCGTCGTCGCCGTAGTCGCAGGTCTCGTCGCCGCAGCGGTGAGCCCGAAAGCAGCCCGACGCGAGCGCGCCGAGCGAGAGCATGCACAAGCCCAGCGCCCATGCCGAGACACCGCGTGGCGCGAAACCCAAGTCAGCGCGGGAGAACATCGAACGACCCTCCTGTGGCCCCGTCACCGCCCATGGCGGCGCCGCCTCCGCCGCGGCCCGCGCGGCCTCCCATGCCCACCGCGAAGGTGTTGAGCGGCCGGAAGCGCGCCGCGTCCGCGCTGCTGCCGCCCCAGATGCCCACGCTGGGCCCGCCACAGCCGCCACCACCGCCTCCGCCGTCACCGCCGCGCCCACCCGAGCCGCCGCGGCCACCCGAGAAGGGCCCGGCCAACGTGGGGGTGACGCGCTGGGCGAGCGGGATGGAGCCGCCCGTGGCGCCCGGGCTGCCGGCACCGCCACCGCCGCCCGCGCCGCCATCGCCGCCGCGCCCGCCGTCTGGGGAAGCCACCCGCGAGCCGCGCACCACCACGTTGGGGGCGCTCGCGTCGTCGATGTAGATGGCGATGGCCGGGCCGCCGCTGGTGGCCGCCGTGCCGGCACCGCCGCCGCAGCCTCCGGCGCCACCGCCACCGCCGCCACCGCCCAGTCCGTCCGCGAACTCGCACTGGTTGGGGAAGTACTCCATCTCGGCGCCGCCGCCCGCGCCTCCGCCACCGCCGCCCGAGGCCGCCGCGCCCGCGGTGCCATTGGTGGAGGTGTCAGGCACCCACACGCCATCCTCGAAGCGCCCGAGCGCGTTGGTGCAGCCGCGCCCAGCCATGCCGGCCGAGCCATTGCCGCCCGCCGAGCCGGGACTCGGGCCCGTGAACTCCGTGGGGACCACGAAGTCGGCCAGCCCGCAGCACACCGCCGTGGGGCAGCTCGAGCCCACCACCGGGCCGCGCGAGTCTTGGCCGCCGTCGCCACCCTGGCCGGGCGAACGGCCCTGACCGCTCGCGCCGCGCGGCTGGAACGCCGCGAACGACGGGCAGCTCGCCGAGGCGCCGTCCCCACCAGCGGTGCTCTGGCCGTTGCAGGAGTGGCGCCCACCGTTACCGCCATCCACGAGGTTCTCGCTGCCGCGTGTGCAGGTGCGGCTGCTCTCGACGGCCCCGCGTGGTGGGTCGCCAGCGAGGGGTGACGCGGAGGGCGAGGCGCCGGCTTGTCCAGCGACGCCGCTCGCGCCGCTGCCTGGAACGCCCGGGCGAATGTCCAACGTGTCGAGACGCACGCTGCGGCCGCCCGCCGTGCACGCGAGCCAGATGGCCACGGTGGGCGAGGACGGCGCGATGGCGTCGCGCCCGCGCACGCTCAGCCACTCCACCACGGTGTCCCCGCTCGCGCAGTCGGTGGACGCCAGGGCCGCACCGCCGGGCAGCGGCGAGTCGAGCGGCGCGCGCAAGATGGTGGTGAAGCCCTCGGGGTCGAGCGCCAAGAAGTCGCGCCGGTAGCCACCGTGCAGGCGCACCCCGCTCGGCAGCGCCAGCGCCTCCACGTAGGTGCCGCTCGCGATGAACACGTCTGCGCGGCCCTCGTCGAGCGCGCGCAGCAGCGCGGCGCCCACCGTGGCGAGCGGCCGTGTGGGTGAGCCCGGGCCGGTGTCGCTGCCGTCGGTGGCCACGTAGAAGCTGCGCGGCACTTCGCCGTCGGCGCCGTCGCAGTTGACGTCCAGCGCCTGGCCCACGGCGCCCACGGGGCCGGGCACGTCATTCAGCGCGCTCACGGTGCACTCGCAGCCGGTGGCCACGTCGCGGTCGCCGTCCACGCGGTCTCCCGGCTGGATGCCGTCGAGCGTGTCCGGGCAGCTCAACACACAGGTGGGCGCGAACGGGTCGCCACCGCACACCAGGTCGCCCTCGGGCACCGGCGAGAGCGAGCAGTCCACGCCGCACGCGCCGCAGTGGTGCAAATCAGCATAGCCGCCGACCGCGTTGCGGAAGTCTTCGTCCACCTCGCCGTCGCAGTCGTCGTCGCTCTCGTTGCAGGCCTCGGCGGGCGCCACGCACTCGGACAGCACGCCCGCGCTGCACACCGCGCGGCCCGGGCAGCGCACCATGTCGGGCGGGGGCAGCGGGTCTTCGGGGGCAGGCGCACCGGCGTCGGGGCCGGGCACCACGCAGGCCAGCTCGAAGAAGTCGCCCGGCTCACAGCGGCAGCTCCCGCCGGAAGGAACACACGTGCCGTCCTCTTGGCAGGCATACCCGCTGGGGCAGCTCACTTCGCAGTCCACCGCGCAGCGCAGCTCGCCACCCACGTCTGCGCAGCGGGCCAGCGCGCCGGGCCCGCAGTCTTCGTCCACCGTGCACGGCAGGCACAGGTAGTCATAGGCGGGCACGCACGTGCCGGTGCGCGAGGGCCAGAAGCCGGGCACACAGCGCGTGGCGCCACACACGGGGTTCTCGTCCACCAGCAGGCAATCCATCTCGAGCGTCAGCCCGTTGGGGACCACGCACTCGGTCCCGCAGGCGCCGCAGTGCCGCGGGGTGATGTAGCGCCCCAGCTCGTCACGGAAGTCCTCGTCCACGTTCCCATCGAAGTCCTGGTCGAGCCCATCGCAGCGCTCGTCCTCGGGCACCCGCTCGGTGACGCTCGAGTCCACCCCGTCGTCGAGGAGGGTGCGCGCGCCACAGCCGAGCAGGAGCTGACAGGACAGGAAGCAGGAGAGGGCAACGGCCGCGCGCATGGTCTCGGGCATTATGCCGACTGAAAATGCGATCGCCCACCTTGCCTTACCGTCCCTAAATTAGGTATACGAGTCCCTTGATAGGAATCATTTAGGGTGTCAGCATGCCGTCAGATGGTGTCAATCGCCCCCGAAACGGCAATCACCACGGTAAACCATGACTCACAAGCCTGCCTTTCTCGTTGTTGCGACCCGCAGTAGTGCCCGGCGACTCGGAGCGCGCCTGTCCACCCATGCGCTGACCGAGGTGGTCTCCTCCGTGACGGAGGCGCGCGCGCTGCTGCGCACCCACGAGCGCTGGCTGGGCTGGTGGGTGGAGGGGCTGCGTGACCACGACGCCCTGCTCGCGCTCTGGCGCTCCCGTGCCCCCGGGGCGCCGCCGCCTCCGGTGCTGCTGATCGGCGACACCCGCCCCGAGCTGGACGCCGCAGCGCTTCCTCACCGCTGGCTTCCCAAGAGCGCCCCCCGCGCCGAGGAGCGCTACTTCCTGGGCTACTGCCTGGCCTACGAGGTCAGCGGGCGCGGCCTGGTGGCGGCCGCCGTCGAGAACCTGGGTCGCGAGCACGAGCTGACCGCGCGCCAGATGGAGCTGACGGCCATCTCCACGCTGCCGCAGGGCCGCGACGACATCCTGCGCGGCCTGGGCGTCTCGCCGAACACGCTCAAGACGCGCGTGCGCCAGCTGCTCCGTGTGCTGCAACACGACACCCTCGACAGCCTGGGCAAGACGGTGCTGCGCAGCGCCCTCGACCTGGCCCCCGTGCCCCAGACGCCGCACGGCGTGCCGCTGCACGTGGCGCGGCCGCCTCTCGCGGGTCTGCTGCCGGCCCAGCGGCTGCCGCGCGAGGTGGTGGAAGAGGTGCCCGTGGCGCCACCGGTGCGGAAGCGGCCCGTCGCTCCGGCGTCGCCGAGTCGCGCGTTGACGTGGTCGTAGGCGTACTCGTGCTCGTTGACGTGCTCGTGCTCGTGCTCGTACTCGCCCGCTCCACTCCGCCGAGGGAACCGGTCGAGTCGCCGCGGCTGACAGGGCGCGTCGCGTCGCAGCCGCATGCGGCTGGGTGATGCAGTGGGCGGCAGTGCTCGACTTCGTTCGCCTTTGGGACGTCGGGACGGACAAGCAGCGTCGCCAGGCGGTCGAGCTGCTGGGGCGGATGGTGTCGAAGCTGTCTCGGTAGCCGGTGGGGGTGGTAGGGACGCGAGCACGAGCACGAGCACGTCAACGAGCACGAGTACGACCACGTCTACGTCTACGTGGGACACTGCTCGGGCGGTTGATGCCCATCCCCTGCGCGTGCCTACCCCTCCGAGTCGTCCGACTCGATGGTGTAGGTGGCCAGCGTGATGCGCCCGTCGTGCCCCTTGCCCAGAAAGTCGCCGCTCTTCTCGCGGGCTTCCTTGGCCTCGCGGCGCGCGCGCTGGACCTCGCCGATGAGAAACGCCACGTCCTCGTAGCTGGCCGCGAGCTCGCGGGCGACCTGCTTGTCCGCCGTCTCGAGCAGGGCGCGCCCGTGTGCATCGCGGACCACCCAGCGCGGGTCACCGCCGTCCACGCGCCACGGGCCCACCGGGAGCCCGTCCCAGCGCTTCTGGATCTCTTTCACACGGTCGAACATCCGCCGAAGATACCAGACGGCGGAGCTCCGGTGGGGGCTTCGAGTGAGTGTCCTCGGAGCGCGCGGGCCCGGACGTTACAGGGCGCGCCCGATGGGTGTCCTCGCTGGACAGGTTGGGCTCGCTGCCGGGAAAAGGGCGGTACACTCCCGCGCATGATTCTCGACCGATTTCGGATGGACGGGCGCGTGGCGCTCATCACGGGCGCTGGCAAGGGCATCGGACGCGGCATCGCGCTGGCGTATGCAGAGGCGGGCGCCGACGTGGTGGTGGCCGCGCGCACGCTGGCCGACGTGGAAGAGGTGGCCGAGGCCGCCCGCGCGCTGGGCCGCCGCGCCACGGCCATTGCCTGCGACGTGACCGACCGCAGCCAGCTGGAGGCGCTGGTGGCGCAGACCATCCGGGACCACGACCACCTGGACGTGCTGGTGAACAACGCCGGCGGCGCGCCGCACGTGCCGCTCCTGCGCACCAGCGAGCAGGTCTTCGAGGACGCGCTGCGCTTCAACGTCACGCAGGCGTTCCTGCTCTCGCGCCTGGCCGCGCCGCACCTCTTGGCCACGGGCCGGGGCTCCATCGTGAACATCTCGAGCTCGCTCGGGCGCATCGTGGGGCGCGGCTTCGTGGCCTACGGCACCGCCAAGGCGGCCCTCCAGCACATGACCCGCCTGATGGCCAACGAGCTGGCCCCCAAGGTGCGCGTCAACGCCATCTGCTGTGGCGCCATCGAGACCGAGGCGCTCGGGAAGTTCCTGGCGAACCCGGCCGTACGAGATGGTCTGATCAAGCGCACCCCGCTGCGCGCCGTGGGCAAGGTGGAAGACGTGGCCTGCACGGCGCTCTACCTGGCCTCCGACGCGGGCAGCTATACCACTGGGCGGATCATCGCCGTGGATGGCGGGATCGAGATCAGCAACACCCCCTTCGACATCCCGGACTTGTGATGACCCAACGCTACTGCTTCGTGCTCTCTCGCCCGGTGGGCGCCTCCCTCGAGGCGTTCTCGCAGGCGCTGCTCGGTCCCACGGCCAAGGCCCTCGAGCGCTTTCGTCCGCTTTCGCTCAGCATCGACGTGGCGCTGCCGCCCGACAGCGGCGCGGCGCTGAACGCGAAGCGCGACGGGGACGGCGCCATCTTGAGTGGCCTCGTGAGCGCCACCCTCGCCGAGCGCGGCGATGCGCTGGCCATGATGAGCGTGCTGGACCCCACCGGGAAGTACGTGGACGGCTACGCCGTGTCGCAGGACATCCCGCGCGACTACGAGCGCACGTGGGAGCTGGGCACCGCGTCCCCCGGCGTGCGGCAGGTCACGTTCCTGCGGCCCAAGCCCGGCCTCGCGCAGGCCGACTTCATGGAGCACTGGCACGGCAAGCACGGCCCGCTGGCCCTCGAGATCCACCCCATCTGGCGCTACGACCGGAACGCGGTGCTCAACGGCCTGACGGAGCACACGCCCTCGCTCGCGGGCATCGTGGCGCTGCACTTCCGCGAGCTGGCCGACGCCACGGACCCGAAGCGCCTCTACGGCGGCGACGACGCGAACATGGGCCGCATCTACGAAGACGTGCGCTCGTTCCTGGACATGAGCACGCTGCGGGTGATGCTCATGCGCGAGCACGTGTTGATCACGGAAGGGTGATCTCGGGCGCGGGCCCGAACAGCGTCTCGAGCGGGTTGCGCGTGCTCTGGCTGCTGCCGTCGAGCGAGTTGATCTCGGCCTGCGACATGTCCACGCGCGGCGCGAAGACGTCGGTGTGGAACGCGTCCACCAGGCGCTGCGCGAGCGTCTGCACGCTGTCGGCGTCGTTGGTCACGCTGGCCTCGCCGCAGCCGAACACGCGCTCGGCGCCTCCGAGCAAGCAGACGCGACCACCCGCCGCGCGCACGTCGACGGACACCGTCAGCGGCGCGTCGGACGTCACGTGGAAGCGCGGGCTGCGGCGGACCGCGTCTGCCACCTCCTCGGCCACGGCATCACCCTGCACACGCAAGCGCACCGGGATGGCGGCCTCGAGCCGGCGGAACACGCCCGGGTCGGTGCCCAGCACCGCGTCGTAGTTCACGTCGAGGCCGGCCTGCGCCTGCAGCGCCATCACGCGCGCACGCAGCAGCGCTTCTCCCGTGCCGAGCCCCGCCAGGGCGCGCGCGGCGTAGCGCTGCACGGCCTCTTCGTCACCCTCCGCCAGCGCCACCTCGGCGTGCAGCGCGGCGTAGTACGGGTCGGCGGCCGCGCGCCCGTCGCCCGCGTCGGCGCGCACGATGGCCTCGTGCATCACACCGGGCCCGAACAGCTCCACGAGGTCACCCGTGAGCCACGGCGGCTGCACGCCGCTCGACGCGGTGCCGAAGCGCAGCAGCCCCACCAGCAGGTCGTCGTCTTCGGTGAGGATGCGCGTGACGGCGCGCCCGCTCAGGAAGGCCTGGGCCTCGAGCACCCACGCCTCGCCCTGCGCCAGCAGCCGCTCGTACCAGGGCTTGGCGGTGGCGCCCTCCACGCGGCTCTCGGCCGCCATGCGCCGCGCGCGCCGGTCCAGCAGCGCCGTCAGGCTGCGGTCCTGCGCCGGGTTGCGGCTGTTGTGCGCGCGCCGGTCGGGCGTGACCATGGCCTTGTCGGTGAGCCCGAGCGCCTGCTCGTGCATGCCCGTGACCAGCATGAACTCCGCGATGCCGCGCCGGCTCTCGTTGCGGTCTGCGTCGCGCGCGTGGGGCGGCCGCTTGCCCCGCCACGCCGCGATCTCGCTCAGCGCTTGCCCCGCCTCGGCGAAGCGCCCGGCGCGCGTGTAGAGCTCGGCCAGGTCGAGCCAGGGGTTGCCGTAGAGCGAGGAAGACGCCTCGGTGGCCTCGAGCAGCGCGCGCTCGGCCTCGGCCAGCTGGAACATGGTGCGCGCGGCCTCGGCGAAGTTCGTGAGGTCCACCACGGTGACGCTGCCCGTCTGGCGCGAGTGGGCCAGCGCTTGGCCGCAGGCGTCGTAGCTGGCGCCGTCACGGCCGGCCTCGAACTCGATGGCGCAGAGCGCGTTGAGCGCCACCATGACCTGCCCGGGGCCGTCCTCCGCGAGCCCGGCTCGTGCGGCGGCGCGCGCCTCGTCGTAGCGCCCCAGCTTCATGAGCGACCAAGCCACCTCGGCCACCATGCGCGGCTGGTAGCTGCGGTTGAAGCGCTCGATCAGCGCGATGCGCTCCGCGTGGTGGCCCAGGTCACCGTGCACGTTGGCCAGCTCTTGGATGATGCGCGCGTGCCAGATCCACGGCGCCGGGGTCTGCGGCTCCGGCCCGAAGCGCGCCTCGAAGTGCTGGCGCGCCAGGTTCGCGTGATAGAGCGCGCGCGGGAAGTTGGCCTCGGCGAAGTGCTGCGCGTAGGCCAGCACCAGGTGCCCGATGAACGAGGTGGGGTCGTCGGCCACGAGCGCCTCGCCCAGCTCGCGCGCGCGGATCATCTGGTTCTGCTCGACCATGAGGAACGCCTCCTCCTCGGCCGGGCTGAGCTGGGTCCACGGGGTGGGGGTGCCCTGCGCACGCGCGTGCTCGCCCAGCGCGCACAGGCCGCTGACCAGGATCAGCGAGGCGAGCGCGAGGGCGGCGATGCGAGCGTGGCGGGCGCGCAGCATGTCAGCGAGTCACCCGCGCCAGGCGCTCGAGCTGCGGGGTCAGCGCGTCGCGCAGGATGCTCTCCACGTTGGCCGCGCCGGGGGCCACCACCAAGCGGTGCCCGAACACGTGCGGCGCGATGGCGGCGAGGTCGTCGGGCGACACGTAGTCACGCCCCTCGAGCAGCGCGCGCGCCTGGAGCGCCGGCAGCATGAGCACCAGCGAGCGCGTGGAGGCGCCCTGCAGCGTGCGTGGGTCCGCGCGCAGCGCCCGCGCCAGGTCCACCAGGCAGTCGCGGAACAGCGGGTGGATCGTGACCGCCGAGCGCATGGTCTCGCGCGCCGCCAGCAGCTCACTGCGGCGCACCTGCGCCGTGGCACCGGCCCGCGCGAGCGTGGGGGTGGGATACGAAGCCAGCACCTCGATCTCGGCGTCGCGCGCGATGTGCTTCATGACCAGCTTGAACAGGAAGCGGTCGAGCTGCGGCGTGGGCAGCGGGTAGGTGCCCGCGAGGTCCAGCGGGTTCTGCGTGGCGATCACGAAGAAGAGCGCGTCGAGCGCGTGGCTGGTGTTGTCGGCGGTCACCTGCTTCTCGCCCATGGCCTCGAGCATGGCGGCCTGCACCTTCGGCGAGGTGCGGTTGATCTCGTCGGCCAGCACCACGTGCGCGAACAGCGGCCCCGGGCGGAACACGAAGCGCTGCGACTCCATGTCGAAGATGTTGGTGCCCGTGATGTCGCTGGGCAGGAGGTCCGGCGTGAACTGGATGCGCCGGAAGGGCGCGATGCCCTCGGCGAGGTCGTCGTCCGCGATGCCCTCACCGAGCGCGCGCGCCAGCGTGGTCTTGCCGGAGCCGGGGTAGTCCTCGAGCAGCACGTGGCCGTCGGCGAGCAGCGCCACCAGCACCAGGTCCACGATCTCGTCGCGGCCCTTCACGGCGGCGCGCAGGCGATGGCGCAGCGTGGTGATGACGGCGTGCGCGCGGTCGAGGTTGGCCGAGGCGGGAGAAGCGGGAGTGGTGTCGGTGGTCATGAGTGAGTTCGTGGGCGCGAGGGGCGATGAGAGAGGGGCAGCACTCAGCGGGTGCGCAGGAAGGACCAGGGGACGAGCCAGCCGAGCAGGCGCCGGCCGAGAGGGAACGCGCGGGCGTGCTCGCTGCGCACGCGCTGGGCCACGCTCAGCAGCTCGGCGCGGGGCACCTGCTGCGCGCGCGTGCTGCCGAGCGCGCGGCCCTCGGTGACAGCCGCCAGCTGGGCGAGGCTCGGGACCTGCGCCGCCACGCGCGCCGCAAAGGCCTCGCGGGTCTCGCCGGGCATGCGGCGAACGGCCACGTCGCTCAGCCGGTCGAGCGCCGCGCGGTGCAGCACGAGCGCCAGCTGCGGGTCGCTGGCGAAGCGCGGGGCCAGGCGGCGCCACAGCTTTGTGAGATAGAGGCTCACCAGCAGCGCGATCAGGGTGGCGAGCGCACCCCAGCCCAGCGCGGGCAGGAACTCCCGGAGCCACGCCACCGCGTCGGCCACGTCGTCTTCGGCGTCGGGCGGGGCCAGCGTCTGGCCGCGCGCCAGCTCGCCCAGCAAGCGCTGCAGGTCCGGGTCGGGCGGGGGCGCGGGTGGGTCCAGCGTCTGCTGCGGCGACACGTCGGTGACCACCCAGCCGAAGCCCTCGAAGTACACCTCGGGCCACGCGTGCGAGCTCTGCCCCGTGACCAGCAGCGCACTGCCGCCCTGGCGGTTGGACTCCGGGATGGCGTAGCCCGTGGCCACGCGCGCGGGCAGTCCGATGGACCGGAACAGGAACGCGGCCGCGTGCGAGAAGTGCACGCAGTAGCCCGTGCGGTCGCCGAACAGGAAGTGCGCGGTGGGGTCGTCGGCGCTCGCGTGCTGGCTGCGCTGGCTGTAGATGCCGTGCTCCCCCAGCCACTCGGTGATGGCGAACACCTTGGCGGCGTCTTGGTCGCGCATGTCCGCGGGCACGCGCTCCGCGATGATCTGCTCGGCCAGCTCCCGATAGCGCGGGTCGGCCGGCGCCTGCGTGTACTCGTCGAGCGCCTCGCTGCTCCAGGTGCGCGCGCCCGTGTCGGCTTCCAGCAGCGAGAAGTAGTCCGCGATCATGGCCGCGGAGGTCACGTGGTAGGCCACGCGGAAGCGCGACGGGTCCGGGTTGGGCGCCGGCCGCAGGCGCACCGCCGACTCGAGCGCGAAGGGCAGCGTGTGGTCCGCCAGCAGCGCCACCGTGGTCTCCACCTCGCGGCGCGTGGCGTTCAGCGGTGGTGGATCACGCACCGGCGTGGACTCCACCGGGAAGCCCTGCACCAGGTCGCGGTCCACGTCGGCCAGCGTGCTCGCCACCAGGCGCCTCCCGTTCCACTGGCTGAACGCGCCCTGCCGGAAGTAGTACACACCGGCCGGGGCCGAGTAGTCGTCGCGGAAGATCACCACGCCCACCGGCACGTCGCTCTGGTCGCCCTCGTAGTTGTCGCGGAACTCCGGCGAGTCGGGGCTCCCAGAACCGCTGCCACCGCTCTGCCCGCCTTGGCCTTCGCGCTCCTGGTCGCCACCGGGGCCGCCCTCGTCCTCGCGCAGGCCCAGCCCTCCCCCGCTCTCGGGCGGCGTGGGCATGCCCACCATGCGCGTGGTGAACGCCAGCAGCGCGAGGAGGACACCCACCACCGCCACGTGCAGCACCAGCCGCCCGGCGCGCTCCTCGGCCAGCAGCGTGAGCGCCACCACCAGCGCAGCAGCCACGCCCACCCCAATGAACACCAGCGACGGGTCGCCGCCCGTGGCCAGGATGGGGTCCGCGATCTCGAACGGCCGGTTGATGGCCCCGTCGCGGTGCGCCACCACCAGCTGCGTGAACGCGAACACCGCCAGCAGCACCTCGAGCGCGGCAAACAGCGGCCGCCGCGAGGACAGGGCGCGCAGCCCGAAGGCGGCGCCTGTGAGGACACCCATCGCAAGCAGGGCGTCCGCCGCGCGGTAGGCGCCGGTGGGCCCGAGCAGGCCCGCGAGTGTGGTGGACCCGAGCAGCAGCGTGTGAAGCACGCCAGTGAGCAGCATGACCCCCAGCGCGAAGGCCAGCAGCGGCACGCTCCGGTACGCGCCCCGGGCCGCGCGAGCCCCGAGCGCCGCGCCGAGGCCGGCTCCGAGGGCAGCGCTCACCACGGCGGGCGCGCGGGCCAGCGGGACGGCCAGCACCGCGCCCACCACGGCGTACATGAGCACGCGCAGCGCCGTGGGCAGGTGGAAGCGCGCTCGCGCCGGCGGGGCGGTGGGCTCGCTCATGCGGCCTCCAGCGCAGCGTGCAGGTGAGCGTCGGACAGCACCTGCCCCGAGCGGCGGTCCACCACCACGCTGTCCACGCCCGCGGCCTGGAGCGTGGCGCGCAGCGCGTCGAGGGCGGCCAGGTCGTCATTCAATTGAGGGGCTGGGGTGCGCAACAAGCGGACAGCCAGCGGGTGGGGCGTGTGGCGGGACACTCCATCCACGCCGATGACCACGTGCACCCGCCCAGGCCGGGCGGCGGCGAGCTCCAGCAGGGACCCGAGCGAGGACACCCACTCGCCCGGGGTGGGGGGAGCGAACACCACGATGCGCGCCGGGCCGCGCAGCTCGGCCTCTTGGATGAACGGCTCGAGCAGGCTCGGGTGGGTGTCCCCGGAGGCGTCCCCAGCAGGCTTCGCGTGGGTGTCCCCCGAACGGACGATCGCCTCGAGCGCCGCCGGCAGGTCGCTCGCTGGGGTGGGTGTCCCGTCCGCGCCGAACAGCCAGTCCGCGCCCAGCGCCCCCTGCTCGAGAGCCACCCGCGCCGCCGCCGCGCTGGCTTCGTCACGCGGGCCCGCGATCAGGTACGCCACCGTGCGCGTGGTCTGCGTGAGCGACCGCTCGGGCTGGCGCACCAGCAGCTTCCCGGTGCGCGCGTAGATCTTCCAGTGGATGAAGCGCGCCGGGTCGCCCGGCTGGTAGCGCCGCAGCTCGATGCGGTCACCGTCCGCCGCGCCGAGCGGGTGAGCCTGCTCGTCCCCCGCCGCGAGCGACGTGAGCACCGGCATGCGCTCGAGCGCCCCGGGGTGCGGCCGCACGGCAAGCGACAGCTCCTGCCGCAGCCGGAACGCGAGCTGCGAAAGCCCCAGCACGTCGGACACCACCACGCGCCGCTCGATCACGCTGGCCTCACCGCGCCGCGCAAAGCGCACCCACTCCGCGTCGCGCAGCGGCCCCTCGTCCTGCAGCTCCCGCGGGCGCCCCGCCCAAGGCGACTCCACCAGCGATGCATGCACCGGCGCCACCAGCTCGTGCTGCACCCGGATGAGCGGCACGAACGTCCAGCGCGGCAGCACGAAGCCCGTGAGCGTGGGCGTCTCGGTCTGCGTCACCAGCACCTGCCCCTCGGGCGCGCGCAGCCGCACCTTGAGCACCACCGTGGCCACCACCACCAGCAGCAGGTCGAACGCCAGCAGCCCCAAGAGCGCATACGCCACCACCAGCCACACCAGGTCCAGCCGCGCAAACGCGAACACCCGCAGCCCCACCGCCGCCGCCAGCCCCACACACAGCCCGAGCGCCGTGAACGGCGTCCAGTCGCGCACGCGGCGCACCAGCCGGCCCACACGCGCGAAGCGGCGGGCCCAGGGCCGTGGAGAAGGAGCGCTCATCGGCCGGCACATTGACACGGGGGGCCCGGTCGGGAAACAACGAGAACCAACACCCATGATGAACCTCGAGCGCCGCTATTCCTTCCAAGATGACCAAGCCGTGGCGCGCCTGGTCGCCCTCACCGACTACTGGCACCGCAACTACGGGCTGACCGCCACCTGGACCGGCAGCGCCTGCCACGTGCACGGCAAGGTCAAGGGCGTGAAGTTCGACGCCCGCGTCACCGTGACCGGCGGGCTGGTGCGCGCCGACGTGGACGCCGGCTTCCTGGCCGAGAAGCTCGGCGGCCGGAAGTACGTGGAGGGCAAGCTGGAGGACTATCTGAACCCGGCGAGGAGCCTGGAGGAGCTGCGGGCGCGCGCTAGCGGGTGAGGCGCCAGGCCTCGAATCGCCCCGTACCACGCGCACGGCTGGAGCCGCCGACGCGCTCGCGCTAACCCCGCAACCCCGTGCTGTTCCACAAACGGACGAGATCGAGCGGGACCGCATCGAAGGGCGGGATGGCGGCAGCGAGCTCGTCCGCCCAGGTACCCAGCCACACCCAGCGGCCTGCGTTGAGCTCATAGGCTTCAACGCGACCTTCGACGGGCTCGACGAGCCACAGGTGCGCAACGCCGTGTGACGCGTAGACAGGCACCTTGATGAGGCGGTCGCGCTGGGTGGTCGATGGCGACGCCACCTCGGCGACCCAGTCGGGGACCACGCTGAAGCTATTCCCTGTGCGGGCCTCGGCGGGCAGGCGCTCGACTCGCCACGCGGCGAGGTCGGGTACCAAGACATCACCTTCCAGGTGAAGCTCGGGTTCATCCACGAAGAACCACCCACCAGGCCCGCCGCGACCGCGATCGAAGGGCGCGCCGAGGTCCATCCCCAAACCAGACGTGACCAGGGCATGCGGTCCGCCCGGACGAGGCTGCGTGTAGAGCTCGCCCGCGATGATCTCGCCCGTCACGTCCTCGGGCAGCGCGCATAGATCGTCGTACGTGGCGCGACGCTTGGCGGGCGACGTCATGCTTCGATGCTACGGGTCAGGGCGTTGCGCCGCAAGGACGGCCGCAAGCCTGGACATGGTCGGCGCTGGAGAGGTCCATCGCGCCTCCAGCAACGCCACCCAGCCGGAGACAGTTGCCGCGCCCACGAGAACCACGGTACACCCCTCCCCCAAAGGAGCCGGAACCGCTCATGACCAACTACGACCTACTCAAGGGCAGCGACGCGCGCTTGTGGGACCTGATCGAGCTCCGCACCAAGCCGGACGCCGACACGGACGCCGTCGACCGGCGCATCTGGGACCTGTTCGGCGAGCGCTGGGCCATCATGTTCACGGACCTGAGCGGCTTCTCGCGGCACGCGGCCAAGTTCGGCATCACGCACTTCCTGCAGATCATCCACGAGAAGAAGAAGATGCTGCTGCCCATCGTGGCGGCGCACGACGGCATCCTTCTCAAGGTCGAAGCCGACAGCTTCCTGATCATCTTCCGGCGCCCCGACCGCGCGCTCCAGTGCGCCATCGAGATGCAGCGCCGCTGCCAGCTCACCAACGAGCGGCGCCTCCCGGAGGAGCAGATCATCCTGTGCCTCGGCATTGGGTACGGCGACGTGCTACGCGTGGGGGACCACGACGTGTGGGGTCGCGAGGTCAACGCCGCCAGCAAGCTGGGCGAGGACACCGCGGGGCCCAACGAAATCCTGGTCACCGGGGCGGCGCAGGCCGAGCTGGGCGCCATCACCGGGGTGCGCTACGAGCTGATCGACGACAAGATTCCGGGCTCCGACGTGAACTACCGCTGCCTCTACCTCTGACCCCCGCCACACAAGCTCGCTGACCACGCATGTCCATTCGCGACCTCGGATACCGCCCCTACGACGGCGAGCGCCACCCTGCAGAGAAGAACACGTGGGTCATCCTGCGGCACTCGCTGGGCCGCGCTTGGCGCTCGTGGATCATCAAGCTCACCCTGCTGTTCTCGTGGATCCCGGTCATGGGCTTCATCCTGGCCAGCCGCGCCGCCAGCCTCTTCGCGGACGGCGGGCCCGACGTGGTGTTCGACCCCAACCCCTGGCACGACTGGCTGCTGCACGTGCAGTGGCTCAGCGCCGCGTTCGTCATCGCGCTCGCCAGCGGGGCCGGCGCCATCGCCTATGACCTGAACCACAACGCCTTCGCGTACTTCTTCTCGAAGCCGGTCACGGCCGCGCAGTACCTGGTGGGGCGCATGGGCGCCGTGGTGGTGCTGTGCCTGCTGGTCACGCTCATGCCCGCCGGCCTGTTCACCGCAGCCATGCTCGCGCTGGGCGAAGGCACCGTGAAGGACAACCTGGTGTCGTTCGCGCGTGCCACCGGCGGAGCGGTCATCATCTCGGTCATGATGGGCGTGTGCTCGGTGGGCTTCTCGGCGCTCAACCGCAGCCGCGCCTTCACCTTCAGCGCGTGGGTGCTGCTGTTCTTCGTGCCGTGGGGCCTGGCCACGCTGGTGCAGCTCGTGTCGGAGTGGCCGTGGCTGCGCCTGGCCGCGTTCCCCCTGCTGGTCAGCGACCTGGTGGACGCCGTGCTCGACCAGACCACCGAGGAAGAGATCGTGCGCTGGTACCACGCCGCCCCCATCGCCATCGCGCTCACGGTCGGCTCCGTGGCCATCGCGTACAACCGCATCCGCAACGTGGAGGTCATCGCGTGACCGCCCAGAAGACCAGCGCCACGCGCACCGCCGAGGCCAACGTGCCGAGCGACGCCCCCAGCATCCGCGCCGTGCAGCTCACCAAGTGGTACGGGCAGGTCACCGCGCTGCAAGACGTGTCCTTGCACCTGGGGCCCGGCATCTGGGGCCTGCTGGGGCCCAACGGCTCGGGCAAGACCACCTTCCTGCGCTTGGCGGCGGGCCAGCTGCGCCCCAGCCTCGGCAGCGTGCGCGTGTGCGGCGCCGCTCCGTTCGCCAACCCCGAGGTGCTGCGCCGCGTGGGCCTCTGCCCCGAAGCCGACGCCATGTACGACGAGCTCACCGCCCTCGAGCAGGTGTCCGCCATGGCGGAGCTGAGCGGCTACACCCCGAAGGAAGCGCGTGAGCGTGCCGCCTATGCGCTCGGCGTGTTCGGCCTGACCGACGCCATGGAGCGCCGCGTGGGGGGCTACAGCCGCGGCATGCGGCAGCGCACCAAGCTGGCGCAGAGCATCGTGCACGAGCCGGACGTGCTGATCCTGGACGAGCCGCTCACCGGCACGGACCCGCGCAGCAAGCAGGTCATCCTCGAGGCCCTGCGCGACCGCGCGGCCGCTGGCGCCGTGGTGCTGTTCTCCACCCACGTGCTGCACGAGGTGGAGGCCCTCACCGACCGCGTCATGCTCATCGCGCGCGGCCAGCTGGTGGCGCAGGGTGAGGTCGCCGAGATCCGCGACCTGCTGCACGAGCACCCGCACCACGTGCACGTGCGCTGCGAGCGCCCGCGGGAGTTCGCGAGCCTGGTGCTGCGCGCCGACGCCTCCGTGGCCAGCATCCAGATGCACTCGGACGCGGTCACCTTCCGCACGGCCACGCCCGACCAGACCTACGCCAAGATCGCGGAGGTGGCGCTCGAGCACAAGCACCCCATCGAGAGCATCACCAGCCCGGACGCCACGCTCGAGGCGCTCTTCCACTACCTGGTGGAGCGCGGCTCCGCGGGAGCCGGCACCGGCGCCGACGCCGCCGTGGGCGCCGCCAAGGCGGTGGGCGCGTGAGCACCGCCAACACCGAGCAGAAGCCGCGCCACGTGGTGCCGCCGGTGCCCTCGCTGGGTGCGTCCATCACCATCCACGCGCGCCTGCAAGCCCTGCGCTTGCTGCGCGGCGCCAAGCTCAAGCTGGCGCTGGCCGCCACGCTGCCCATGGTCGCGGCGGTGGGCATCGCCGCCAACCTGGGCGACGACGCGCTCGACACGCTGCGCAGCGGCTACCGCCTCGCGCTCTTCGGCCTGCTGGGGTACCTGCTGCCGTTCTTGTTCGCGTCGGGCGCCATCTCGGAAGAGGTGGAGTCCCGCACGTTCACCTACCTGGCCTCTCGCCCGGCCAGCCGCCTGGGCATGGTGTTCGGCAAGTGGCTCACGGGCGTGGCCTTCTCGGCCACCCTGCTGGGCGGCGCGGCCATCCTCATGCACATCAGCGCGCTGGCGTCGTCCCCCACGCTGTTCGTAGACGAGCTGCCGCTGCTGGGCCGCACCATCGGCGCGCTCACGCTGCTGTCGGCCGGCTACTGCGCGCTCACCATGTTCTTCGGCGCGCTCATCCCCTCGGCGGCGGGCCTGGTGGGTGGCCTCTACCTCGCCATCATCGAGTTCATCACCGCCACGCTCGGGCCCGGCCACTTGCCGCTGCTCACGCTGCACCACCACACGCTGCTGCTGAGCGGCGCCAACCCGGACCTCGAGCCCGTGGTGCGGCTGTCGGTGGCGCTGGCGCTGGTGCTGGCCTTCACGCTCATCTGGCTCGGCCTCGCCGCGCTCGCCGTCGTCCCGCGCGAGTTCCGCGAAGGCTCGGCCTGAGCCCAGGCGGCCGTGCCGAAGACCCGCGTCGACGTCTTGCTGGAGCAGCGTGGGCTCGCTCCCACGCGCCAGAAGGCGCAGGCCCTCATCCTGGCGGGTGTGGTGTTCTCGGGCGACCGCCGCATGGACAAAGCCGGCGAGAAGCTCGATGACGAAGCCCCGCTGAGCGTGAAGGGCGAGGACCACCCCTTCGTGTCGCGCGGCGGGGTGAAGCTCACGGGCGCGCTCGACGCCTTCGCCTTCGACCCCGCGGGGCACGTGGCGGCCGACTTCGGAGCGTCCACCGGCGGCTTCACCGACTGCCTGCTGCAGCGCGGCGCCACGCGCGTGTACGCCATCGACGTGGGCTACGGGCAGCTGCACCACAAGCTGCGCGAGGACCCGCGCGTGGTGGTGATGGAGCGCGTGAACGCGCGGCACCTGGTGGCGGGGGCGCTGCCCGAGCCCGTCTCGCTGGTGGTCATCGACGCCAGCTTCATCGGGCTCGAGAAGCTGCTGCCCGCGGCGCACGCGCTGCTGCGCGATGGGGGCGACGTGCTGGCCATGGTGAAGCCCCAGTTCCAGGTGGGGCGCGACCAGCTGGGCAAGGGCGGCGTGGTGCGCGACCCGGCGCTGCGTGCCGCCGCCGTGGAGGCCGTGGCGCGCGCCGCCCGGGCGCTCGGCTTCGAGGAGCGCGGCCGTGTGGACGCGCCCATCAAGGGGCCCAAGGGCAACCAAGAGGCCTTCCTCTGGCTGGTCAAGACGGGCCCCGCGCCTGGAATTGAGACCACCCCCGGCGAAGCCTGATAGGCTGGCCGCAACGTGACGCTGGACGATCTCGAGCCCCACGAGCGCCTCGCCTTCGCAGGCCTGGTGCGCATGATGGTGCGCGCCGACGGGGTGCTGTCCCCCGCGGAGAGCGCGGCCCTCAGCACGCTGGCGCGCGAGGTGGGCAGCATGCGCTTCTGGCGCTGCATGACCGAGGCCCAGCAGGCCCTGCCCGACATGGAGGACCTGAGCGACGCGGCGCGCAACGTGGAGCGGCAGCCCATCCGCGAGTGGATCTACGAGGTGCTCATGGGCATGGCCGCCGCCGACGGCAACATCGGGGACTCCGAGGGCCGCATGCTGGACTGGCTGCGGGCGCTCTGGGGGCTCTGAGCCGTGCGCATCGTGGGTGGCACGCTCGGTGGTCGACGCTTCGACGGCCCGCCGTCGGACCTGACCCGGCCCACGTCGGAGCGGGTGCGCGAGGCGCTGGCGTCCGCCCTCGACGCGCGTGACGCCATCCGTGATGTGCGCGTGCTGGACCTGTTCGCGGGCACCGGCGCGCTGGCCTTCGAGGCGCTCTCGCGTGGGGCCACCGACGCCTGCCTGGTGGAGCGTGACCCGCGCGTGGTGAAGGCCGCGCAGCAGAGCATCGCGGCGCTGGGCCTGGGCGAGCGCTGCGTGGTGGTCCGGGCCGACCTGGGCGCCCCGCTCGCCTCCCTCGAGCGCAGCCTGTTCGCCACGCTGCGCGCGCGCGGCCCGTTCGGCCTGGTGTTCGCGGACCCGCCGTATGCCGACATCGAGCGAGTGCCCGCGCTGCTGGACGCCCTGGTAGAGCGTGACCTGCTGACCCGTGACGCGACCGTGGTGCTCGAGCACCGGCACGCCCAGCCCCCCGGCCCTTGCACGCTACTCGCGTCTGCGGCGGTCTACCGCTATGGTGACACCGGTGTGCGCCTCCTGACGGTGACCTAGGTCACCACCCCCTTCGCAAGGCTCTCTGACGCATGACCCACGCCATCTACCCCGGCTCGTTCGACCCGATCACCAACGGGCACATGTCCATCCTCGAGAGCGGGCTGGTGTCGTTCGAGCGCATCACCGTTGCGGTGCTCAACAACGAGAAGAAGCAGCCGCTGTTCTCCGTGGAAGAGCGCATCGAGATCACCCGCTCCGCCATCGAGATGCGCGGCCTCGACACCTCGCGCATCGAGATCGACTCGTTCGATGGCCTGCTGGTCAACTACTGCCAGCGCAAGAACGCCACCGTCATCCTGCGCGGCCTGCGCGCCGTGGCCGACTTCGAGTACGAGCTGCAGATGGCCAACATGAACCGCCACCTGAACGACGAGATCGTGACCACGTTCATCATGGCCAACGACGCGTACTTCTACGTCTCGTCGAACCTCTGCAAAGAGGTGTGCAGGTTGGGCGGCGACGTCTCCAAGCTGGTGCCGCCGCCCGTGGACGCGAGGCTCCTGGCCAAGCTCAAGCCCGGCAAGTAGGGCGGCTGCAGGTCCACGGGGCGCGAGCCATCATGGCAGCACCCGCATCAGGGTCAGCGGCCGTCCATGGCGAGTCACACCGAGGAAGGTGGTGAAGTCCGGTCCGAAGCGGCCATGGATGGTTCCGAGTGTGCCCGGCTCGTTGGCGGCCGCGTCGAGCGTGATGGCGCCTTCGCCCTGCATGCACCGGAGTTCGGCGCGTGCAGCGTTCGTGAGCGCGCCACCGAGCTGGAGTGACTCACGTTGGCCGTCGAGCCGCAGCGCCGCGTAACCAAGCGTACCGACCCAGGCGCCCGTGAGCGTGCAGCGCGGCGACTCTCCGATGACGAACGTGGCCTCCCAGACACTGCCGCCCAGAGAGTCCGCCACGCGCAGTCTCTCGCCCGCCACATCGAGCTCGAACACGGGATCCGTGTCCTCCAGCGAACTGTTGCTGTCGTGCACGCTCGGAAAGGCGCGCTCCCCGCGGATGACCGTGTCGCAGCGGTTGTAGCCACTGGTCTCCGCGCCGTAGACCAGCACCTCGCCGCAGCGGAGCTGGACGCGACAGGAGTGCCCCGCGCCTCCGAGAGTCTCCGGGAGGACCACCAGCTCGCACTCGCGCGCCGTGAACGGCAACGCGCCCGCGTGGCTCGCCAGCGTCGCCGCCAGCCGCCAGCGCGCCTCGGGGGCCTGGGTACGGACGCTCGCGTCCACGGTGTTCGGGATGCCTCGATCATCCACGGCCATGCGGAGATCGAAGGGCGCGGCTCCTTCGGACCACACGCGGAGGTGGCCACGTCGCGCGTCCAAGGTGATCTGCGCGCGCGGACCCGTACGCTGTCCCGTCTCCGAGTACTGAACGAGGTAGACCTCGCCGACCGCCGTGGATCGCATGCTCGCCTGCGCGGAGAACGAGGTCGCCGCAACGCCGAGCTCTGCCCGCGAATCGTAGACCAGGGCCTCGAGGCAGCGCACGCGCAGGCCGTCCACCTCGGTGCCGCGAACATTGGCTTCGACGACGCAGCCCGACCCCGCTGGCACGTCCGGGCGGCCAACGCTCGACAAGACCGTGGCGGCGAGACGCACCGCGAGAGACGGGATCGGAGGCGGCAATGCGTGGGGCGGGCTGGCGGGCGCGGGCGCAGCTTGCACCGCGACCTGCGACGGCGTGGTGTCGTGCGAAAGAGTCACGAACATCCCAGCGCCCATGGCGATGACGCACGCCGCACCGAGTGCTGCCGTCAGCGCCACTCGGTTGGGCTGCGGTCGGGCCTCGGCATCCCCCGCGAGGCGACGAAGCCGCGTCACCTCGCGCCGCAGCTGCTCGAGCTCAGCCTCGTCGCGTTCGTCCTTCCGCTCGCTCGTCTCGAGCTTCTCCCTCGTCGCGGCGAGCTCCCTCTCCAGGACCTCTTTGTGTGCGCGCAGCGCTTCGCGGTCGTCTCGGAACGCCATGCGCGTCAGCATACGCTCGAGGCATGCGAACGACGCGTACTTCTACGTCTCGTCGAACCTCTGCAAAGAGGTGTGCAGGTTGGGCGGCGACGTGTCCAAGCTGGTGCCGCCGCCGGTGGACGCGAGGCTCCTGGCCAAGCTCAAGCCCGGCAAGTAGGGCGGCTGCAGGTCCACCCAGCGCTCGCGCGCCAGCCACTCGAGCTCGGGCAGGTCGTCGAGGCCCACCTTGCCGATGCGCATGCGCTCGATGGTGCGCGGTGCCGTGCGCAGGGCCCGCCGCACCCGCAGCCAGCTGCGCAGGTAGACCACGTCGCGGGCCACGCCGCCGCCGCGGTAGGCCCGCTCGCACAGCACCACGGCGCGGTCCGGCGAGAAGCCGTGGTCATGGTGCAGGCGCCGCGCGGCCTCGGCGAAGCTGGCACCCTCGTGCACCCAGTCGGTGGTCAGCACGCGCGCCGCGAGCGCCCGCAGGCGGTTACTGTCCAGCAGGCCGGCCTCCTCTTCGAGCGTGATGCACATGCCCTCTTGGTCCGCATAGGCGCCACCGGTGCCCAGCGCGAAGATGCCCAGCGGCTGCGCGCGGCCGTTGAACGCAGCCACCAGGTGGCCCATGACCTCGTGCACCACCAGGCGGCGGGCCTCGCGCTCGCCAAACGCGCGGTCGGCGATGAACATGGTGCGCTCGCCCGCGGCCGCGCCGGACACCAGGTGCTTCTCCACGCGGATGCGGATGTCGAGGTCCAGCAAGCGCGCCGCGCGCCGGGCCAGCTCGGCCAGGCTCCCACGCCCGGTGGCGGGCACCACCTTCTCCTCGGGCTCGGGGGGCGTGTCGGCCAGCAGCCGCTCGGCCAGCTCCCGCAGCGTGGGCCCCCCGGGCAGCTCGGCGAAGGCCGGCTCGCGACCGTCGCCGTAGCGCTGCCGCGCGATGGGCCGCAGGCGCCGGGGCACCCCCACGTTCTCGAGCAGCTGCAGGTCCAGCGCCAGCTCGCTCAGGCGCCGCTGGTACATGCCGGCGGCGGGCACGTCTTCGGCCAAGCGCGTGAGGCGCTCCACGCGGCGGCGCGCGTCCACGCGTGACTCAGGGCTCACGGCGGGAGGCAGCTCCCACTTGGGCTCCGCGGGCTTCCCAGCCGCCAGCGCCTCGGTCAGGCGCTCGCGCTCCGAGGCCGCGTTCACCGGGGTCACGAAGGCCAGCAGGCGGTTCTCGCGCAGCACGCGCCCCAGCTCGTCGTCCAGCTCCACCTGGCGGGCGTCACGCGTGCGCAGCGCGGCCCGGCCCACGTTGGCGGCCGTCACGGCGCCTCCACGGTGCGCGCCCTAGAGCAGCTGCGTGGCACGCTCGGCGAGCTCACTGCGCTCCCCCTTGGTCAGCGTCACGTGCGCGCCGATGCGCTCGTCCTGGAAGCGCTGGGCCACGATGGTGAGGCCGTTGCTGGCGGCGTCCACGTAGGGGTTGTCGATCTGGTAGGGGTCGCCCGTGAGCACCACCTTGGTGTTGGCCCCCGCGCGCGTGATGACCGTCTTCACCTGGTGCGGCGTGAGGTTCTGCGCCTCGTCCACGATCAGGTACTGGCTGGGCAGCGAGCGCCCGCGGATGTAGGTGAGGGCCTCCACCTGGATGACGCCCGCGGCCACCAGCTCCGTGTAGTCGCGACCGTCGGTCATGCGCCCGCGCCCGGACGTGAAGATGTACTCGAGGTTGTCGTAGATGGGCTGCATCCACGGATTGAGCTTTTCCTCCACGGTGCCCGGCAGGAAGCCGAGGTCACGCCCGAGAGGGAAGATGGGGCGGCTCACCAGCATGCGGCTGAAGGCCCCGTCGTCCACCACGGACTGCAGCCCCGCCGCGATGGCCAGCAGCGTCTTGCCCGTGCCGGCCTTGCCCACCAGCGTGACCAGGTGCACCTCGGGGCGCAGCAAGAGGTCGAGCGCAAAGTACTGCTCGAGGTTGCGCGGGCGCACACCCCAGCAGCCCTGCTTGCCCACGCGCAGCGGCGTGAGCGCGCCCAGCTTGGCGTCGTGCACGCCCAGCGCCGTGTGCTTGGGCTGACCGCGCTCGCGCAGCACCACGCCCGCGTTCGGATGCAGCCGCGTGATGTCCGTGTCGTCGCTCAGCCGCGTGATGTCCACGTTCTCGCGCGCGGCCAGCGCGTTCACCAGGTCGGCCGAGGTGTCCACCGTGACGATGCCGCTGTACAGCTCGTCGATGTCGATGCGCCCGCCCTCGTAGTTCTCGGCGCGCAGGCCCAGCACGTCTGCGCGGATGCGCAGGTTGGAGTCCATGGTGATGAACACCACGGGCTGGTCCGGCGAGGCATCCCGCAGGTCGAGCGCGGCCTGCAGGATGGCGTTGTCCATGGCCCCGTGGCCACCGCGGCGCGGCTCCACCTTGGGCACGGACACGCGCAGCAGGCCCCCGGTCTCGCGCAGCACCACACCGGCTTGCAGGGAGGCCCCCTCCTGCGCTCGCAGCTCGTCCAGGATGCGGACGATGGTGCGGGCGTTGCGGCCCAGCTCACTCAGCTCCTTCTTGAACTGGTCCACCTCCTCGATCACGAAGATCGGGATGACCACCTCGTTCTCCTCGAACTTGTAGATGGCCAGGGGATCATGGAGGACGACATTGGTGTCGAGGACGTAGGTTTTTTTCACGTGCAGCCCACAGGCTACCACATGGGTTCTGGCCCCGTGTGTGGCGAACGCGGGTCACTCGGGGGTGCGCACCTCGTAGAGCGACCACGCTCCGGCGCCCTCGGCGCGCGGGTCCACGTGAGCGATGCGCGACACGGTGGGGCTCGGCGGCGGGGCGCCCCCGTTTCGAATGATCACGTAGTCCCACGACCGCAGGTTGGAGTGCATCCACCAGCGGGCCGTGCGCACCGTGGGATAGCCACGCCCCGGGGCGTATCCAATTGGATTCACGGAGTACATGGCGAAGCCACCCCCCGAGAAGCCGTCACGCTGCGTCTGCACCAGCCCGTTGCACGCGCTGCACACGGGACGGCGCACGAAGTGCGGGGCGACCGAGTGCTCGCACACGCGCAGGCAGTCCACGCGCGACCCCATGGGCACCTGCTCCAGCAGCTCCATCAGCGGGTCCAGCTCCTCGGCCTGAAAGCGCGCCACCTCCTCGCGCAGGTGCACCCCATAGGCCAGCACCGCGAGCACGGCGCACACCAGCACCCCAGCGCCGGTGCGGCTCAGCACCTTCACGCGCGGGAGCAGCGCCACCAAGAAGAGGAAAGGCGTGATCAGCCGCGAGTTGATCTCGGTGTTCTTGATGTTGCTGGGGAGCAGGAACGCCGTGACCCCCACCACGATGACCAGGGTCAGGAGCGCGTGCTCCCGCACCCTCTCGCGCAGCGGAGCCCCCGCGCTCACGGGCTCGCTCGGCGCCGCCGTGGCCATGAGCACCAGCCAGAGCGCGCCCAGGACCAGCGCCAGGTACGTGTCCGTGCCGTCGGTCAGGATGTCGTGTCCCTGATGAATGAACCACGTGATCCGGCCCGTGGCCGACGCCCACGTGGCGTGCTCCTGCACCACGGTCAGCAGGCCGCCGCTGAACATCTCGCCCTGGCCCGTGTGTTCCGTGGTCCACGACAACCAGATGGCGAGCGGCGGCAGGAACGCCAGCACCGCCACCCACTGGCGCAGCCGAGGCGCCGACGCCACGAACGCCACCGCGCCGAACAGCATGGCGAACACGAACCCCACCCCGTGCACCATGCAGGCCCCCAGGTTCGCCAGCAGGATCCCGAGCAGCGGCCAGCGGTCCTCCCGCACAGCGGCCCAACGGCCGAACGCGGCGCTCGCCAGGATGAAGCCATACGAGAACACGTAGTGGAGCACGCCGAGGGCCATCATCCCGCCCCACAGCCCAGGGAGGCACAGCACCACCAGCCACGGCGACCGGTCGAACGCGCGGGCCACCAAGCACAGGCCCAGCGAGCAGAGCGCGAGGGCCACGCTCAGGTAGATCTTGAGCGTGATCAACGGCGTGACCGTGGGGTACAGCCAGGCCGCGAGCCGAGCCGGCGCCCGCTGGGCCGACCACTCGGTGTGGAGCACGAAGTTCGTGGCCGCATTCGGCAGCTCGTCGTAGCGCGCCCAGACGTCCGCCATGATGAGCTGGGCGCCGAAGTCGGTCATGGGCGGGAAAACCGCGGTCCAGATGGGGACGATGAACACGGCCGTCAGCCCGGCGATCACCACGTAGGGAGCGACGGCCAGGAGGCGGTCGCGTCGCGAGGGTGGCGCCTTTGGGTCCATGCGGCGGGAGATCTAGCAGATCTGCGCCGCGCCCGAGTTCCTATCCCTTTCTTGCCGGGAGGACTTATGGTGCGGCCCGTGACGGCGCTCTCGAAGCTTCCCGACGTCTACAAGCGCATCATCGTCGCGGCCGGCGTGCTGACCTTCGTGATCATCGCGGGCACCACCTCCTATCACGAGGTGGGCGCGGGCCGCTGGTCGTACTTCGACTGCTTCTACATGACGGTCATCACGCTCTCGACCGTGGGCTTCGGCGAGACGCTGCCGGGCATGGCCGGGGTGCACGAGGCCCGCCTGATCACGCTCGCCCTGATCGTGGCCGGCAGCGGCACCCTGCTCTACTTCATCTCCAACCTCACCGCCCTGATCGTCGAAGGCGATCTCCAGGGCCTCCTCCGCAGGCGACGCATGGAACGCGCGATCGAACACCTCCAGAACCACGTCATCGTCTGCGGCATCGGCACCACCGGGCGGCACATCGTCCGGGAGCTCAGCACGGCGGGCACCCGCTTCGTGGTGGTGGACACCAACCGCGAGCGCATCGAAGAGATGGTCGAGCACATGGACGGTGAGCTGCTCTACATCCTGGGTGACGCCACCGACGACGCGGTCATGGAGCGCGCGGGCATCACCCAGTGCCACGGCATCATCGCGGCGCTCAGCGACGACCGCAGCAACCTCTTCGTCACCATCTCGGCCCGGGCGCTGAACAAGACCGCCCGCATCGTGGCCAAGGCCGTGGAGGCCAGCACCGAGCGCAAGCTCTACCGCGCCGGCGCCGACTCGGTGGTGTCCCCCAACTACATCGGCGGCATGCGCCTGGCCAACGAGATGATCCGCCCGAAGACGGTGGAGTTCCTGGACCGCATCCTCCAGGACCGCGACGGCAACCAACTGCGCATCGAGGAGATCGCCATCCCCGAGGGGTCCAGCATCTTCGGGCGCACCCTGTCGCAGACCCGCATCCGCAACACGGGGGCCCTGGTGCTGGCCGTCCACCAGCCGGACGGCACCTACGTCTACAACCCCAAGGGCGACATGGTCATCGTCAAGGGCAGCGGCATCGTGGTGCTGGCCGACGAGGGCGCGCTGACCCTCCTGCACGACGCCCTCGACCGCAACGTCCTCACGCATTTCGCGGGCTGAGGCCGCTCACGGTTGACCGCGGGGGCGACGTGGTTAAGGTGCGCCGTGGCTGCTGGCTGCCCCTCGGACCCCCGAGGCGCGCGGCCCTTTACCAAACAAATCAGAGGAGTTAGCGACAATGGGCAAGATCATCGGCATCGACCTCGGCACGACCAACTCCGTCGTCGCGGTGATGGAGGGCGGCGAGCCCAAGGTCATCGTCAACGAAGAGGGAGATCGCATCACGCCCTCGGTGGTGGCTTGGGACGACCAAGGCGAGATCCTCGTCGGGCAGATCGCGAAGCGCCAGTCCGTCACCAACCCCGAGAACACGGTCTACTCGGCCAAGCGCTTCATCGGGCGCCGCTTCGAGGAGCTGGCCTCCGCGGACACCAACCGCATCCCCTACAAGGTGCTGCGCCGCAAGGACGGCGGCGTGGGCGTCCAGATCCGTGACAAGGAGCTGGCTCCCCCCGAGATCTCGGCGCACGTGCTGCGCAAGCTGAAGCGGGCCGCCGAGAACTACCTGGGCGAGACCGTCACCGAGGCCGTCATCACGGTCCCCGCGTACTTCAACGACTCGCAGCGCCAGGCCACCAAGGACGCGGGCCGCATCGCCGGTCTGGACGTCAAGCGTATCGTCAACGAGCCCACCGCGGCCGCCCTGGCCTACGGCCTCGACAAGAAGACGGACCACATCATCGCGGTCTACGACTTCGGTGGCGGCACGTTCGACATCTCCATCCTCGAGGTGGGCGAGAACGTGGTGGACGTCATCAGCACCAACGGTGATACCCACCTGGGCGGCGACGACGTCGACGACAAGATCATCGACTACCTCATCGCCGAGTTCAAGAAGGACACCGGCATCGACGCGAGCTCCGACAAGATGGTGCTCCAGCGCCTCAAGGACGCGGCGGAGAAGGCCAAGATCGAGCTCTCCAACAAGCTCGAGACCACGGTCAACCTGCCGTTCCTCACGGCCGACGCCTCGGGTCCGAAGCACCTCAACATCCGCATCACGCGCGCCAAGCTCGAGCAGATGATCGAGGACCTCATCCAGCGCACGCTCACGCCCGTCAAGAAGGCGCTGGCGGACGCCAACAAGACCGCAGCCGACATCCAGGAGGTCGTCCTGGTCGGTGGCTCCACGCGTATCCCGCTCGTGCAGGAGACCGTGAAGAAGTTCTTCGGCAAGGAGCCCAACAAGGGCGTGAACCCGGACGAGGTCGTGGCCCTCGGCGCGGCGGTCCAGGCCGGCGTGCTCTCCGGCGACGTGAAGGAGATGGTGCTGCTCGACGTGACCCCGCTCAGCCTCGGCGTCGAGACGCTCGGCGGCGTGATGACGGTCATGATCCCGCGCAACACCACCATCCCCACCCGCAAGGAGGAGACCTACTCCACCGCGGACGACAACCAGACCCAGGTGGAGATCCACGTGCTCCAGGGTGAGCGCGCGGAGGCCAAGCAGAACCGCACGCTCGGGCGCTTCAAGCTCTCGGACATCATGCCGGCCCCGCGCGGCATGCCCAAGATCAAGGTCACGTTCGACATCGACGCGAACGGCATCTTGAGCGTGGCGGCCAAGGACGAGGCCACCGGCAAGGACACGGCCATCACCATCACGGCCAACTCCGGCCTGAGCGAGAACGACATCGAGCGCATGGTCACCGAGGCCGCCGCGAACGAAGAGGAAGACAAGAAGCGCCGCAACGCGGTGGAGAACCGCAACAAGGCGGACCAGCTCTGCTACGGCGTCGAGAAGGCGCTGGTGGACCTCAAGGACAAGGTCCCGGCCGACAAGCTGGCGGACATCGAGAGCAAGGTGGCCAGCCTGCGCAGCGCCATCGAGGCGTCCGACAACGACCGCATCACGTCGGGCATCACGGCCCTCGAGGCGGCCATGAGCGACATCGCGCAGACGGCCTACGGCCCGAGCGGTGCCCCTCCCGGTGCCGGCGGCGCGGCGGCCGGTGCCAGCGCGGGCGCGGACGACGACGTCATCGACGCGGAATTCGAAGAGACCGAGTGAGCGTAGTGCTCGCCTGATGGGCGAGTGACAGGAGAACGGCGGGTCCCAGCTTGGGGTCCGCCGTTTCTCGTTGGAGGGCGTGGGTGCCCGCGAACTTTTCGCGCTGGCTGGGGTCTGACGGGGGATGCAAGTCTCGGGACCCCGCATGCGCGCTCTCTGCGTGCTCACGACCTTCTGCGCGCTCGGCTGCGGGCCGGCAGCCCATCCTGTGCGACCCGCAGCATCGAGCACGCGTGCACCCGAAGGAGATGGGAGACAGGTGCCGCGTCTGCCCCGCGTTCACGTAGAGGTCTTCAGCAAGCCTGTTCCAGGCGGGTACGTCGTGGGGCTCCACGTCCACAACCGCGCCCTGCGCGCGTTCGTGATCGCGCCGAGCTTCGGCTTCCACGAGCTGGACGTGTTCCGCGCAGGCGACGGCGGTGCGGCGTCCATCGACGCGTTGCGCTGGGAAGAGCTGCCATCCGCGCCACTCGACGTCAGCGAATCGGAAGAGGAGCTGAGAGGCGTACTGCTGCGCCCCGGCGAGGACACGCGACTGGTCTCGGTGGTCGTCACCACGCCCGACTTGGTGGCGCTCGAGGGCACGCTGGGGATGTTTCTCTTCCCCGCTGCGCGGCCATCGGCCGTCACGCTGCGGCGCTTCCGCGTCGAGGTTCCCCTGCCTCACGACAAGGGGGCCGCAGTGGGCCCAGCTGCCTCCGGGTCGCCGCGCGTGGAAGCGGGCTACGTCTTCGAGTCCAATGGGCAGCACGCCATCGGGGTCCGGGTTCGCAACACCACCGCGGCTCCGGTCGTGCTGTCCTTCGAGAGCTGGCTCTTGGCGACGTCCATGAGCTTCCCCGACGGATCGTTCACCCTGACCATGCGAGGCCGTGGGTACACCTGCTCCTGGCGCCCCACACCGACCATGTGCACGGGACTCGCGGGCGTCATGTTGGCCCCCGGCGAGGCCGCGACGCTGCTGGCCGAGGCGAACCTGTGTGAGCAGGACGGCCTCGGACCGATCGAAGTCGGCTACGAGTTCGGGGCGCCTGGCCTGCCTTGCCAGGGCGACACATGGCTGCGGGGCGAGTTCACCGCAGATACACTGCCGATCGAGTGACCATCACCTCTTCCATTCGTCGCGCGTCCCTGTGGCTGTCCCGCGCGTGCATCCTGGTCTCCATGGGCAGCGCGCTGGGGTGCGCGGCCACGCCGCCCATGGCGGTGGCCCCAGAAGAGCGGGACGTCACGGAAGCCACCACCGAGGCGGTCCACATCGAGCGCGGGCTCGAGGTGCAGGGCTTCATGGAGGCCCTCGCGGGCGGGTACATGGTGGGCGTCCGCGTGCGCAACGTGGGCCCGAGCGACCGGGTGGTGCTCACCGGCGAGTCGGCGTTGCGAGCGGCCACGTTCGTGGACTCCGAGGGAGAGGAGACCCTGCGCCTCGGCACGGCCGACGACGCCCCGCCGGCGGACACGTCGTGCATGCCCATGGACGGTGTGCTGCTGCGGTCCGGAGAGGAGCTGCGCCTCACGCGCGCCTTCGAGGAGTCCGTCCCGCAGGTGGCCGCGCGGGGCGAGTTCGAGCTGCACGTCACGCGGCCGGGTGGCGTGCGCCCCATCATCGTCCGACGCGTGCGCTTCGAAGTGCCTCTCACCGGAACGGCCCCGGAGCTGGGGGGCCCCATGGCGCCGCTGCCGGTGGACGCCAACGCCGCGGGGCTGGTGGTGCAGGAGCCGGTGGTCCTGGTGTCGGCGGAGCACGTCTACTTCGCCGGCGTGCGCCTCGCGAACCGGGGCAGCGCGCCCGTGGTGGTGCCGCTCTTCGGGCTGCTGCACGCGGCGGCCGACTTCGGCGAGGGCGACATGTTCCCCTTGATCGGGCGCGGCACGTCGTTCGGGTGCCCTCATTGTGGGCCCGGCCTCGGCCCGAGCGTGTGCGACTACCTCGAGGGCGTGCTGCTGTCGCCGGGGGAGGCCATCACGCTGGTGGCGGACCTCGAGCTGGACGCCGCCCCACCGCCCGGGCCCGCGCGCGTGGCCTACCTGCTGGACGCCTACCCGCTCGGCTGCGGGGGCGTGGCGCTGAACATGAGCGGCAACTTCACGGCCGAACCTCAGCCTTTCCAGTGATTCCCGGCGTGAGTGCCGTGATGCGCTCGACCCCCCTAGATCTGGCCGAACAGCAAGCGTACTTTGAATCACCTTTTACCAGGGGGATATCATGCGTCTAGTCAATCTGTTCGGTTGCTCTGCGTTCGCTGGTCTCGCGCTCGTCGCCGGGTGCGGCGGGTCCATGATCCACGGAGGTCGCACGGTCGGTGCCGACCTCCCGCTCGACCGTCAGACGGCCAGCTACACGCTGGCAGGCTGCGTCGACGGGGAAGGCGCGCCGCTCGAGGTCTCCGACACCGCGGCCGCGGTCACCTATCACATCATCCCGGGCGAGGCGGGGCCCGAGCTGCTGCAACGCAACCCCGGCGAGGACGGTTTCCTGATCTCGAACAGCTGGGACGAGGCTGACGGCCGGCACTACTTCTGGTGGGGCCTCGGCGTGGGGATGGAGTACGTGGTGCCGGCGAGCGGGCCTGCGCTGCGCCGTGAGTACGTGCGTCCGGGGGGCCGCACGGAGCCCCTCGGACGGAACGCGCCGCCCGGTGGTCACGGGTCCCCCCGCCGCCACGTGCACGCTCACGCCGGCGGGCTGAGCCTGGTGCCCTGACCACGCCTCACGGCCTCGCCAGCGTATTTGCTGGTTGCGCGATAATCCGTGTCGGGTAACGGATGCTTGCTGGCTGGTGTCTGGAAAAACCGACGAATTCGCTGGCACGTTCCCTGCTCTGGCGGCCGCGAGGACTTTCCAACCCATGCCCATCCCTTGCTCAGTTGCGCCTTCGAGGCGTGCTTCGGCAGCGTCCATCGTGGCGTTGCTCTACTCGCTCCTGACGGCTCCGGTCAGCGCCCAACCCGCGGGGGGCGACACGGCCGAGCCCTCCGTCACGGGGGGCGCGGCCGAGCCTGCTGCAGAGTCCGGTGCGCCGGCTCCGGTGGCGGACGTCCCGCCTGTCCAGCTCGCGTCGGAGCCGGCCGCTGAAGCCGAGGTGCCTGCCTACACGCTGACCGGCGCGCAGGGGTCGGGCGTCACGCTGACCGTGGGCGACGTGTTCTCACTGAACGTCCGCAGCCGCATCCAGCTGCGCTACCAGCTGAGCATCCCGAACGAGGACGCGATGGGCGATCGAGACCTCGACCAGCTCGTCAACATCGGCACGGCGCGCCTGTGGTTCTCGGGGCACATCCGCGTGCCCGAGCTGACCTACATGATCCAGCTGGCCGTGGCCGGGCGCGACTTCCGCGATGGCGCCATCTCGCCCATCTTCGATGCCTACCTGGACTGGAAGGTGCACCGCGACTTCAGCCTGCGCGCGGGCCAGTTCTTCGTGCCCTTCGACCGGCTGCGCACCGTGCGCGAGTCGGGCCTGCAGATGGCCGACCGGCCGCGCCCCGTGCTGGAGCTCACGCTCGATCGCGACGTGGGCGTGATGCTCTACTCGGACCACTTCCTGGGCGACGAGTCACCCGTGGCCTGGCGCGTGGGCGTCTTCGGCGGCGGCGGCACCAACCTGAGCCTCGGTCGCGAGCCCGGCGCCCTGCTGGTGGCGCGCGTGGAGCTGCGCCCGCTCGGCGACATCGACGACGACACGGAGGGCGACCTGAAGCGTCGCGCGCAGCCGGGCCTCGCGCTCGGCGCCGCCTTCGCCGCCAACCTCAACACCAACCGCTCGCGCAGCACCACGGGCACCACCTTCACGGGCGGCACCACGGACTACGTGCAGGCCGCCCTCGACCTGGTGTTCAAGTGGCGCGGTTTCGCGCTGCAAGCCGAGTACATCTACCGCGGCGCTTCCAACGACCAGATCCTGTCCACCGACGACGACGGCAACCCCGTGGTGGAGTACACGCGTTCGGGCCACGGCTGGATCCTGCAAGGGTCCTATGTGTTCGACCCGCCCTTCGAGCTGGTGGGGCGCGTCTCACGCTTGTACGCGCTGAGCGGCACGGCGCCCGCGTACATCAGCGAGGTGGACACCCGCGGCCTCGAGATCGCAGCCGGCGCCAACTACTACTTCAACGACCACAAGCTGAAGCTGCAGGCCGACTGGATTGCGCGCATGCCTCCGGGCGCCGAGTTCGGCCGCGCCGACCACGTGGTGCACCTGCAGCTGGACATCACGCTGTAGGCGGAGCGACAACCCTGGGCATGCTGGTCTCGATGTCCACTTGCCCCAACTGCGGTGCGCCCGTCTCTGGCAAAGAGCCGGCCCGACATGCCATCTGCATCTACTGCAACGTGAGCCTGACGCTCACCTCCGCGGCGGCAGAGCTCGCACCCGCGACCTTCGAAGCGCAAGCCGTGGCGGGCGAGGAGATCGAGCGGGTCAAGCAGCTGGTGTTCGACGACAAGCGCGACGAAGCCATCGCGCTCTACGCCCAGCTGGCGTCCGTGCCGCGCGACGAAGCGGAGCGGGCGGTCTCGAACCTGCTCCTCTCGAGCCACCTCGAGCTCGTCCGCCACCTGCCGATTGGGCTCTCGGGTGTGGCCTTCCACCTCGTCTGGATCGGGCTCGCCGCAGGGCTCTCCGGGTGGGGGGCGGCGAACGCGAGCGAGTCGTGGCGATACGCCGTGCTCGGCGTCCTCACTGGGCTGCTCGCGCTGTATCGAATCTACATGCTCCTGCGCCACCTGCGGGCCACGTACACCTCCGAATTCGGCGCGCTCGGGCGTGGGCGGGTGCTGCGGCGCGCGGTGGTGCGTGAGCGCAAGGAGCGCGACGAGTACTACATCGTGGTCCTGTTCGAGGTCACCCCCGACGACGGCAGCGCCGCCTTCATGGACCAAGAGACGCTCTTCGTGGGCTCGCCGACCTTCGCGAAGCTAGCGCCCGGCAACGTGGTGCGCGTGCGCTACGACGGCGCGCGCGAGCACGTGTACCCGAGCGCGCCCGTCACCGTGATCTCCTAGCGGTTTCGTCACCGTCGCCGTCGCCGTCAACCTCCACGTTCACGACCGTGGAGCGACGCTCTGACCCGTCTGACTACTCCTGCGCCGGCTGCCCGTCGGCCCCGCGGTACTTCTGCCACTCGAGGCCCAGCTTGCGCATGCGCGCGCGCAGCGTGTGCGGGTTGATGCCCAGCACCTTGGCGGCGCCGAAGGGGCCCTCGATGCGGCCGTGGCAGGCTTCGAGCGCGCGCTCGATGTGCTTGGCCATGGCGTCGTCCAAGCTGGTGATCTTGCCGGGCGGAGCGGCTTGCTGTGCGGGTGGGCGTGACGTGTCGGTGCGCCCCGGCGTGGGCCGCGCGGGCGGCGCCTCCGTGGAGGACCCGAGGGCGGTGCGCAGCTCGAGGCGGCGGCCGTTGCCCAGGATGGCGGCACGCTCGATGACGGCCGCCAGCTCGCGCACGTTGCCAGGCCACTGATAGGTGTGCAGCAGCTCGATGTCCGACGCCGTCAGCGTGAGCGGGGCTCCGCCCAGGCGCTTGCCCGCGCGGTCGGCGAAGTGCGAGGCCAGCACTTGGATGTCCTCGGTGCGCTCGCGCAGGGCGGGCAGGCGCACGGGGAACACGCTCAGGCGATACCAGAGGTCTTCACGGAACGTGCCCTCGGCCACCATGGTCTCGAGGTGCCGGTGCGTGGCGGCCACGATGCGCACGTCCACGCTGATGGTCTGCGTGCCGCCCACGCGCTCGAGCGTGCCGTCTTGCAGCACGCGCAGCAGGCGCACCTGGGCGGCCAGCGGCAGCTCGCCGATCTCGTCCAGGAACAACGTCCCGCCGTCGGCGCGCTCGAACCAGCCCTTGCGCGTGGCTACCGCGCCCGTGAACGAGCCGCGCTCGTGGCCGAACAGCTCCGAGTCCACCAGCTCCGAGGGGATGGCGCCGCAGTTGATGCGCACCACGGGCCCCTTGGACCGCCGCGAGCGCGAGTGGATGGCGCGCGCGATGACCTCCTTGCCGGAGCCCGTCTCGCCCAGCACCAGCACGGGCGCATCGGTCTTGGCCACCTGCTCCACGCGCTGCATGACGTTGGACAGGCCGCCCAGCTCGCCGATCACCACCTCGCTGATGTCCTGCCGCTCGAGGCGCGACAACAGCGCCTCGCGGTCCGCCTCGAGGGCCTCGCGCATGCGTGCCAGCTCGTGCAGGCGCAGGTCGTTCTCGAACGCCACGCCCAGCGGCCACGCGGCCGGCGCGAGGATGTCGAGGTGGTCGTGGCCGACGTTCACCTCCGGGTCCACCAGCAGCAACGCCACGCCCACCGGCTTGCCGCCCGCCGCGAGCGGCATGGCGATGACCGTGCCCACCACCGTCTTGGGCACCAGCGCCTCGGCCAGGAAGGGCTCCCGGCGCGACACGATGGCCAAGCGCTTCTGGTCCAGCAGGTGCGTCAGCTCGCGCGCGGCCACGCGGTCGAGGTCCGTGCGCGAGGGCCAGCGCTTGCGGGCGTCGGCCTGCGCGTCACCGTGCTCGGCCGTGCCCATGGCCACCGTGGTGAGCCGCAGTGGGTCCAGGTCGAGCCGCCGAATGACCAGCGCCACCACCGGCACGTGCTCGGCCAGGATGTCGAACACGCGCTGAACGGACTCCTCGAGCTCGAGGTGCTGGCAGACCTCGCGCCACAGCTGGGACTCGAGACTCATGTCCGGCTTTCCTGGCTTGCGAGCGCCCATTCACGGAAACGTGACACTCGGGCGCTGGATTTTCCATCATATTTCACGGCTACACCTGGGCTTGCGCGGTTTCCACGGGATAGGTGCGGGCGCTGGTGACCTCCACAGCAATCCGCGAGCCAGGCTCGATCCCCTTGAGCAAGCTGCTGCGTCGGGGGAACTGCGCGACGATCGGCCCGGCCCCGTCGAGGGTGGCGTGGATGCGGACGCGGTCGCCCAGCGTGACCACGCGCTCCACCGTCGCGATGCCCTGGTCGTCACGCCAGAACTTGAGGTCGTACGACCGGATCACCAGGCGCACGGGCCCCTCGGCGTGCTGGCCACGCAGCGGTGCGTGCAGCTCGCCCACCACCGCCTTGCCGTCTTCCACCACGGACGCGAACACGTTCACCTCGCCCACGAAGCTGGCCACGAACTCGGTGGCCGGCTCGTCCAGGATCTCGGTGGGCGTGCCGCTCTGCTCGAGCCCGCCCTGATGAATGACCAGCACACGGTCCGACACGGCGAAGGCCTCGTCCTGGTCGTGCGTCACGAAGATGGACGTGACGCCCACCTCGTCGTGCAGGCGTCGCAGCCACTGGCGCAGCTCCTCGCGCACCTTGGCGTCCACGGCCCCGAAGGGTTCGTCCAGCAGCAGGAGCTTGGGCTCGGGGGCGAGGGCACGCGCGAGCGCCACGCGCTGCCGCTGACCACCGGAGAGCTGCGCGGGGTAGCGGTGCTCGAGGCCGCCGAGGCCCACCAGCTGCAAGAGCTCGCTGGCGCGCTTGGCGGAGATCTCTTTGGGGACCTTTCGCACGTCCAGCCCGAACGCCACGTTGTCGCCCACGGTGAGGTGCCGGAAGAGCGCATAGTGCTGGAACACGAAGCCGATGCCGCGGCTGCGCGCGTGCACGTGCGTGGCCTCCTCGTCGTCGAACCAGACGCGCCCCGAGTCGGCGGACTCGAGCCCCGCCAGGATGCGCAGGATGGTGCTCTTGCCGCTGCCCGAGGGGCCCAGCAGCGCGACCAGCGAGCCGCTCTCCACCTCGAAGCTGACGTTGTTGACGGCCACGAAGCTGCCGAAGCGCTTCGAGAGATTTTCGACTCGGATCCTCATGTGCCTGCCTTGCCTGCCGTCGCCGGCTGCCTACGACTCTTTGCGAACTCCAACACCAACAAGAGGGCGACGCTGACCACCGCCAGGACCATCGCCATGCCGTAGGCGCCCGCGAGGTGGCGCTCTTCGATGGCGTCGTGGATGAAGGTGGTGGCGGTCTGGGTCTGCCCCGAGATGCTGCCGCCCAAGACCAGCACGGCGCCGAACTCGCCCAGCGTGCGCGCGGCCGTCATCAGCAGCCCGTAGCCGAGCGCGAGCCGGATGTTGGGCAACGTGACGCGGAAGAAGGTCTGCCACGGAGACGCGCCCAGCGTGGTGGCGGCCTCCTCTTCGCTCGTGCCGATCTCCTCGAGCACGTAGGCGATCTCGCGCACCGTGTAGGGCAGCGTCACGAACAGCGTGCCGATGACCAGGCCGGGCAGCGAGAACACCACCTTCAGGCCCAGCGTGGTGAGCGCCGGCTCGAAGAGGCCGTCGCGCCCCACCAGCAGCAGGAAGCCGAGCCCGATCATGACGGGCGACACGGCCAGCGGCAGGTCGAAGAGGGCGCTCAGCAAGCGCCGGCCCGGGAAGCGGTGCCGCACGATCACGATGGCGCCGAGCGTGCCCACCACGGTGTTGACGGCCAGCGCGATGACCACGAGCAGGAACGAGCGTTCGAGCGCCGAGAGCGCGTCGGGCGTCATGACGGCCTCGAAGGCGGGACCGAAGCCCACCTTCGCGGTCTCGACCACCAGCGCCACGATGGGCGCCAACAGGATGACGCCGAGGTACGCGAGCACCACCGCAGCCAGCGTGAGCTGACCCAGGATGGTGCGCGGCCGCGACACCGTGGGCAGGGCGGCCGTCGTGGGCACGGGCGTCATGCGCAGGGGCTCTGCATCAACGCGCTGCATCGCGAGCTCCCGTGTGCTCTTCGAGGTAGCGCGCCACGCCGTGCAGCGAGAGCGCGAACACCAGCAGCACCGTGGACACGGCGGCGGCCGCCTTGGGGGCGCCGCTCTCGATCTCGCCGAAGAGGAAGACCGGCGCCGTGAGCGTCTCGAACGGGATGTTGCCGGCCACCACCACGATGGAGCCGAACTCACCGAGCGCGCGGCCCAGCGAGCGGATGCCGCCCGAGATGGCGGCGGGCATGATGGCCGGCAGGAACACCGTGCGGAAGGTTCGCCACGGACCGGCGCCGAGCACGATGGCGGCCTCTTCTTCGGCGGGGTCGATCTCGGCGAGCAGCGGCTCCACCGCGCGCACCACGAAGGGCAGCGTCACGAACAGCAGCGCGATGACGATGCCGGGGGGCGCGAAGATCACCTCGAAGCCCCAGGCCTCGAAGCGCTCGCCCGCCACCGAGGAGGGGCCGTACAGGATGGCCAGCATGACGCCGGCAACGAGCGTGGGGACGGCCAGCGGGAGGTCCACCAGGGCCGAGAGCAGCGCGCGACCCGGCAGGGGGTAGCGCACCAGCACCCAAGCCGTGGCGGTGCCGAGGAAGGTGTTGAGCACGCCCACCAGCACGGCGGTCCACAAGGTGAGCCACAGCGCCGCTTTCGCGACGGGCGCCGTGACATGCTGCCAGAAGGCGTCGAAGCCGTCGGCGAACGCGACGTGCACGATCACCACCAGCGGGATGGCCACCAACGCGATGGCGTAGGACGCGACGCCGAGGCGCAGCGCGCGCTCACCGCCACTCGGATGGAGCGCGTGGCTGGGGGTGCTCATCGGTTCTCCTGCTGCCCGCGCGCGAGCGCTTGGTCGTAGACGCCGTTCTCGGCGAACAGCAGGCGCTGCGCCTCGGCCCAGCCGCCCAGGTCACGGATGGTGAAGAGGTCTTCCACCGCGGCAAAGCGTGCTTGCGTCTCGGTGGCCACGCTCTCCACCACGGGGCGCAGGCCGTGCTGCGCGAACACGCGCTGCGCCTCGGGCGTGGTCAGGTAGTCGATGAACGCCTGCGCCACCTCACGCGTCCCGTGGCGGTCCACGTTCGCGTCGACGATGGCCACCGGGTTCTCGATGAGGATGGTGGAGCCGCCGGTCACGTACTCGTAGTCGCGGCCGTCGGCGCGGCCCACCAGGATCTCGTTCTCGTACGTGATGATGGCGTCGCCCACGCCGCGCTCGAAGGTGAGCATGGAGTCGCGCGCGCCGCGGTCCATGATCTTCACGTTGCGCAGGATGTCCGCCAAGAGGCCGATGGCGGCGGCGCGGTCTCCCGCAGGCACGCCAGCATGCCCGCGGATCGCAGCGCCGTAGATGGCGAGCACGTTCCACATGGCGCCACCGCTGGTGCGCACGTTTGGCGTGAGCACCTCGATGCCGGGGCGCGCCAGGTCCTGCCATGTGCGGATGTTCTTGGGGTTGCCGGGGCGCACACCGATGACGACGACGGAGCGCGTGACCATCCCGTCGTGCTCGCCCGCATGCCAGTCGTGGCGGATGAGCCCACCCTCACGCAGCAGCTCGATGTCGGGCTCGAGCGAGAGCGCCGCGACGTCGGCTTCGAAGCCACCAAGGATGGCGCGCGCTTGGGCGCCGCTGCCGAGATAGGACTCGCGGATGGTCACGTCGGCGCCACCGGCTGCGCGGTGGTGCGCACGGAACGCGGGCAGGATGTCGCCGTAGGCTTCGCGGGGCGTCGTGTACGCGCCGAGGGTGATGGTGTTGCCCTCGGTGGCAGCGGCCTCGCTGCTGCTCGAGCCGGAGCAGCCGAAAGCGAGGGCGCCCAGGGTCAGCAGGAAGGGGAGGACACCCGCGGGAGCGCCGGATAGACTAAACGAAGCGGTTGGCATGGCCGGGCGCTAAGCACGGCTTGTGCCAGCGAGATGCGCCGAGAATCCCGTGTGATTTCAGGGGTCCACTGGAGACATCCTCAGGGCACCCGCTCTGGCAACGGTAAATCCAGCAAATACCACAGCCCGTGACATTTCACGGAAACGTCGTGATCGCGCTCCGGTTGGGGGCTCACCGCCGGACCGTGGGCCCTGTCGACGAGTGCCCGTGAAGTAAGCTGGCAAGCCCGTGATGGAGCTGTGTGGCCCGTGGCGATCGCTAGGCGGGGCGGGGCTCGAGACGCGCGCACCAGCACTGAGTCGTGCTCGAAATGTGAGCCATATCAGGGGTTTGAAGTGGTGCATCAGCACGCGTCGACATGCTGGCACGCACCGTGCTCAGGGCGGGTGCGCGCCGACTTTTCGGCCCCCTCGACTTGTCCTTTTGGAGACGCTGGAGAAACCCATGAACCTTACTCGTAGGAGCCCAGGACTGGCTTGGATCGGCCTCGCCGCTCTGACCGTCTGTACGCTCGACGTGCGCTCGGCGGCCGCGCAGACGCCCGACTGTTCCACCATCTCGTTCGTCAACCCCATCTACGGCACCGGCGGCAGCGCCGCGCGCCCGCTGATCGGGAGCTTCGCCGTCGCGCTCCGTGGTGAAGCGGACCCGATCACCATCGTGTGGTCCGACCCCGGTGCCTGCAACGCCATGGCGGCCCTCGTCGGGCCCTCGGGTACGCCCGTCAACATCACCGGCACGGCCCGCTACTGGGACGCGGACGGCACCGAGCATCAGTGCATCCACTCGGGTGCGGGTGTCGCGGCCGACTTCGGTTACATGGCCGCGCAGCCCGAGGCCTGCGTGGGCTACTCGGCGGGACTCCCGAACACTATCGGCAACTTCGTCGGGCCGGTCACGGGTTGGCAGTTCATCACGCACCCGGACTCCAATCAGTCCGTCATCAGCGCCGAAGCGGCCTTCCTGGCCTATGGCTTTGGTGACGAGAGTCAGGCGGCGCCCTGGGATGACGAGGCCTTCCTCCTCTCCCGCAGCCCGACCTCGGCGGCGCTCTTGGCCATCGCGGCGGCGATCACATTGCCGCCGGCCCGCTTCCTCGGCACCGACGTCGTGACCAACCAGGCCATGATCGCCGGCGTCTCGACCGGCACCAATCCGATCACCAACGCAACGACCACCGACTACGCGTCCCTCTTGGGCTTCGTGAGCGTGGAAGTGGCCCAGGCAAACCGTGGCACGGTCAAGGCGCTGGCCTACCAGCACTTCGACCAGAACTGTGGCTACTGGGCGGACTCCACACCCACGGCCTTCGACAAGCGCAACGTCCGCATCGGCAAGTACTGGCTGTGGACCAACCACCGCTTCTTTGCGCCCGTGAACCCCACCACGGGTGCGATCACCAACGCGCGCGTGGCTCGCTTCGTCAACGCCATCACGGGTGTGGCCGCGCCGACGGCCCAGGTGCCGAACCTCGAGCTGATCATCGCCGATGGCACGGTGCCCGACTGCGCGATGCAGGTCTCGCGCGTGGAGGACTACGGTGCTCTCGCCTCGTACGCCCCGACCGCCCCCTGCAACTGCGTCTTCGACTTCCTCGCGACAGGTGAGACCACCTGCGAAGAGTGCACGCAAGACAGCGAGTGTCCGAACGCAACCGACGTGTGCCGCAGCGGCTACTGCGAGGCTTGGTGAACATCATGACGACAAAGAACATCCGCATCCCCGGCGCTCGACTCGTGCTCACCCTCACTTTCCTCGCGGCCGCGCTCGGCGTCGTCGGCTGTGGTGGTGACGGTGACAACAACAACCCCGACCAAGGCCCCGTGGACCTGGGACCGCCCGTCGACCAAGGCGACGAGGACCTGGGCACGGATGCCGGCGTGGACGCGGGCTGCTTCACCGGCACCCCCAGCACGTCGCTCGAGCTGATCAACGCGTGTCCCCTCACGGGGTGCGCTCCCTTCGACAACGAAGCCCGGCTGCCGCTGCTGGGAGACAACGGAGAGCTTCCGCCACTACCCTGAGACCTCGCTGTTCCACGACAAGCGCCGTCATCGAACCCTCGGTGGCGGCGTTCCTAATTGTCCGCAAAGAGAGCTGCACACAGAGGAACCAGAACACCGCCAGCACGGATCACGGGCTTTCTGTGCGTGCCGGAGCATTTGCTGGTTTGAGCCAGGAGGCTGGACGGGAACTTCTCCATACAAGAGCTTTCGCGACTGGCACCGTGCTTGCACAGGGGCTCGTTCGTAGCCGCCAAGACCGCGCTACCGAGCACCTCGAATGATCCATTCCTCGCCTCATCTCCCCGCGCGCGTACTCCTGCTCTCGCTCACCCTCTGCTCCCCTCTCGCCGTCAGCGCGCAGCCGGCCTCCGAGGGGGACGACGAGGAGGTCGAATTCGAATTCGAAGCCTCGGACTCGCCTCCGAGCGAGCCCCCACCCACGCCACCTCCGCCGACAGTGAACGCGGCGGACGAAGCTCGGGAGGCTCGCCTCGCGGCCCTCGAAGACGAGCTCGCGCGACTGCGCGCCCGCCTCGCCCAGGTGGAGCGCACCGAAGAAGAGGAACCCGAAGGCACTCCTCCCGCGACGGCTTCCACCGCCCCGCCACGTGCGGGTGTGGTGCTGGCGCCGCCCGGCATCTTGGCCGAGACCCGCACCCCGCTGGCGGTGAACACACGCGCGCGCACCGTCCGGGCACCCATCGGCCTCAGCCTCTCGGGCTACATGCAGGTGCAGTACGAGCGCACCGACCTGTCCGAGGACCAGCTAGCGCCGGGTGGTGCGCCGCTCAACGAGGACCGCTTCAGCATCCGGCGTGGTCGCTTGCGCCTGCGCGCCGCGCACGAGTGGGTGGCGGCCGAGCTCGAGATCGACGGGAGCACCACCAACGGGCCCACCGTCTCGGTGCGCCGCGCCAACGTCGCGCTGCTCCTGCGCAATGAAGAAGATGCCTCGGCGCCTCCGCACGCCGCGCTGACGGTGGGTCTCACCGAGCTGCCCTATGGCGTGGAGCTGCAGCTCGGTCAGGACGAGCAGCTCTTCATGGAGCGCTCGCTCGGCTCGCTGGCGCTCTTCCCCGGTCCCACCGACGTGGGCGCGGTGGTCAGCGGCGCCTATGGCCCACTGCGCCTCGAGGTGGCGGTGATGAACGGCACCCCCATCGACGACCGGGCCGGCACGCTGCGCAGCGATCCCACGCGCGCACCCGACGTGATCGGCCGCCTCGGGGTACAGCTCGGTGGGGGCCCCGAGCAGCGCTACGAGTTCCTCTCGGGCTTCAGCTTCCTCTCGGGCAAGGGCTTCCACCCGGGCCGCGACGCGACGAGCAACTCGCTGCAATGGATCGACCTCAACGAGGACGGCACCATCTCGCAGGACGAGCTCTTCTCCCTGCCTGGCCGTGGCGCCACGCCCTCGCAGACCTTCGACCGCTGGGCGCTCGGTGTGGACGTCGCTCTCGCCATCCACACCCCCGCCGGGGCCACGCGCATCTACGGCGAGGTCAGCATGGCCAACAACCTCGACCGAGGCTTCGCGGTGGCGGACCCCATCACCGCGGGTTCGGACCTGCGCCACCTCAGCGCGTATGTCGCGGTGGTCCAGGACATCACGCGCTACGGCATCTTCGGCGCGCGGTACGACTTCTACGACCCGAACATCGACCTCTTGATCTCGCAGCGTGGCTTGGTCTCGCCCATCCCCTCGTCGGTGCACACGCTCGCGCTGACCGGTGGCGTGCGCTGGCCCGGCATCGGCCGCGTCACGGCGCAGTACGACTTCATCATCGACCACCTGGCGCGTGGCGCGAACGGTCGCCCGGCGGACCTCAAGAACAACCGCCTCACGGTGCGCCTGCAGGGGGTCTTCTGATGAAGTCCGCAACCCTGCTGCTGCTCACCGGTGCCACACTGCTCGCGGCGTGTGGCGACGTGCAGCCCATCGGCGTGGACGAGCCGATCTACATGAACGGCGGGCGATTGCGGCGCGAAGCGCTGCCGGGCTTCCCACCCGACACCACAGACGCCACGGGTCCGCGCGTCGTCGCCATCGACGTGCTGAACACCGAGTTCAACCCCGGCCAGCGCGCTCGGTCCTTCGGCGGCACCGTGACCGATGACGCCTGGGCGATCGGTGTCCAGCTGGTGGGCTATGGCGACACCTGGTGGAGCAGGCCCGTGCTCGGGCGCGACCCGTTCGTGGTGGGCCAGCTGGTGTTCTCGTTCAACCTGGACTTCGGCGAGATCGAGCCCGGCCGACACGCGCTGCGCTTCGTCGCCGTGGACGAAGAAGGTCGCGGCGGCCGCCAGGTCGACTTGCCCATCTGCATTCGCAGCCCGGTGCCGGACAACCGCAACGCGTGCGACGCGACCCAGCGCCCGCCCGCCACCATCGTCTCGCTGCGCTTCTCCGCGGAGGCCAACGTGGACCTGGCGCTGGCCGGGCCCGACGGCGAGATCGTGGACGCGCGCCGCCCCACGGGCGCCGGCGCTGGACCGGTGACGGCGGAGGACCTGACCAACCCCGTCTTCCCGCGCTTCGGGCGCAACGCGCTGGCCAACTGCGTGTCCGACGGTCTCCTGCGCGAGACCGTGGTCTTCGCAGAGGACCCGAGCGAAGGCAGCTGGGACATCTTCGTGAACCTGTTCGACGCCTGTGGCCAGCCCGCGGTCACGTACGTCGTCGAGATCTACCGCCGCGTCGACCATGGCGACGGCACCTACTCCCTCGAGCTGACCGACGAGTACCCGGGTCAGCTCCTCGACCTCTCTGCCAACGGCGGGACCGAGCTCGGGACCTACCTCACCACACTGACCTTCCCTTAGTCACGAACACAGACAGGCCCCACCATGAACATCGTCGAACAACTGATGCACGTCGCGCTGCTGGGCAGCGCCTGGGTGCTCTACCTCCTCTTCGGCCTCTCGATCATCTCGATCGGGGCGATCCTCGAGCGCGCGCTCTTCTTCCGCCGCAACCGGCGCGGAGCCGCCGGCTTGCGCGAGGGCATCGACCAGGCCCTGCGTGGCCGCAGCATCGCGGATCTCGAGACCACGCTGGCCAAGTTCCAGTCGGTCGAGGTGGACGTGCTGCGTGGCGCACTCGACTACCGTCGCGGTGGCCCGGATGCCTTCCTCGAAGCGGTGGACGCGCGCATCGAGCGTGAGCGCGCTCGCCTCGAGAACAGCATGACCTTCCTCGGAACGCTCGGGAACAACGCGCCGTTCGTGGGGCTGTTCGGCACCGTCATCGGTGTCATCGAGGCCTTCCAGCACCTGAGCGCTGGCAACGGCGCGGGCATGGACAACGTCATGGCCGGCATCGCCGAGGCCTTGATCGCCACGGGCGTCGGCATCTTCGTGGCTCTCCCCGCCGTCGTGGCGTTCAACGTGGGCCAGAAGCGCGCGTCGGACATCGAGGGCGAGACGCTCTCGCTCGGCAAGCTCGAGCCGAGAAGGCGAGCCTGGGCTGACGCCGAAGCCGAGCCGAGCGGCACCTCTGCCTCGCCTTCGAAGGGAGCCGCTGAGCCATGGCCGGTACCACGCCCAGCGGCGGTGGCCGTCGTCGCGGCGGCGGCATGATCGTCGGCATCAACGTGACGCCCATGGTGGACGTGGTGCTCGTGCTGCTCGTCATCATGATGGTGTCCGCCACGTACGTGGTGGCGCAGTCGCTGCACGTGGACTTGCCCAGCAGCGCCAGCTCCGACAGCGCCGCGCCATCCACGGCCATCGTGGCCGTGCGTCCGGGCGGGGTGCTGGTCTTCAACGATCAGCCCGTCACGGAGGCCCAGTTCTCACAACGCCTGCGCACGGCCGCGGCGGGCAACCCCGAGCTGACCCTGGTGATCAGTGGTGACCGTGCGGCCGTGCACGGCGACATCGTGCACGTGATGGACCTCGCCCGGCAGGAGCACGTCACGCGCTTCGCCGTGCAGGTCGAGCAAGTGCGCTGAGGAGAACGCCGTGTCCCGTCGCATCCTTCTGTCCTTCTACGTCCTCTCGTTCGTCGGCCATGCGTCAGCGGCCGTCGTGATGTCTCGCATCGAGCGCGCGCCGGCGCCGCCCGAGCGCTACGAGGTGTTCGTGCAGGACCCGGCAACACCCGACGAGGTGGAGCCGCCGCCACCGCCGCCCCCCATCGAGGTGCCGGTCACGGAGCCCGTGGCTCGCACTCGGACCACCGAGCGCGCGGTCGCTGCGGACCCCGTCGCCGATGCGCCCGCTCCGACCGACGGCGCGCCCCCACCCCCCATGGCGTTCGGCGTGGTGCTGGGCAACACCGGCCCCGGCGGCATCGCGGTCGCCGTGGGTGACCCGGGCGGCGTGGTGGGCGGCACCGGCACCACCCGCACGCGCGTTCGGGCTGCTCAGGATCTCGTCGCGGCCGCCCCTGCCCCTGCGGGCAGCGAAGCCGAGGCCTGCGGGGGCGAGACGGCGCGCCCACGCCCCGTCTCCATGGCGCACCCGCGCTACACCGACGGCGCGCGCGCCGCCGCCATCGAGGGGCGTGTGCGCGTCCGCCTCGAGGTGGACGCCACGGGCGCCGTCACGAACGCCACCGTGATCTCGCCGCTCGGACACGGGCTCGATGACGCCGCCGTCCAGGCTGCCCTCGCCAGCCGCTTCGAGCCCGCGCTCGAGTGTGGCCGTGCCGTGGCCGCCAGCTTCGTCGTCTCCATTCGATTCACGCTATGACACGCCTCACTCCCCCCTTGGCCGCGCTCTCGGTGTTGATCGCGGCCGGCACCGCGCTGGCGCAGCCTGGCCCCACGTTGACCCGTGCCCCCGAGCTGCTGCAATTCGTCGAGGCCACCTACCCGGCCGACCAGGTGGACATCGCGGGTGAGGTGAACGTCCTGCTGGACATCACCATCAACGCCACGGGTGGTGTCGACGCGGTCTCGGTGATCGAGTCCGGCGGCGCCGCGTTCGACGAGGCGGCCCTCGCGGCGGCCCGGCAGTTCCGGTTCAGCCCCGCCGAGATCGACGGCGTGCCCGCGGCCATCCGCATCCAGTATCGCTACCGCTTCACGCCGCCCGCGCCACCGCCGCCGGTCATCACCACGGCAACGCTGGCCGGCGCCGTGCGCGACCGCGCCACGGGCGAGCCGCTTCCGGGTGTCACCCTGAGCATCACCGAGGGCCCCAACGTCACCACCGACGAGCGCGGCCGCTTCGTGCTCGAGGGCATCGAGCCCGGCGAGGTGCTGCTGACGCTCACCGGAGACACCATCGACTCGGTGCAGGTGCGCGAGGAGCTGGTGGCTGGCGAGCGCCTCGAGGTCACCTACGAGATCGCGCTGCGGGCGCCTCCCGCCGCGGAGGGCGAAGAGACCGATGACCTCGAGATCGTGGTCGTCGCGCCCGCGCTGCGCCGCGAGGTGGTGTCCACGCGCATCGACGCCGAGCAGGCGCGCTCGGTGCCCGGCACCGGGGGCGACGTCGTGCGCGTCGTCGAGAGCCTGCCCGGCGTGGGTCGCTCGGGCGCGGGAACGGGCCAGCTGATCGTGTGGGGCGCGTCCCCCGAAGACACACGCGTCTACATCGACGGCGTGCCGCTCCCTCGCCTCTATCACGAAGGCGGCATCCGCTCGACGGTGCACCCAGCCTTCGTGCAGGGCCTGACCCTGATCCCCGGCGGTGCGGGCGCGGCCTACGGACGCGGTCTTGGTGGTGTGGTGCTGGTGGAGTCGCGCGGCCCCACGGAGGACGGGCTCCACGGCAGCGTCGGGTTCGACATCTTCGACGTGTCGGCCACGCTGACCTACCGCGCGGAGAACGGCAGCTACGCGGGCGCCGCGGCGCGCTACGGCATCCTCGACCGCATCGCGCAGGCGGTGGACGAGGACGTGGACGAGTTCATCCCCATCCCGCAGTTCTGGGACGGCCAGGCGCGCGCGGGCTTGGTCCTCGCCAACGGCGGCACGCTCGACATCGTGGGCCTGATGGGCGGCGACCGCTTCACGCGCGTTCGCGAGAACGCCGACCCGGCGCTGCGCACCACCGAGAGCCGCTCGCTCGACTACAACCGCTTCTATCTGCGCTACCGCCACGAGGCGAGCAGCGGTGACACGGTCGAGGTGGTGCCCTTCGTGGGCTACGATCAGACCAGCCGCTCGAGCTCGTTCGGCCCCATCTCGGCGGAGGCCGCGCTCGACTCCGTGCGCATCGGTCTGCGCGCCAGCTACTCCACGCGCGCGGCCACGTGGCTCACGCTGCGAACGGGCATCGACGCCGAGCTGGTGCTCGGGCAGCACGAGCGACGTGGCTCGGTGGGCTTGCCCGCGCGTGAAGGGGACATCCGCGCCTTCGGTCAGCCGCCCCCTGACTCGCTCTCGGCCGACCGCTACGACACGACCGAGGTCGGCATCGCGCCATTCGTGGAGGCCAGCGCTTCGTTCTTCGGCGACCGCCTCGAGATCATCCCCGGTCTGCGCCTCGACACCTACGCCTACAGTGTCTCGAAGCGCCTCCCCGCGGAGGGCAACACCCCCGCGTCGGGCGCCTTCACGCAGGACCTGACGCTCGAGCCGCGCATCGCCGTCGCCGTGAACGTGATGGACGGGCTGGCCATCCGCGGCTCGATCGGTCGCTATGGCCGCATCGCCGCCGGCGAGGATCGCTCGGCGCAGTTCGGCAATCCCGCTCTGCCGCGGGCGCGCGCCACTCAGGCGCTGATGAGCGTCGCCGTCCAGCCCATCGAGGCGCTGGAGCTCGAGCTCACCGGGTTCGTGAGCCTGTCGAGCGCGCTGGCCATGCGCTCCACGCAGGAGCCGGCGGAGGTCGCGGGCGCGCTGACCGCGACGGGCGACGGACGCGTGTTCGGTGGCCAGGCCATGCTGCGCGCTCAGCTTCCGCACGGGGTCTTCGGCTGGGTGAGCTACACGCTCTCGCGCGCCGAGCGCCGCGCCGCTCCCGGCGAGGACTGGCGCCTGTTCGACTACGACCAAACGCACGTCGCCACAGCGGTGCTCGGCTGGACCGCGTCGTTCGGGCTGGAACTGTCGGGGCGCTTTCGCTACGCGTCGGGCTTCCCGCGCACCCAAGTCCTGGGGTCTTACTTCGACGCCTCGCGCGACCGCTACCAGCCGCTCTTCGGCCGGCACAACGGCATCCGCCTCGACCCGTTCTATCAGCTCGACCTCCGCGTCGGATACCAAGCCGACGTGCACGGGACCGAGCTGTCGGTCTACCTCGAGGTGCAGAACGTCACCAACCGCAAGAACGTCGAGGAGTACATCTACTCGCCGGACTTCAGTACCCGTCAGACCATCCGTGGTCTGCCCATCCTCCCCGTGGTCGGACTCCAATGGAACTTCTAACGCGCCCCAGCGCTCTCGCCGTCCTCTCCGTCGCCGTGCTCACGGGCTGCGTCCCGGACTTCGACGTGGACGAGACAGTCATCGTCGATCAGCAGGTCATCGCGGTGAGCGCCACGCCTCCCGAGGCGGCACCGAACGATCCCGTGGTCTACCGCGCACTCGTCGTGTCCCCGGACGGAACCATCACGGACGCACGGTTGGACTGGAAGCACTGCCAAGACATCAAGCCGCAGGCGGAGCTGGGTCCCGTCAGCGCGCGCTGCGTGCAGGGCGATCCGGAGGCCACGCTGCCCATCTCGGCGGCCGAACCGGTCTCTGCCACCATGCCCATCGACGCTTGCCGCTACTACGGTCCGGACTCACCGCCCACCAGCACGGGCGAAGCCGGACGCCCAGCGGACCCCGACGTGACGGGTGGCTACCGACAGCCCGTGCGCGTGGCGCTCGGGGACTCCGTCTCGTTCTACGAGCACCGCATCTCCTGCGGCCTCGCGGGAGCGTCGCAAGAGCAGTCGGCCGACTTTCGTCGGCGCACGCGCCGCAACCGGAACCCCGACATCGACCAGATGCTCATCGTTCGGGCGGACGCGACGGAGGAGGAAGTGCGCAACAACGACCTGGTCACCCTGGCGCCGGGCGAGGAGATCGAGCTGGTGGTGCGCTGGCCCGAGTGCCCCACCGAGGCCGTCTGCGGCGATGGCGTCTGCTTGCCCGACGAGAACGCCGAGGACTGCAGCGACGACTGCCGCCTCTTGCGCACGTGCGAGGGCGCCGAGACGTATGTCGCGTTCGACCCCCTCGAGCGCGAGGTTGTCACGCGACGCGAGTCGATGCGCGTGTCCTGGCTGGCCACGCAGCCGGGTCTGGTGCAGCCGCGCACGGGCGTGGCCGCAGACGACACCGCCACCGAGAGCCGCAACCGCTTCCTCGCGCCGACCACGCCGGGCGTGCTGTCGCTCTACGTGGTGCTGCGCGACGAGCGCGGCGGAACGACCTGGCAGACGCTGCAGCTCGAGGTCGTGCCCTGAGCCGCAGCCTGCTCGCCCGGCCTCACAAGAAGAACTGCGACTGGATGCGCACCTGGTGGCGGCCCTCGTCGAAGCCGTCGCCGTAGAGCCAGAAGTAGTCGAGCTGGATCTTGAAGTCGTGCTTCTGGAAGTACCAGTTCAAGCCGCCGCCCAGCTCGCCCTGGCGGCCGAGCGCGCTCACGCCGTTGCGTGACGGGCGGATCTCACCGAAGCGCGCGACCAGCTCGAGGTTGTCGGTGAACAGGTAGCCGGCCTGCACGAAGGCGCCGTAGCCCACGCGCGCGGTCTCGGTGTTGGCCGGGTCCATGGGGTCCGTGAGCACGTTGGCGCCGCGGGCCTGACGCATGAACGCCTGCGCCGAGAGCGAGAAGCCGCTCATCTTGAAGACCGCGTCGAAGTTGGCGTGCATGAAGTCGAAGCTGCCGAGCTGGTACGTCCCCTGGAAGGTGCTGCGCTCGCGCACCGAATTCTGGTTGTAGGCAAAGCCCGCCGTCAGCGCGAGGCGTGGCTCGGGGGCGCGGCCGTGGTCGCTCTCCACGTAGTCCTCGAAGCCGCCGAAGGGCAGATACGACACGCGCCCCACGTAGAGCAGGCCGAAGTCCCCCGTGATGCGGTTGCGGCCGTCGCCGCCGAAGACACCCACCGCATACGCCAGGCGCCCGTCGAGGCCGCCCACGTCGGTGGAGAACAGCTGGATGCCCACGTCGCGGTCCAAGTTGAACTCGCCCGTGACGATGGAGCGGTCCACCATCTGGAGTGCGCTCGACGAGTTCACGCGCTGGCGGTCGTGCGGCACCTTCATCTGGCCGAAGCGGATGTTCATGTCGCGCAGGCCCGACCAGTTCATGTAGGCGTCGCGCAGCGGCAGGCGCAGGTCGGACTCGGTGTCGCGGTTGGAGAAGCCGAGCTGCAGGTAGTACGTCCACTCGGGCCCGAACAGATGGCCCTGGAAGAGCAGACGCGCGCGGCGCGCCTGGAAGGTGATGGAGCCGTCGCCGCCCGCATCCGTGTCGCTCAGCGCCGTGGCCAGCAGCTGGGCGCGCGCGCGGATGTTCAGCATGAAGCGGCCATCGGTGCTCTCGATGCGAACGCCGCGCCCGAGCGAGGCCGTCACGCGGCCGGTGTCGTCGACAGGCGCCTCTTCGGCCTCCACCTCTTCGGCTTCGACGGCCGAGACATCCACGTCGGCCGGGTTCACTGGGGGCCCCGCGATGGGAGTGGCCACCGCCTGTGACTCGGGCGTGTCGTCCGGTGGAGCGATGGGGGTGGGCTGCGCCTCGGCCGTGGCGGCCGTCAGCAACAGGGTTAGCGCCAGGGCGCGTGAGCACGTCGTCTGTGACATGGCGCCGGGGATACGAGGCCCATGTGTCGCCCTCACGCCGGTTTGGTGTCAGCTATGTGACGCCACATGACAAAACGCACACTCACGCGCCCGCAGCGTGACGTCTGTGTCATTTTGACTCACTCCGTGGACGACAGCGCGTGGAGGAAACTCTCCAACGTGGCCGGGCCCGCCAGCAGGAAGCGGATGCGCGACGGGCCTGCCAAGTGACGCTGGGCGGCCACCGCGCAGCGCATGGAAACGCGCGCCACCATGCTGGTGCGATAGCCACAGGCCCCAGTGCCCAGCGCGGGCAGCGCCACGGAGTCCACCCCCAGCGAGCGGCAGGTCTCGAACACGTCCTCTAGGCAGCTGGCCAGCGCGGCCTCGGCGTGCTCGCCCGCCTCCCGCGCCTCGAGGAGGCCGCAGTGCACCACGTATCGGGCGCGCAGCGCATGGCCGGCGGTCACGATGTGGTCGAACGGGTTGAGCCGGCCGCCAGGCAGCTTGCCGACGCAGTCTTGGTACTCCTGGGCGAGGCCCGGCCCAGCGGCCCGATGGATGGCGAGCTGCGTGCGGCCGAAGCTCCCACAAGCCTGCCCAGCGGGCGCGATGATGGCCGCCACGTCCTCGTTCACCAGGGAACCCAGCACCAGCTCGATGGTGCCCTTGGTGCGTCCTTGCTCGCCATCCACGTTCGTCGTCATTGGCTCGCAAGGTCAGCAATAACCAAGCCAGTCAGAGATCGGGGCGCACCAGGCGGTTCCACGCGGGCCGCTGTGCTCCACCATGGCTCACCCGTGATCCGTTATAGCCTTCCCCTAGAGGCGGAACAGGTCCCGCGTCTCGGCGGCACTGAACCGACGTGCCGTGTCCACCTCGCTGAACGTGGTGGTGGTCAGGTCGCCGCTCGCCTCGCGCATCACCATCGTTTCGACGCGCGCTCCTTCACCCACCAGCTCCATCTCGGTGAGGAAGCGGCGCAGGTCCGCGTTGCGCGGCAGCAGCCGCAGGCGCCAGCGCTGACCGCCGAGGGCCTCGAAGCGCAACGTGAAGGCACGCTCGAGCGCGGCACGGTCGCCCGCCAGCACGTGCCGGAACGACGACACGAAGCCGCCCACCACCGCGTTGCTGCTGATGGGGATCTCTTCGCGGCGCCCGTCGCCCACGAACGTGAGCGTGTCGCCCTCGATGAGCGCGGCCGACACCGTGGGCGAGGTCACGCGCCGCATCAGCCGCCCGGGAGCCGTGAAGTACAGGACGCCCTCGCTGCGGATGGGCCGTACCAGGAGGGCGATCTGCTTCTCCTCCACGAAGCGCGCCGACATGCCCGTCATGGACGCGAAGCCGGCCAGCAGGCGCTCGAGAGTGGGGGCCGCGGGCTGCGCCTGCGAAGACGTGGGGCTGGCACCGGCGAGGGTGACGCAGCAGAGGGCGAGCGAGAGGGCGAGCAGGGGGCGGCGCATGGAGAGCTGCATGGACGTGGCCTCAGGGCTTTTCTTCACGGGGCCCCGGCTCGTTCGCGTCGGGCTTCCAGAAGTCGAAGAAGTTGAACCAGTTGTCGGGGGCCTTGCGCACGAACTCGGCCAGCAGGTCCGCGTACTGCTGAGCGTAGCGCGCGATGGCCTCTTGGCGCTCGCCGCGCGGCAGCACGATCTGCTCGGCGAACGGGATGCAGAACAGCTCGTAGTGGTTGCCGCCGCGGTAGAGGCCGGCCGTGAAGTACACCGGGCAGCGCAGCGACGCGGCGAGGATGTAGGGGCCGGCCGGCAGCAGCACGCGCCCACCCAGGAAGTCCACCTCCACCGTCTTGCCATCGGGCGGCGGGCGGTCCCCCAGGATGGCCACGAGGCCCCCCTCTTCCACGCGCTCGCGGATCTTGAGCATGAAGTCCAGCTGGTCGCCGCCGCCCATCTCGATGAGGCGCGTCTTGCCGCCGGGGTCCAGGTCCTCGAGCACGTCGTTGATGCGCCGCGCGTGCTGCGTGTAGACCACCGGGTACAGCGGCAGGGCCTCTTCGGTGCTCTGCATGCGCATGGCGTAGAAGCTGCCCAGGTGCGCGCCCAGGAGCACCGCGCCCTGCTTGGTGTCGCGCAGGCGCTGCAGGTGCTCCTTGCCGTTGCGGCTCACCCGGAACCAGCGGGTCTTGCCGCGCAAGAAGAACAACGCGTCCATGGTGGTCTGCACGAAGCGCAGCACGTGGTGGAACGCCGGCCGGAAGCCGAGCGGCAGCCCCAGGCGGCGCCGCAGCTCGTCGCCGGACTCGCGCGCCACACGCGAGCGCAGCGTGTAGTAGAGCGCCAGGAAGAAGCCGAGCAAGCGTGTGGGGCCGCGGCCGAAGAGCGTGGCCAGCACCACCACCGCCTTGATGCCCACGCGCGTGCCGTGCTCGGACACGTCTCGCCAGCGGCGCTGCGCGGCGACATCGGTGGGTGCCGTCACGGGCGCCGGCACCTGCGGGTCGGTCTCAGGCATGCGGGGGCCACACCTTCTTCAGCAGCCAGTCGTGCGGCAGGAGCCGGCCCGGGCCGTACTCGCGGAAGCGGTAGCGCCGCTCCAGGAACTCGGCCGTGAACATGCCGCCCATCAGCGCATAGGCGATGCCGCCCGTGTAGGTGGCCCAGCTGCGCACGTCGGCCAGCAGCGCGAGCGCGAGCGCCACGCTGCCGTTGACCACGAAGAACACGCACCAGCGCACCGTCCAGCGCCGGCAGTGGGCGCGCTGTGCCTCGCTCAGGTTGGGGTCCTGCATGCGCGCGAAGCGCTCGATCATGGGCAGGTCCGTGCGCAGCGTGCTCCCGAACGTGATCAGGAGCCCCACGTTGATGAGCACCGGCATGGCAAACACGAAGCGCGGGTCGTTCAGCAGCACGCCCAGCAGCAGCACGCCCAGCACCACCAGGGGCACCCGCAGCACGGGCCACAGCTCGCTGCGGGTCTTGCCGCGCAGGCGCAGCGCGATGCCGGGGATGAGCACCAGCATGACCAGCAGCCCCGTGTTGCGCGCGCTGGTGTGCGTGAGCGACCACCACACGGCCAGCGGGTAGGTCACCGCCAGCACCACGTTCAGGATGGTCAGGACGACGCGCAACACCTGCCGCTAGAGCCCGCCGCTGATGGACACGCACTGCCCCGTGATGTAGCCGGCCGCGTCGCTGGCCAAGAACGCCACCAGCGCGGCCACCTCTTCGGGCTGCCCGAAGCGGCGCATGGGGATGTGCTTCTTGATGATGTCGAGCGGCGCGTCCACCACCATGTCGGTCTCGATGAGCCCGGGGGCCACGGCATTGACGGTGACGCCGCGCTTGGCGCACTCGATGGCCAGCGCCTTGGTGGCGCCGATCAGCCCGGCCTTGGCGGCGCTGTAGTTCACCTGCCCGCGGTTGCCGATGACGCCGCTCACGCTGGACACGGTGATGATGCGGCCCTTGCGCAAGCGGATCATGGGCATGACCAGCTTCTGCGTGACGTTGTAGAAGCCGTCCAGGTTCACGCGCATGACGGGGTCCCACTGCTCGGGGGTCATCATGGGGAAGGCGTTGTCCGCCGAGACGCCCGCGTTGTTCACCAGCACGCCGATGGGCAGGCCCTCGGCGATGAGCGCATCGATGGCCGCGAAGGTGGCCTCGCGGTCCACCACGTCGAAGCGCAGCAGGCGCACGTGCCCGCCCGCCGCCTCGATCTCGGCCTTCACCGCCTGCGCCGCCGCGTCGTTGCTGCGGTAGTTCAGCAGGATGGGGTGGCCCGCCGCCGCCAGCGCCTTGCTGATGGCCGCGCCGATGCCGCGGCTCCCTCCGGTGACCAATGCCCACGGCTTCTTGGGCGCTGCCTGAGCGCCGCCTGCTGCAGTTGCTTCCATCGGGCTGCACTCTGACCGGAGGGCGCCGGCTTGGCCAGCGGCCCTGCGCCCCCTCCCCCTGCCCAGCGGCGCTACTCCGCGGCCGTACCCAGCTGCTCGCGCATGGCGCCCTGGATCACCGGGCTCCAGCTGCGCCAGCTGTGGTTGCCGGTGTACTCCACGGCCGTGTGCGGGATGCCCTGCTGCTCGAAGTGCTCGTGCAGCCGCTCGTTGGTCTCCTTGATGCCTTCGCGGTCGTCGCTGCCCCAGTGGATGGCCACGCGCGTGCCGTGCAGGTCGGCCACGCTACGCCACACCAGGAAGGGGTCGCGCCCGCGGATCTCGGCCTCGTTGGCCGGCCCCCACACGCGGTGCACCGGGATGAACAGCGACGTCATGCGGTCGGTCGCGAACGTCATCATCTGCTCGGTGTCGAAGATGGGGGCGCTGATGGCGGTGAGCGACGCGAAGCGCCCGGGGCGGTCCATCACCAGGCGCAGCGAGCCGTAGCCGCCCATGGACACGCCCATCACGTGGCAGTCCTCGGGGCACGGCAGCGTGTGGTAGCGACGCGACACCTCGGGGATGAGCTCCTCCAGGATCCAGTCCTGGTAGAGGCGCGTGCCGTCGTACCAGTTGGCCCAGAAGCCGTTGTCGCCCTGCGGGAAGAAGATGACGGCCCGCGGCAGCTCGCCGCGTTCGCTGGCCGCGCGGAATTCCGCAGGGAGGCCCTGGTCGTCGAAGGTGGCCGGGTCGTCGCCGCCGCCGTGCAGGAAGGTGATCAGCGGCAGCCGCTCGTCGTCACGGAAGTCGGGCGGCACCCACACCGAGTAGCTCAGCCGCGCGCCGCTCATGCGGTCGCTGCGCACCTGGTGGTACGTGAGCGTGCGCGGCGTGCCCGCACAGGAGGTGGCCAGCAGGGCGAAGGTGGTCAGGAGCAGGGCGGGCGCGGCGAGCACCCGGGGAGCGGCGGTCATGGTCTCACCTTACGTCATTGGGGCGGGCTGGTCGCCCGTGCGTCCGGGGTGGGGTCGCGCAAGTGCCGCGAGCGTTTCAACCGGAGACTCTCCGTCGCCTCCCCGCGCCGACGAATGGTGTACCCTTCGCCGCATGAAGCCGTGCGTCGCAGGGAGAGGGGTGGCTGGCCGCCCCCAGCTGGTCATCATGTCGCTGGTCGCAGTCACGCTCGCGAGCTGCTCCAACCCGTGGCTGCTCTCGGTCCCGTCTACCTCCCAGGGAGCTCTCCCCGAGGTGACGAGCGAGCGCGCCTCCATCGTGCTCATGTGGCCCTCTGAAGAAGGCGGCGGCTATTCGGTCAACGTCGTCGCCGCGGACACACACCAGGTCCAAGCGCAGCTCGATGCGGGTGAGTGGACGGTCATCGACGTGCCGGCGGGCGAGGTGGAGCTGTACTTCGCGCCGGGACACCGCCAGTCGTCACGCGTCCCCCGACCGGTGCCCGAGCTGCTCACGGGCGAAGTGGCCGCAGGTCGCGTCTACGTGGTGCGCTACGCGCCGGCGGAGCTCGATGTCGAGGTGCTGGAGGCCGGAAGCGCGCACTGGGCCCAGGTGGCCAACTGGCTCACGTCGCTACGCCGGGTCGACTGCAATCGGCCGCTGGCGGCTCGCTACTCGAACGAGCGCGGGGCCGCGCTGCACGCCGCGCACGCGGAGGCACGAGAGCGCTTCCTCCGAATGGGCACGAGCGCCCGCGGGCAGCGCACCCTCCACGCTGGGCGCCAACCCTTTCCACGCAGCCCGGCCATCGCCACGGTGCACTATCGCGCCGGTGGTGCGGTGCGCGGCGTGATCGTCGAGTACCTCCCGAGGCAGTCCATCACCGTGCACGGCCAGGGCGGCGCGCCCACGCAGGTTCCCATGCGCCTCGTGGAGCGGGTGGACTTCGAGTAGCGGGCTGTGCTGCCGGGCCACGGCGCCGAGTGTGCCGCCGGGCCAGACTGTGCCAAGCGCGGTGCGCCGGGGCGACACGGAAGGCGCGTTGACACCCCTGCAAGAGCGTCCTGGACCGCGAGAATGCTGTGGCGAACGCCGTGGCACGGGCACTGCATTGGTGGTCCCGCATGACACTCTCCATCCTGAGACGGCGTGCGGCGGCGTGTGCGCTGGTGATCTCCACGCTGGCCGCCGTGCTCGCGCTCCCACTCTGTGCCCACGCCGACCGCGGCACGGCCCGCCTCGTCTCGGGGGGTGTCGTCACGGGTGAGATCGAGGTCTACATCCCCGGCGAGCGGGTGGTCATCCGCACGGACTCGGGTGAGGTGCTGGCGCTCGACATCCGCGAGCTCACGGAGCTGCAGATCAGCCCGTCGCGGCCCGTGGCCCCGTTGCCCCGTTCGCCCGCTCCGCAGCCCATGCCGTCTGCTCCCGCAGATCTCGAGGCCCCGCCGGGCGCCACCTACGTCATCGTTCCGGGCTACGCGGGGAGCGGGACGCCTTACGTGCACGCTCCGCAGGGCTATTCACTGCAGGAGCCCGCGCGGCAGCCGCCCCCGGGTCGCCGGCCGAGCCTGTTCTGGCCCATGATGACCTTCGCGGGGTCCGCCGTGGCCTTCGTCTCGGGGACCATGCTGCTGATGAACTCGTCCTACTACTACTGCGACTCGTACTACGGGGACTGCAGCGGCCCCAACCCGCAGCAGGTGGGCGGCATCGCCCTGATGGGGCTCAGCCTGCCCCTCGTCATCCTGTCGGCCACGTTTCTGCTGCCCCGCAAGGTCCGGGCGCGGCGACGCCACCGCGCAGCGGAGCGTGACTATCAGCTCTCGCTCGTCCCGCAGGCCGACCCCCGCGCGGGACACTACGGCGCCACCGCCACGCTGCGCTTCTGAGACCGGGCAGTTGGCGATAGGCTCCCGGCATGAACGCCTCCCCCGAGCTCCGCACGGTCCCCGAGCTGATTGCCCACAAGCGTGACGGGGGTGAGCTCACCGACGTGGAGCTGCGCTCCCTGGTGAACCGCTACGCCACGGGCGAGCTGCCCGACTACCAGATGGCGGCGCTCGCGATGGCCGTCTTCTTCCGCGGCATGACCCCGCGCGAGACCACCGCCTACACGCTGGCCATGCGCGACAGCGGGCGCGTGATGGACCTGTCGGCCATCCCCGGAAAGAAGGTCGACAAGCACTCCACGGGCGGCGTGGGCGACAAGATCAGCCTGTCGCTCGCGCCCATCGTGGCAGCCTGCGGGGTGCCGGTGCCCATGATGGCGGGGCGCGGGCTCGGGCACACGGGCGGCACGCTCGACAAGCTCGAAGCGATTCCGGGCTTCCACGTGGACCTCACGCCCAAGCAGTTCCAGCGGCAGCTGGCCAAGCTGGGCTGCGCCATCATCGGGCAGACGGCGGACCTGGCCCCGGCCGACAAGCGCCTCTATGCGCTGCGCGACGTGACGGCCACCATCGAGTCGGTGCCGCTCATCACGGGCAGCATCCTGTCCAAGAAGCTGGCCGAGGGCTTGGACGGCCTGGTGATGGACGTGAAGGTGGGGCGCGGCGCCTTCATGAAGAACGTGGACGACGCGCGCGTGCTGGCCAAGAGCCTAGTGCGCGTGGGGCGCGGCGCCGGGAAAGACGTGCGCGCGCTGCTCACGCGCATGGACGACCCGCTCGGCAAGATGATCGGCAACGCGCTCGAGGTGCGCGAGGCGTTCCTCACGCTGCGCGGCGAGGGGCCGGCCGACTTGCTCGAGCTGACGCTCGCGCTGGGCGTGGAGATGCTGCAGCTGGGCGGTGTGGCCCAGGGCCGCGCCGATGCCGAGCGGCAGCTGCGCGCGGTGATGCGCGACGGGAGCGCGGTGCGCCTGACCGAGAAGATGGTGCGCGCGCAGGGCGGTGATCCGCGCGTGGTCAGCGAGCCCGACCGCCTACCGAGCGCCGAGCACCGGCTGGTGATCAAGGCGGAGAAGCACGGCGTGGTGCAGGCGCTCGACTCACTGGAGCTTGGCCTGGTGGGGGTGTCGCTCGGCGCCGGCCGCACCAAGACCGACGACGTGGTGGACCCGCGCGTGGGCATCGAGCTGGCCGCCACCGTGGGCGAGCGCGTGGAGGCCGGTCAGCCGCTGGCCTACCTGCACGTGAACGAGCGCAAGGGCCACACGCTGCACGTGGCGCGCGTGCGCGATGCGTTCGTGCTGGGCCCCAAGCCCGCCACACGGCTGCCGCTGGTCATCGAGCGCATCACGCGCTGAGGCGGTCGCGCGAGGCACGGCTGCGTGTCGCGCTTCAGGTGGGTGTCGCGCTGTGACGCACCCGGAGGGCATCGACGATCTGGCGGAATCGCAGTCTCGACTCGGGTTCAGCAGACGCGTCGTCAACCCGCTCGAGATAGGTCAGCCACCGCGATTCCTCCGTTGAAGCGATGCCAATCATCACATCCTTCGACTCGGGGCGTTCCCCTTCCGATACGAACAGGTTCTCATGGCCACTGTCGCGCGGGTGGTCCCATCGATCTCTGCAACCAGAACGAGCGATGTCGGTCCCCATCGAGGACAGTCGCAGACAGCGACCCACCGTCGCGCCAAATGTCACTCTGCACCAAGACAGCCACGCACGGAGTCGACATCACTTTCGGCACCCTTGCGGAGGTGTACATCTAGATGTACATTCATTTCGTGGCAAAGCAGTACTCCATCGCCGAAGCTCGTTCGAGCTTGCCCAGCATCGTGGACCAAGCAGAGGCCGGTGAGGAGATCGAACTCACACGGCGCGGTAAGCCCGTGGCCGTCGTGATGTCCGTGCACGAATTCGAGCGGCTACGTGGTGGGCGCGTGCCCTTCGGCGACGCCTTTCGTCGGTTCACCGCCGTACACCCGCCGCAGGAGTTGGGCTTGGACGACGACGTGTTCGCATCGGCGCGCGATCGTGACCCTGGTCGGAAGGTCGCGCTTTGACCGCCCGCTTCCTGCTGGACACCAACATCGTCTCATCGCCCATCTCGAAGCACCCCCCCCCCCCCGCCCCCGGGTGGGAAAGCCGGCCCTTCGTCGCGGCCCCCTGCCTTGACCAGCTGCGCGGACCTAACGTGAAGGACTTCACCCGCTTCAAGGGTGTCGAGGTGGAGAACTGGTCCAAACTGCGCGGCTGAGTCGCCAGCGTGCGCACGTCTCAGCGCTTGCGGCTGCGCTTGCCCTCGCCGGGCTTGCTGGCCGCGCTGGGCTTCCCACCCGACTTGCCACCACCCGCCTTGCCGCCCGCCTTGCCACCGGACTTGCCGGGCTTGCTGCCCGACTTGCTGGGCGCGTCCCCGCGCTCGGCCGACTTGGGCTTGCCGCGCTTGCCCTGCCACTCGCCGCGCGGCTTGCCGCCGCCGTCGTCGCGTGAGCGCCCACGTCCACCGGGCTGACGGCGCTCTTCCAGCACACCCACCAGCTCGGCCTCCACGCGGCGCCGCTCGAGGCCCACGCTCACCACGCGGATGGTGACGGGCTGCCCCATCTCGAACACGCGCCCGCCGCGCTGACCCACCAGGCGCACGCCCAGGCGGTCCACCGCGTAGTAGTCATCCGTCAGCCGCTCGCAGGGCACGAACACGTCCACGAAGGGGCTGTCGATGCTCGCGTAGAAGCCAGTCTCGTCGAGCCCGCTGATGGTCGCGTTCATCTCTTCGCCCACCTTGTCGCGCATGACCAGGCAGCGGTAGAGGCTCACCACGTCGCGCTCCACGGTCATGGCGCGGCGCTCGAGCTGGCTGCTGCGGGCCGCCATCTTGCGCAGCATGGGCAGCAGCAGCGCGCCGTCCACGAACTCGCCGCGGGCCAGGGCGCGCACCACGCGGTGCACCGCCAAGTCCGGATAGCGCCGAATGGGCGAGGTGAAGTGCAGGTAGTGCTTGGCCGCCAGGCCGAAGTGGCCCACGTCGTCGGTGCCGTAGATGGCCTGCTGCATGGCGCGCAGCAACAGGTAGCGCAGCACGGGCGCGGCGGGCTCGCCCTCGATGCGCGCGAGGAACTCCGTGAGCTGCTTCGGGTCCTGCGCCGCCTCGGCGTCCAGCGGCTCGCCGAGCGAGGTCGCCAGCTCGCAGAAGGTCTCGAGCTTCTCGGCCGCGGGCGCGCCGTGCGTGCGGTAGATGGCCGGGATGCCGCGCTGCGACAAGTCGCTCGCCACGGTCTCGTTGGCCAGCAGCATCATCTCTTCGACCACGCGATAGGCCTCGCGCACGCCGGGGTCCTGACGCGAGCGCACCACGTCGATGGGCTCGCCCTGCTCGTCCAGCTTCACGCGCGGCTCGGGCAGGTCGAAGTCGAGCGCGCCGCGCTCGAGGCGCCGCTGCCGCAGGATGCGCGACAGGTCCAGCAGGGCCTGCAGCATGGGCACCCGCTCGCGTGCGGCGGCCTGCTTCACGCCGCCCTCGGTGGTGAGCCCCAGCGCGTCGGCCACACCCTCGTAGGTGAGCTTCGCGGTGGAGCGCATGATGCCTTCGATGTAGCGGTGGTGCGTGACGCGCCCCGTGGCGTCCAGCGTGATGTCCACCGCCAGGCACAGCCGGTCCTTCTTGGGCACGAGCGACGCGAGGTTGCTGCTGATCTCGTGCGGCAGCATGGGGATCACGCGGTCGGGCAGGTAGATGCTGGTGCAACGCGCCTGCGCCTCGTCGTCGATGGCGGTGCCGAGCCGCACGTAGTGCGAGACGTCGGCGATGGCCACCACCACGTGGAAGCCGCCGCCCTTCTTGCGCTCGATGAAGAGCGCGTCGTCGTGGTCGCGCGCGTCGGCCGGGTCGATGGTGCAGAGGTCGAGCTCGCGCAGGTCCTCGCGGCCCACCTTGTCGGCGGGCGCCACGCGCTGCGGGATGTTCGCCGCCTCGGCCAGCACGGCCGGCGGGAACTCCTCCACCACGTTCTCGCGGATCTTGATCTTGGCCACCTCCACGGCGGTGATGCCCTGCACGCCGAGGATGCCTTCGACCACCACGCCGGGGCGCTCGTTGGCGTCCTGCGGGAAGCGCACGATGCGGGCGTCCACCACGTCACCCACCTTGGCTTCGGCGGGCACGGCCTGCACCAGCTCCATGGGGCCGCGCAGGCGCACGTCGTCGGGCTCGAGGAAGGTCTGGTTGCCCATGCGGCGCAGCGTGCCGGTGATGCGCGGGGCGCGGCGGGACAGGATGCCCACCACGTAGCCCTCGCGGCCCTTGGCGGAGGGCTGCGCCACGACCTCCACCTTGTCGCCGTGCAGCGCGGCGCCCATGGACGTGGGGCCCACGAACACGTCGGGGCCGCCGTCTTCGGCCGCCACGAAGCCGAACGCGCGCGGCGTCACAGTCAGGTAGCCCGCCACGGTGGCGGCGCGCTGAGCGGGGCGCTGCCAGGGCGAGCGCGGCGCTTCCACCACGGGCTCACGCGGCTCACGGGCCTCGCGCCAGTCGGGGCGGTCGCTGCGCTTGTCACTGCGGCCGTCGTTGCGCCCGTTTTGCCGATTGGCCGGCCGGCCGTCGTTCCGGTTGGCGGGGCGCAGGTCCACGCGCTTGTCGGGCGGGCTCTCGAAGTCCGGCACGACGGGGGCCAGAGCCGGGATGGGCGCGAGCGCCCGGGTGTCGGTCGGCTGCTCGTCGCGCCGGACGCCGTGGCGGTCTTGCACCACGAACTTGTTCTTGGGCTTGCGCGGCTTCACGGGCCCGCTCACCTCGGGCGGCGCCGGAGGCTCCACCTGCACGGGCACGGTCTGGAAGCGGAAGCGCAGGCCGGGCATCTCTTGCGCCGAGCCCTGCACGCAGAGCGTGTCCAGCACGGCCAGCAGCTCGCCGCGGGCGGCCTTGGCGTCATCGGGGTTGTCGAACAGGCGGGTCTGGATCTCGCCTAACTGGAGGGCCCGCGGTGCACGCGTGCGGAGGACGCGCAGTACGTCGTCGGGATGAAGTGTCGTCATTGAAATCTCGGCTCGCCGTGCGAGCGTTCAGCGCAGCGCGTGGAGGCGTCCGTCGTCGGCGCCGACGAACAGAGTTCCGTCGGGTCCGAGCGCCGGCGTGGCGTCCACGTCCTGGCCGATGTTGTGCTGCCAGAGGACCTCGCCGTTGGGCGAGAGGCAGTAGATGGAGTCATCTTGAGAGCCCACGTAGATGCGACCGTTCGCATCCAGGAGGGCAGAGCTGCGCACGCGCCCAGAAGTGGGGACGCGCCAGCGGAGGGAACCATCCGGGCGGATGGCGTAAACGTGTTGGTCATAGGAGCCGACGATCACGGTGCCGTCAGGAAAGACAGCCGGGGTCGCTCGAATGTCCGCGCCGGTTTCATAGCGCCATCGGACGCCGCCGCCAGGGGTCAGCGCGATTAAGTACCCCGCGTCATTTCCGATGTAGACGGTTCCGTCGTCCCCCACCGCAGCGCTTCCGTCAATGCTGGCGCCTACTTGGGCCTCCCAGCGCGGGCGCCCATCCAGGTTGATGGCGCGCACGAAACCGTCGGGGGTGCCCACCACCAGGAAGCCGTCGGGGTGCAGCGCAGGGCTGCTTCGGATGTGGCCGGCGGTGGCCACCTGCCATGCGATCTGCCCCTGCGGCGTGACCGCGAACACCCCGTCGCCTGCGACATAGAGGGTGCCGTCGGGGCCGATGGTGATGCTGCCATCCAGCGTGTCGCCCAGCTGGACCCGGAACGCGGGCTGGCCCGACGGGCGCAGCGCGGTCAGCCAGCCATCGTCGCTCGCCAGGTAGACGGTGCCATTGGGCGCCACCGCCGGGGTCCCGTAGATGCGGCCGCTCGCGCTGTACCGCCACAGCAGGCTGCCGTCCGCGCCCACCGCCGACAGGGTGCGCCCGAGTGACGCCACGTAGGCGATGTCCTGGTGCAGCACGATGCTGGCGAAGACGCGCCCGGTGCTCGCGTAGGAGTAGGCCTCGGTGGGGGTGCGCTCGGGACCGCTGTGCGGGCTGCGGCCCGTGTGCCGCGGATCGCCCATGAACATGGGCAGGCCGAGCGCCACCGGCCCAGCGGGCAGGCTCACCCCGGCATCGCTGGTCTCGCCCACCGCAGGCCCGGCGTCGGATGTGGGCGCTGGCTCCGGCTGCGCCTGGAGCTCCGCCGTGACCTCGGCGATGAAGCGGCAGCGCCCCTCGTGGCAGATGCGCTCGGACCCGTTGCACTCGCGGTCCGACATGCACGGGGTGGCGGGCCGAGGCTCGCGGCCTCCACAGCTGACGAGCAGCAGAACGGCCAGCAACGGACTCGCGAGACGGAGCGAGCGCGGGCTCGCAAGGAACAGGGAGCCCAGGCCTGCGAGGAGCCGAGAGGCGGCGGAGGGCCGTGGAGCTGGACGCACGTGGGGCAAGTTCTTCTCCGCGCGGAGGGTGTGGCGCGAGTGGGGGAGAGGATGCCGCATGCCGTTCACCACGTCAGCAAATACACGGCGGCCCCGCGCTGCACCACCACCGCGTTGCCTCCGGGGGCCAGCGCCACGCCGCGCACCGCGGTGTCTCCGCTCACCTCGCCCCAACCGGGGGGGCGCAGCAGAGTCAGGCTGGGCTCGGGCCCCAGCGTGTGCAGCACCACGCCCGCATCGAGGGTGGTGACGTAACGCGAGCCGTCGCGCTGGATGGCCGGCCCGTTCACCGGGGCAGGCGGCAGCGCGCCCGTGGCCACGCGGAAGGGCTCGCCCGCCGGGCGCGCCTCGTCGGTGAGCGGCACCACCCAGAGCTCGTCGCGACGCGCCAGGAGCAGGCCCTGGGGCGCCCAGCCGAGAGGAACGAAGCCCCCGTCTTCGGCGGCTTCGATGGCACCCGGGGCCCCAGCGGCGCAGCGCGGCGTGGGGAGCGCGGCGATGACCGCCAGGCGTGGCGGCCCATGCAGAATGGGGTCGAGCGCGGACAGCTCCACCACGTAGGCCGCGCAGCTGCGCCCCACGCGCGACGTCCTGAAGCGCCCGCTCGGGTCCACCACCAAGCCCGCGTTGAGGCGCGGCGGCGGCAGATTGGAGGTGGGCACGCCCCCCGGGCTGGTGGTCGCCTGGTTGCCCGTAGCCGCGACCCCGCAGTCTTCGGGGCTGGCCGCCGGTGGGGGCGCAGCGGTGGGCACAGGCTCGCGGATGGACATCACCCGCCCACCCGGCAGCTGCACGTGCTGGTCGTCCAGGAACGACAGCCCACCGCGCCCCGTCACGTCGGCCAGCTTCCGCATGACGAGGCCACGCGGCGTGGGAGCACGCCCGTAGGCGCGCGTCACCATGCGGCGCTCGGCCTCGCTGACCGTGAGCGCCGAAGAGTCGAGGCGCGCCAGGGCCTGCGCCGCAGCGAACACGTCACCCGCCTGCGCGTGGGCCGCAGCCACCACCGCCGCGGCCTTGCCTGCCCCCCGTGAGCGCCCACACGGCAGGCCCTGCGCGTCACCCAGCCGCACGCGCTCGGCGCCGCCCTCGGCACACAGCGCGGTGTAGAGCGCCAGCACCCGCAGCGCGCTGCGCAGCGCCACCTCGGGCTGCCGCGTGAGCGGGTCGGCGGCGGCGTTGGCCAGCGTGCGCAGCGTGGCCTCGGGCTCGGCCCGGTCGCGCGCCAGCCCGCTCGCCCCTTCGATCCAAGCGAGGTCCACGCTGACCGCGTCGTCGCCCTCGCCCAGGGAGACGCGCGCCACCAGGTCCGGCGTGCCGTCCTGGTTCTTGTCCTCGGCGCGGAGCGCGAGCCCCAGCGGCAGCGCGCTCGGGTCTGGCGTGGTCGCGCCCGGCAAGGGTGCCGAAGGGCTGGCGGGCGTCGCTGCCGCCGCATCGGGCTCCGGCGTGTCCGTGCTTGCCGCCGGTGCAGGGGCCAGCAGGGTCAGCCGCTCCTCGAGCCGTGGCTGGGCTTCCAGGCTGGCAATGAGCGCCACCGATGCCGGCCCGGTGGCGCAGGTAAAGGCCGCGCTCAACACCACCAGCGTGGGTCCCAGCGTCTCGCCGCTGCCCTCGGACAGCTCGCAGTCGGCCGGTGCCAGGGTGTGCCCCAGCTCGGCGAGCGTGACCCCGCCCGGCGCGACGCGGGCGAGCGAGAGCACCACGGTGGGCGTGCTGCCCGGGCTCCCCGCAGCGGGTGCCGCCGCCCCTGCTGCCGGTGCCGCGCCGCGCGTGTGCAGCACGTAGGCGTCTTGGTCGCCGTCGGCGTCCACGTCCACCATGAGGATGGCGCGCAGGTCACCGTCGTCGCGCTGCAGGGGGTGCCCGCTGAGCTCCACGCGGCGCGTGCCGGCCGGCAGCGCACGCGCGCGCACGCCCGCCACGGCGCCCACGCCTGCGTCTGGTCCGCTCACTCCTGGCACGTTGGCCACGGGCGCCGACTGCCCAGGGCGCGCGCCCGCGTCGAGCCCGAAGGTCACCAGCCGGTCCCCCTGGCAGGAGCAGCCCTCGCAGCCCGAGGCCCCGAGCGAGAGACTCAGGAGCAGCCACCCCAGCGCCCTGCGCGGCCGCGCGGCCTTCAATTCAGCCACTCCGGCTTGTTCTTCCCGTCACGCCCCTTGCGTGCCGAGTCAATGGAGATCACCGACGACACGCGCGCGGGGGGCAGCCGACGCCGCCGCCAGGCCACGAACCCGACCCCGGCACCGATGGCCGCCAGCTCCGCCACCAGCGTGGGCACGCGCGGGTCGGTCAGGAAGTTGAGCGCCACGAAGACCAGCGCGAACCACACGTAGGCCTCACCCCGCGTCGGCAGCCCGAGGATGTTCATGGGCGCGTAGCGCAGGCTCCAGCCGAGGGCACCCCAGCCCGCGAGCACCCACGTGTTGGGACCCAGGACGATGTCGGGGCTCACCAGCAGGCCCACCAGCATGGAGAGCACCCCGGACAGCAGCGTACTGCCGATCACCAGCTGCAGGGTGGCCTTGCCGCCGTAGCGCTCCTCGAAGGGCCCGAGCGACCACCACAGCATCAGCAGCGCGAACATCAGCGTGAGCGCCGAGCGCGGCATGATGATCCACCCGAGCGGGTGGGTGACCAGCTGGAGCGCCGTCCACACCGTGAGGCGCCCCGTGGTGAGCGCCGTGAACGAGCCCAGCGGGAACTGCACCCACACCTGCATGACCGTGTGGAGGAGGAAGCTGACGCCCGTGGCGATCAGCAGACCCCGCGTGAGCGGCATCAGGCGTGGAAGTTGAAACACGGAGAGGATGTAAGCACGCGCCTCCCGAGGTGCAAAGCCGCGGGAAGGCGCCAGGAACCCAGCCGGCTCAGCAGCCGGGGCCCGAGGAGACGACTGCCGCGTTGCAGGTCACCACGTTGGACGTGTTCAGCGTCAGGGTGAAGGTGCACTTCGCGTCCCACAGGCTGGTGCAGTTGTTCACCGTCTCTTCGGCGCTCGCGAAGAACGTGTAGGACCCGTTGTCGAACTGGAAGCTCGCGTTCTCGGTGAAGAGCACGTCGCTGCCCGTGCCGCAGTTCTGCGTGGTGGGGCCGGCGATGATCGGGTCCGTGAACTCGGTGCCCTCGTGGAACGTGTAGTCGAACTCGTTGGTGGCGATGTTCGCCGCCGTACAGGTCAGGAACGGGCCCAAGGCCGCGTTCTGGAAGCGCACCTGCACCGTGAGCGTGGTGGACGGCAGCGCCCCGTCGAAGTCCGGGGTGGCCAGCGTGGCGTGACCCACCGAGGTCACCACCAGCGGCAGCGGGTTGGTCTCCTGGAGCACGTTGCCCGACGAGTCGAGCGCCTCCCAGAGGGAGTAGTACGCGCCCGCAGCCAGCACGCGCGTGGGCCGCGTGTCGAACCCGCCGTTGGCGCAGGCAAAGGTGAGCGACTGCGTGGTGAAGCACTCGGTCGCGGCAGCATCCCAACAGACGACGACGCGCACCGTGGCGATGTCTCCGCAGGACTGGGCGGTGGGCTCGGCCCCGTTCACGTCCCAGAGGCCATCCAGGGAGACGTCACTGCCGAAGGGCGTGGTGGGCGTCGGCGTCCCGTCGGTGACGGTGATGCAGCCCGTGGTGAGGAGGGAGGCAGCGGCCAGCGACAGGAGATTGAGGGAAGAAGGAAGGTGCTTCATGGAGACTCCGAGTGCGAGCGAGCGCGGGAATGAGCCTTGGACGCGAACGGCGCCCGCAGGATTCATTCCCAGGAGCATACGTGACCGGGAGGCCGTTCGCGACCGCGCGGCGGATCGAGGTGCCCCGTTGACACGCCGGGAGCCGTGTTTAGCTTGCCCCGCGAGTCACCGAAAAGACCCTTTCGGCCCATAAACAGGCCACTTGGGACTCATCTGACCAACCCCTACTGTCGGCTGCGCAAATGCGACGCGGCCATGGAGAACCACGCCATGTTGACCCTCTTCGACCCCTTCGCCGACTTCTACCGCACCGTCCCCGCCCGGCGTCGCCCGGCCGCCGTCACGGACGGCTACCTGCGCCCGGCCGTGGACATCCACGAGCGCCCCGAGGCCTACGAGATCTTGGCCGAGCTGCCCGGCGTGGCCATGGAGAACGTGAGCGTCAACGTGGAGAAGAACGTGCTGACCATCGAGGCCCAGCGCAACGAGAGCACCGACACCACGGACGAGAAGACCGGCTTCCGCCACGTGGAGCGGGTCCGCGGGACCTTCCGGCGCGCGTTCACGCTCCCCGAGACGGTCGACGCCGAGCACATCGACGCGAAACTCTCGGATGGCGTGCTGCGCGTGACGCTCCCGAAGCGGGATGCCCCGAGCCCCCGCAAGATCGCGGTCAGCGCTGCGTGAACGTGGCCACCTGGGCGAGGCTGCGCGCGGGGTCCTGAGGTGACCCACGCGCGCGGTCCTGCTATGACGGCGGCATGTACAGCGGAATCACACGGGGCCTCTTTCCGGTGGTGCAGGTCAGCCGCGCGCCGGGGCTGCTGAGCTACGTGGTGGACTTCGGCGCCGAGCTCTCCGCCGGCTTGGCTCTCGGGGCCAGCGTGGCCATCGACGGTGTGTGCCAGACGGTGGCATCGCTCGACGGCACCCGGGTGGGCTTCGACGCCATCCAAGAGACGCTGAACCTCACCACGCTCGACACGCTCGAGGTGGGCCGCCTGGTCAGCGTGGAGCGCAGCCTGCGCGTGGGCGACGAGCTGGGCGGTCACGAGGTGGCGGGGCACGTGGTGGGGCGCGGCGAGATCGCCGAGGTGCGGCTCGAGGGCCACGACGTGGCCATGCGGGTGCGCGTGCCGGAGGCGTTCATGCCGTACATCCTGCCCAAGGGCTTCATCGCGGTGGACGGCTCCAGCCTGACCGTGGGGCGCACCTATCCGGACGGCTTCACGCTGCACCTCATCCCCGAGACGCTCCGGCTCACCAACTTCGGGTCTCGCCACGTGGGCGACCTGGTGAACATCGAGCTGGACCCGCGCACGGTGGCCATCGTCCACACCGTGGAGCGCGTGCTCGCACAGCGCCTCGCCACCCAGGCCAGCCCGTGAGCGGGTCTGGCGAGCCCCTGCAGGCGCACGTCCGCATCGCCGGTCACCGCGTGGCCCTGGTGCCTCGGGCCCCGTTCGTGCTGTGCCGCCACGAAGACGGCGTGCGCGTCACACACGGCGCGTTCCTGGCCAACGTCCGCGTGGTGGGCGAGTCCCTGCGCTACATCGTGGACGGGGGCGCGCGCGGCTTGCACGACCTCATGGTGGCCGTGGACACGGACTACCGCGGGGACTTCCGTCTCGAGACCAGCCACTTCCTCTGTGCCTGGCCCGTGGGCTTCCACCTGGCGTCGCCCGACCGTGACGGCCCGTTCTTGTTCGACCTGGTGCCCGAGGCCGGGGAGGGTGAGCCGGGCTTCGGATGCCTGATCTTCGTGGCCGGCCCCTACACCCAAGAGCTCTGCCCCAGCGTGGACGCCCTGATTGGGGACGGTCAGGTCGAGGTTGGCCGGGCCGTCGCGGACAATCAGGGCATCGTGGAGGTGGCCTACGAGCACCGCGGGGCGCCGCACCGCCAGCAGCACACACGCTTCGAGGCCGGCGGGCACGTGTTCGTGCTCACCGTGCAGGGGCCCGAGGCCACGTTCGAGGGCGCGCGCGCGGCCGCCAGCGAGATGGCCACGTCGCTGCGGGTGGCCTGAGCGCCTCTGCATTTCGCACGCAAGTCGGCCCGCGGAGCGTCGACAAGGAGGCGTGACCCGCCGCCCATCCGAACCACCGACCGTCTGTGCCCTGCCGCGCGTGCTCGGCTCTGATCGCTCCTCGCGCGCCGACGCCTTCGTGCTGGCCCACGCCTTCGTGGACGTGCCCGAGGACGCGCTCCACGCGGTGGCGGTGTTCGCCATCGAGTACTTCGAGCGCCTGGGCCTGTCCGCTTGGAGCGACTTCCCGGTGGAGGCCTTCGCGGGGGTGCACCTGCCGGGCGAGCTCTACGGCTTCGACGGCCTGCGGGCGGCGGCCACGCGCGGGCTGCCGTTCTTCTTCGCCTGGCTCGGGCGAGTGGGCGACCTCAGCGCGGTGGAGGCGGCGGCGCTCGCCAAGCGCGCCCGGGACATCCACCTCGGGGCCTATCGCCCCACAGCGGGCGTGCGCAGCGCGGACTCCCCCGGCGCGCTGCTCCCCAGCCTGGTCCCGCGCCCAGGCCTGCCACGTGGGTTCGCGGGCTGACGCGAGCTCTGCTCAGTCCACGTCCATGCGCAGCACGAAGCGCTTGCGAGACGGGTCCCAGCGGGCCACCCGCACGCTGACGGGCTCACCGATGCGGCACACCCCACGCCCGCTCGCGCGGCGCAACGAGGCGCCGTCGTCGCTCAGCTCCACCTTGGTGCGCAGCTGCTCCTCGAGGTCGTCGATGTAGAGCTTCACGTCCACGGGTGGCTCCTCGAAGGTCACGTGCACCTTGTCGCGCGTCAGCCCCATGACCGTGCCGTGCCAGCGCGTGCGCTCCTCGTCGGGGCGGGCGAGGTCGTTGTCGAAGAGCTGATCCAGCACGTAGAGGTGGGCCAGCTGGTTGATGCGGCCCTGGATCCGCTTCGCCTCGTTGGAGCGCTCCACCACGCGGTCGCGCAGGGCCTCGTCGCGCGCGATCACGTCGGCGCTCGGGACGTCGCCCGAGAGCAGCTCCCAGGTCTCCTTGTGCAGGAACACGCCCACGATCTCGCGCATGGGGGCAGAGAAGCGCGCGTAGACCTCGGCGCCCACGCCGTGATGTTGGCCCGGGTCCTCGGTGAACTCGCTGCGCACGTTGACCATGACGGCCTGGCGGTGGATGGCCTGGGCCAAGCGCGCGTGGGGCCCATCGCTCGGGAGCCCGTCCAGGAAGTCGTTGAGCGCCACGTCGCCGTCCGCACGCCAGCCGAACACCCTGGCGTCGAGCTCGTGGAGCCGCACCATGGCCGCCAGCAGCGCCTCGAAGCGCCGCACCTTCTCGGGCTCCGGGGACGGATGCACACGGTAGATGGGCTGGATCTCGGCGCCCGCCGCGGTGACCCCGTCACGCAGCAGCTTCGCGCCCTCCACGTTGCACAGCAGTGAGCACTGCTCGTTGTAGCGCTCGATCTCGAGGCGCGGGTGCAGGTGCACCGACATCGTCAGCCCCTCGGCGCCCACGTTGATGCCCAGCTCCTCGCGGCGGTAGCGCACCACGTCGCGTCGCTCGGCGTCGCGCATGAGCAGGCGGCCCACGTGCGCCAGCAGCGTGAGGCTGCTGTTGATGGCCGGGTCGTCGAAGGCCTGCGCCACCGGGTCGTCCAGGTAGGCCTGCGCCCGCTCGAACGACAGCTTCGCGTGGCTCCGGACGAGGGCGCGCACCACCTCCGTGCGCAGGCACTGGCCCGCCGCGTCGAGGTGCATCTCGAACACCAGCGCGCGGCGCTCCACGTCGGGGTTCAGCGAGATGATGCCTTCGCTCAGCGGCCGCGGCAGCATGGGGATCATGAAGCCCGGCAGGTAGTAGCTGGCGCCGCGCTTCACGGCCTCTTCGAACAGGGTGGTGCCCGGGCGCACGTAGTAGGCCGCGTCGGCCAACGCGTAGCGCAGCAGGAAGCCGCTGCCCTCGGCCTCGAGGTGCACGGCCTGATCGAGGTCGCGCGACGTGGCCCCGTCGATGGTCACGAAGCGCAGCGCGCGGTAGTCCCGCAACGCCGGGTCGTCGAGCCCGGGCTGGGCCACGAGCGCATGCGCCTCGGCCAGCACGGTGTCTGGGAAGACCGGGTCCAACCCGTGGTCGGCGGCTATCCCATAGAGATGGGCGCGCGCGGAGCCGGCCGTGGCGCAGCGCTCCTCGAAGAAGGCGCGCGGCACGTGGCTGGCCTCGTGATCCAGGCGCGCGCGCACCCAGTCGCCCGCGGCGAGCGGCGTGTCCTGCTTGGGGACCAGCATCAACGAGGGACGGTCGGGCTCGAAGGGATCACGGAGCTTGAGCTGTCCGGCGTCCTCGACGACGATGGCAATCAGGGTGGAGCGCACCGCGGCACGATACCAGTCTCAGAAATCGTGGGGTGGGGCTTGACCTCGAGGCACTCCGTGCCAATATATACTGACCGAAGGTTCACAACATGAACGACGTCGCACGCCTCACCCAGTCCCCGCTCACCCTGATGACCCAAGCGGCAGGCTCGCCGGCCGAGATGGCCCAGAAGCTCGCGCGCCTCGCGAAAGCGCTGCGCCAGTACGCGCACCCTGTGGTGATCGACGAGCGCCTCGCTCGGCTGAAGCGCCTGGGCTACGTGGACGAGCTCCCGAGCCGCGTGCAGCTGGCCATCGGCGCGTACGACATGCTGCGCTTCTTCATCGCCCCGGCGGCGGCGGACTACTACGACAGCAAGGGCATCAACTTCAACTTCCACCAGCTGCTGCGCTTCCTCGACGACCCGTCGTCCATGGTGGACCCCACGGGCCTGCTGAGCACCACGGACAACATCATCGGGCACCTCATGCAGGTGACCCACGCCAACCCCTGCTACGACCTGCAGCTGCTGGACGCGCACGAGGGCGGGCTCGAGGAGCTCGAGAAGCAGGTCGAGCAGATGCTGGCGGGCACGCACCCGCGCACGCGCTCCATCTCGGCGATCATCGAGGACCCCGCCTATCACGGGAAGCTGCTGGAGTACGTGCGGGCCTTCCGCGTGGCGCGTGACGCGCAGGCGCCCATCCGCGAGAACGTGGCGGACTCCGACCGCTTCAAGGCCATCGCGCGCACCTTCGGCACGGTGCCCAACGCCATGCGCTACTTCTGCCGGCTGCCCAGCGACCCCCTGGCCGCCGCGCGCCACGCGCTCCTCACGCGCAGCTTCCCGGATCAGTTCGCGGAGCCCGAGCCGCTGGTGTAGTTGCGCCACGGCCTGGCGCGCGGTGATAGGCTGTTGGCCGTCATGAACGTGCTCTTCGAAGACGCGAACATCCGGATCGAACACCACCCGCTCGACCGCGTCCTGGTCGGCGTTCGCAAAGCCAGCGCGGCGAGCGCAGAAGATGTGCTCGCCAGCATGCGCGCCTCGCTGGCCGTGGACACCAGCCACCTCGGGCCGCTCGCGTTCATCTTGGACGTGCGCGCGGTGATGGGGCGCAACGACGAGAGCTTCGAGCGCGCCACCACGGAGCTGCGCCGCACCGTGGCCAAGCGCGCCACGCGCTTCGTGACACTGGTGGCCACCATGGCGGGGGCACTCCAGACGCGGCGCCTCTCGAGCCAGGAGGGCGGCGGAATCCTCATCGCCACGAGTGAAGAAGAGGCTTTTCGCCTCGCTCGGGGCGAGGCCTTTGAGCCCCTGGCGGCTGCCAGGGCACTACGTCTATCATCGCGAGCGATCATGACCGATACGTTGCCCACCGAGTCGCACTGGCGAGCCATCCTGGACGCGGTGGCCCGCGTGGCGGACCGCATCCACGCGACGCAGTCCGTGCGCGAGGCCATGCCACAGGTGCTGGGCATCCTCGGGCGTGCCACGCAGGTGAGCCGCGTCTACGTCTTCGAGCACATCCCGCACTCGCTGAACGACGCGCGCATGTGTCAGCGATTCGAGTGGTGTGCGCCCGGTGTCGAGCCGCAGATCGACAACCCGGACCTGCAGGAGGCCGACCTCGCCGAGTTGGGCTTTGCGCGCTGGGTGGCCGAGCTGCGCGCCGGTCGTGCCATCTATGGTGACGTGGACCAGTTCCCGGAGAGCGAGCAGCCCGTGCTCGAGATGCAGGGCATCCAGTCGCTCCTGGTGCAGCCCATCTTCTCGGGCACCTATTGGTGGGGCTTCATGGGCTTCGACGCGTGTGAGACCAAGCGCTCCTGGGACGCCGTCGAGGTGGACACCCTGCGGATCGCGGCGCACGTGTGCGGCACGGCGCTGGCGCTCGAGGCACGCGAGGCCGAGAGCCGCAGCGCCTACAAGATGGACGCCCTCGGCCGGATGGCCGGCGGCGTGGCGCACGACTTCAACAACCTGCTCACCGTCATGGGTGGCACTGTCACGCTGCTGAAGCGCGAGCTGGACGCGGTGCCCATGGAGCGGGCCCGGGCGCAGCTGGCGGTGCTGGACCAGGCCACCTCACAAGCGGCTCGCCTCACGCGCCAGCTGCTCACGTTCAGCAGCCGTCGCAACAGCCGCGCCCCGGTGACGGCGCCCACCGAGACGCTGGGTGAGATCGAGGGGGTGCTGCGGCAGATCGCCGGGCACGAGGTCGAGGTCGCGGTGGACGCGCCCGCCGACGTCGAGTCCGTGCGCATCGCCCCAGCGCAGCTCGAGCAGATCATCCTGAACCTGGTCTCGAACGCGCGCGACGCCATGCCCGACGGCGGCCAGCTGGCCCTGCAGCTGCGCACGCTCGACTCGGACGCCGCGCTGGTGCTGGGAGACCGCCTCGATCCGGGGCGTTACACGTTGCTGAGCGTGCGCGACACGGGCCACGGCATCCCGGCCGAGCTGCACGACCGCATCTTCGAGCCGTTCTTCACCACGCGCGACGCCACGCAGGGAACGGGCCTCGGGCTGGCCACCGTGTACGGCGCGGTCTCGGCCGCCTCGGGCTCGCTGCGCCTGACCAGCGCGCCGGGCCAGGGCACCGAGCTGCGCGTCTACCTGCCGGTCGCGTCGGGGGCCAGCATGGCGCCCTCGCCTGCTCCGTAGCCCAGAAGCTACCCCGCCACGATGCGGTCTCGCCCGTGCTCCTTCGCCTCGTAGAGCGCGGCGTCGGCGCGGCGGAGGGCGCTGCGCGCGTCCACGCTCTCGTCGGCGAGCAGCTCGGTGTAGCCGATGCTGGTGGTGACGCGCAGGTCGGGGATGTCCCAGCGCTGCTCCGCGATCTCGTGACGGAGGCGGTCCAGCAAGACGCCCGCGTCGGCCGCGTTGGTGCCCCGCAGGATGACCCCGAACTCCTCGCCGCCCAGGCGCGCGGCCTCGTCGTCGGTGCGCAGCGCTGCTCGCAGCGCACGCGCCGTGTCGCGCAGCACCTCGTCGCCCTGCGTGTGACCGTGCCGGTCGTTCACGGTCTTGAAGTGGTCGAGGTCCAGCAGTGCCAGCGTGCTGGGCGAGCCCTCACGCGCGGCGCGCACCGCTCGCTCGAGCATGGGACCAAAGGCGCGCCGGTTGGGCAGGCCGGTCAGCACGTCGTGAGTGGCCAGGTGCATGAGCTCGGCCTCGGCGCGGCGACGCTCCTTGATTTCGTCCTCCAGGCGCGCGTTGGTCTCGGTCAGCGCGCGCCGCTGCGACTCGATCAGCACGCGCTGGTGCGTGCGCCTGCGCGTGGAGCGGTTGGCGTACAGCGCCAGGCCCACGCCCAGGGCGGTGGCCGTCAGGCCGTTCACCGTGACGGAGAGCCGCTGCGGCACGTCGTCCTGCAGCAGCGTGCAGCCCACCAGCATGGCCACGAAAGCCAGCGTATAGCCGACTAGCGTCTGCGCCAGCGTGGCGCGAATGGCCATGGCCACGCCCAGCGCCACCACCAGGTATGCGCTGATCGAGTTGGTGACCAGCTGGTCGATGCTGGTGAGGAGCGCGCCGAGCAGGAGGTAGCCGAGGCCTGCCACCAGCGGCAGCAGCTGCCCGAGGACGCTCATGCCCGAGCCGATGCGCCAGATGGCCACGGAGCAGAGCACGCTGAAGAGCGCCGCCGCCGCGTGCGACCCGGCCACCGCCACCCGCCAGGTCTCGGCCCGCTCTGGGCTGGTGAGCGCGTTGTCGACGAGGGGCTGAAATGAGAGGAAGACCACGACGTGGGCGATGTGCACCAGCACCAGCAGCGGACCCAGCGTGCGCAGGCGGGCGAGGTTCTCCGTGGCGGTGACGTCGGCCACTCGCATGCGGAGCGCGCCGGGGTCAACCACGAGGTCGTCGTCCGCGGACACAGCTGGGGGTGTACCCCGCTGGTGTCGCACGGCAAGTGGACCGGGGCCTGCTATGGTGCGCGCCGTGTCCAACGACGACGTGGTGGTGCACCCGCCCGCAGAACCGAAGAAGACGTGGCGGCTCATCGTGCTCGCCGTGGTGCTGGTGGGCCTGGTGGTCCTCGGGAAGGTCACCGGGCTCACCGATCACCTGACCGTCCCCAAGATCCGGGCGTTCATGAGCGAGCTCGGCGTGCTGGGCTTCCTGCTCTTCCTGGTGGTCTTCTGCGTGGGCGAGCTGGTCCACATCCCGGGCCTGGTGTTCATGCTGGCCGCCGTGGTGGCCTATGGCTCCGTGGGCGGCGGCGTGGCGGGCTTCGTGGGCGGCGTCATCTCCGTCACCTTCACGTTCGTGCTGGTGCGGCGCGTGGGCGGTCAGCCGCTCGGCGAGATCAAGTGGCCCATCATGCGCAAGGTCATGGAGCTGCTGGGCGAGCGGCCCATCGCCGTGGTCACCGTGCTGCGCATGGTGTTCGCGTTCTCGCCGGTGCTGAATTACGCGCTGGGCATGTCGAGCGTGCGCCTGCGCGAGTACGTCATCGGCTCGTTCATCGGGCTCATCCCGTGGGCCGTGGGCTGCGCGCTGGCCACCGAGTGGGTGCTCGAGTGGTCGGGGCTCGCGGCGGGCTGACGCCCCTCAGTCCGACAGCAGCGTGTCGAACAGCAGCACGCCCGCCGACAGGAACAGCAGGTCGCACGCGCCGAGCAGCAGCATCCAGTCGAGCGCCTCGCTGATGGGCGCGCCGCCCAGCACCTCGCGGGCGCCCAGCACGCCGGCCAGCAAGGTGGGCGTGACCAGCGGGAAGACCACCACGCTCAGCATCAGGTCGCGCGCGCGAGTCTGCACGGTGAGCGCCGCGAAGAGCGTGCCGGCGGCGGCGAAGCCGAAGCAGGTGAGCAGCGTGATGCCCGCCACCACCAGCAGCGTGAGGTCCGGCTCGAGGTGGAAGAAGACGCCCACGATGGGCAGCAGCAGGAGCGCGATGAGCCCGAGGAACAGCGTGGTGGAGACCAGCTTGCCCAGGTAGATGGAGGCGCGCGGGATGGGGCTCATGAGCAGGCCGCGCAGGGCGCCCAGCTCGCGCTCGCGGGCCCAGCTGCGGCCCATGCCCAGCACGCCCGCGAAGCTGAGCGAGACGAACAGCACCCCCGGGGCCACCTGCCGCGCGAGGTCCTGCGTGAGGTAGAACGACAGCGCCGCCATGACCACCACCAGCAGCGCGAAGAGCCCCGTGGTGGCCGTGACCTCGCGCGTGCGGGCCTCGATGCGCAAGTCTTTCTTGGCGATGATCAGGGCGCCTGCCAAGAGCCCGATGGGAGCGCGAGCGCTCATGCCGTGACCCCTGGCTCGGCGCGATAGGGAGCGCTCGACGCAGGGTCCACGGTGATGCGGCGCCCTGCGCGCAGCGCGATGCGGGCGTCGGCCACGCGGTCGGCGAAGGCGCGGTCATGCGTGACCAGGATCTGGATGGCCCCACGCGCGCGCTCGACCACCACGGCGTCTACCAGGCGCTTCACCGAGTCGGTGTCGAGGCCGTTGGTGGGCTCGTCCAGCAGCAGGATGCTGGGCGCGTGCAGCAGCGCACGGCAGAGCGCCACGCGCTGCTGCTGGCCACGCGAGTACGTGCGCACCGGCCGCTCGGCGAAGCCGCCCACGCCGAAGCGCGCGCGCAGCTCCTCGATGCGCTGCTGCGACGTGGGCACCGAGTAGAGCTCTGCATAGAGCGCCAGGTTCTCGAGGCCCGTGAGGTCCGGGTAGAGCATGGCGTCGTGCGCCACCATGCCCACGGCGGCGCGCAGCGCGGTGGGCGACGCGAGCTCCGCGCCGTAGTGCACCTGGCCGCTGGTGGGCCGCGCGGTCTGCGCCAGCAACGCCAGCAGCGTGCTCTTGCCCGAGCCGTTGGGGCCCTCCACCACGGTCACCGCGCCGGGCGCGAAGCTGCCGTCGAAGTCCAAGAGAGCGCGCGTGGTGCCGTAGAGCTTGGTGAGCTTCTCGGCGCGCACGGGCGGCGTGGGGGTCGGGGCGGGGCGCTCGGTCATGGGGGCGTTCCGCTAGAAGAGTGACGCGACGATGCCGTCGAGCGCGAGCCATTGTTCACGGGGCACACGCAGCCGCCCATCGCGCAGCTGCACCTGGCCCAGCCGCGTGGCCCGCGCGAGCGCCTGCTCACGCCCGGTGGCGAGCGGGATGCCGGCGCGCGCCTCGGCGAAGTCCACGTCCACGCCCTCCGCCGTGCGCAGCCCCAGCATGAGCGACTCCCGCAGCAGGGTGGCCCCGTCCAGCACCTCGCGCTCGGCCTCGCGCGGGCCGTCTCGCTCGGCTTCGCGGCGCACGTAGGCGTGGCCGTCGGTGAGGTTCTTGTAGCGCTCCGCGTGCCCCGGCGCCGATCGCAAGCAGCCCACCGCCGCCGCGCCCAGGCCCAGGTAGTCGCCGCCGCGCCAGTAGTGCAGGTTGTGGCGGCTCTCCTCGCCGGGCACCGCGTAGTTGCTCACCTCGTAGTGGGCCAGGCCCTGCCCCGCGAAGGCGCGCTCGGCGGCCTGGAACATGTCGGCGTAGTGGTCCTCGCTGGCCACGCGCAGCTTGCCCTCGCGGTGCAGCGCGCCGAAGTGCGTGTCGGGCTCGATGGTCAGCGCGTAGCAAGAGACGTGGTGCACCCCGAGGTCCAGCACGCGCGCCAGCTCGTCGCGCAGGGCGGCGCTCTCTTGATCCGGCATGCCGAACATGAAGTCCGCGCTCACCCGCTTGAAGTTCCAGGTGGCCACGCGCAGCGCCGCGAGCGCTTGCTCGCTGTCGTGCAGCCGCCCCAGGAAGCGCAGGCGCTCGTCGTTCATGGACTGCACGCCCAGCGACACGCGGTTGACGCCCGCGTCGGCGAGCGCGCGCGCCTTGTCGTCGCTGAAGCTGCTGGGGTTGCACTCCACGGTGATCTCGAGGTCGCTGGCCCGGTCGGGGAACGCTTCCAAGATGCCGGCAAGGGTGCGCCCCAGCTGCGCCGTGTCCCACAGCGATGGGGTGCCGCCGCCGAAGAACACGGAGCGCAGCGTGCGCCCCGCGCAGCTGTTCAGCGCGCTCGCGCAGCTCGGCCAGCACCGCGTCCGCGTACTCCACGTGCGGGATGCTGCTGGCCGGGAGACCGCGCGTGGCGAAGTCGCAGTACGGGCACTTCCGCGCGCAGTAGGGGAAGTGCACGTAGACCGAGGTCTGGGTGGCCTCGCGCTCGAGCACCGTGGGGATGGCGCTCTCGGGGCCGCTCGGGGTCTCGCCGCTCATGCGCTGAACACCCGTGGCGCGCGGCGGTAGGTGCGCGTGAGGAGCGCGGTGAACTCCGGGCTCGAGTGCAGGTCGGTGGGCTCCTCGAAGCTGGCCCCGCGGGCGCGCAGGTCGTCCACGAAGGTCTGCAAGATGCGCTCGTCGCTGAGCGCGTCTTCCCCCGCGTCGTAGCGCGCGGCCTCCTGCTCGGTGGCGAAGCAGAGCGCCTTCCAGGACACGCTGATGCGCACCTCGTCGCGCGTGTAGGACTTGCGCGTGACCACCTCGCCGGTGGGCTTGCCCGCGGCGTCGCGCACACGGTCCTCGAGCGCGTAGCCCTCGTCCGTGACGCGCAGCGTGGCGTCCAGCGTGAGGCCCATGGGCACCTCGCGGTCGCTCCCGCCCACCGCCTCCACGGCGTGGAACATGTGGTCGTTGTCGCCCATGAGCGCGGTGTTGCTCATGCACGGGCGCGAGCGCGGCGGCGCGTCCGGCCCGTCGGGCCAGTAGGTGAAGCCCCCGCCCTGCCCGGCATAGAACCACGAGACGGCCGTGGCCGTGGGCACGTACCACGCGCCGAACAGCTCCGACTTGTGCATGACCTGCAGCAGCCACACGGGCAGGCGCGCGCGCGTGGCGCCGCGAAAGGACGGCACGTCCACGTGGCCCGGGTCCACCTTGGGCAGCGGCGGGTTGAGGTTCACGTACACGTGCTCGGGCCGCACCACGGCAGCGCCGAACAGCTGCTGCGCGGCCGAGTGGAAGGCGGGGTGCTCGAGGAAGCGCGCCACGCCAGGCACGTGCGGCCGGCCGGGCACACACCAGTCGCCGCGGAACCAGGGGGCCACCAGCATGGGCTTGTGCGGCGCCCTGCGGTCGTCTTGGCCGGCCTCCGAGAGCGCGCGGAGCTGGTCCAGGCTCTCCACGTAGCGCTGCACCGAGTAGTACGGTGAGCCGTTCGCGATGAGCGTGTGCACCTCGCCCGGATCGCTCAGCACGTGCTCGATGGCAATGGGGGGCAGGGGATGCGCGAAGGTCATGACGCGTGGCTCACAGGCCCAGCTTGGCCCATGGCGCGGTGGCTGCCATGCAGGCACCCTTGCCTAGCCGCGAACTCAGCCGCCAGCGGCGCGGTACTTCGCCCGCAGGTCGTCCAGCACCTGAGCCAACAGGCGCTCTTCCTCGCCGGTGAGGTTCCCCGCCGTCTTGCGCTCCAGCAGCACCAAGCACTCGATGGTGTGGCGGGCGAGCGGCAGGTTCTTCTCGGCCTTCACGCCATCCACCGCGATGGCGCCCATGTCCACCAGCGCCGAGGCGCTCAGCGAGAGCACGAAGGTGTTGAAGTCGATCGCCGGGGCGTCGTTGTCTTCGAGGTCGTCGTTGCTCTCGGGGCCGCTCATGGTTGCTCCCTCGGTCGGCGCTCAGGCCTCGGTGGCTTCGTCGTCCGCTTCGTCTTCGTCTTCGTCGTCCTCGTCATCGAGGTCGTCGTCGTCGAGGTCGTCGTCGTCATCATCGCCGGAGTCTTCGCTCGCGCTGCGGCGGGCGGCGCTGGCGGCCGCGGCCGCGCTCTGACGGGCAGCCTGCTGGGTGAGCAGACCCTCGATGGCCTCGAGCTCCTCGGCCAGGCTGGCGGCCGGATCCACGTACTCCGCGTTGGTGCTCTTGTCCGGCAGCGCGGCGAGGTGCTTGTCCACCTCCTTCTGGGTCACGAGGCCCTTGGCCATGTTGCGGTCGAGGATGCGCTTGTCGAGGAGCTGGTCGGAGCTGGACATAGGTGGCCGAGTGTAGAGGGGAGCGCGCTGGTGTCAATGCGGGTCCGCGGCGGTGTGGGCCGCCTGCATGCGATTTCATGCGCCGCGCATGGTGAGCTGCTCGCGATAGCGCCGCCCGTTGGCCACGTAGACGGCGGCCGAGCGGTGCAGGCCCGCCCACGCGCTCTCGTCCAGCGTGCGCACGATCTTGCCGGGCGAGCCCATCACCAGCGAGCCGTCGGGGATGACCTTGCCCTCGGCGATGAGCGCGTTGGCGCCGATGACGCAGTGCTTGCCGATGACCGCGCCGTTCAGGATGACCGCGTGGATGCCGATGAGGCTGTGGTCGCCCACGGTGCAGCCGTGCACCATGGCGTGGTGCCCGATGGTGACGCCGCGCCCCAGCGTGAGCGGGAAGCCCGGGTCGGCGTGCAGCACGGCGTTGTCCTGCACGTTGGTCTCGGGGCCGACGGTGATGATGTCCGAGTCGCCGCGGAGGACGGCGCCCCACCACACGCTGCTGTCTTGGTGCAGCACCACGCTGCCGATCACGGCCGCCGTGGGGGCCACGAACACATCTCCCAGGACGGTCACGCGGCGCTCGCCGAGGTCGTAGAACATCAGATGTCCAGGTTGGTGACGTTGAGGGCGTTGTCTTCGATGAAGGCGCGACGCGGCTCCACCTGGTCGCCCATCAGCACGCTGAAGATCTCTTCGGCTTCCACGGCGTCGTCGATGCGCACCTGCAGCAGCGTGCGCGCGTCCGGGTCCATGGTGGTCTCCCACAGCTCACCCGGGTTCATCTCGCCGAGGCCCTTGTAGCGCTGGATGCTGGTGCCCTTGCGCGCGCGGGTGTCGATGTAGTCCCACAGCTCGTCGATGGTGGGCAGCGTGATGGCGTCGCTGGTCTCGTTGCCGTTCTTGTCGAGCGTGACCGCGCTGTAGGGCGCGGCGCCGATGGCCACGATGCCCTCTTGAATACGCCGCAGCTCGGCGATGTCGCCGCCGCTCAGCAGGTCGAAGTCCAGCACGGTGAGGCGCTCGGCGATGCCCGCGCGCGTGGTGACGTGCAGCGAAAAGCGCTCGTGCTCTTCGTCGCGCACCAACACGGTCTTGAGCGGCGCCAGGTCGTCGTGGTGCGTGTCGATGTACCGGCGCAGCGCGGCCGAGGCGGCCTCCACGTGATCGCGGTCCTTCAGGCTGCCGGCGCTCAGGTTGGTGGCGCGCACCAGCGCCTGGAGCACGGCTCCCTCGGCGCGCCTGCGCGCGTTGGCGATGAGGCCGCGGAAGCGCTCGAGGTCACGCAAGAGCCCCTTGAGTGGGTCGCCCATGAGGGGCACCGAGCCGCTGCCGGCGCGCACCAGCAGGTTGTCCGCGCCGCTGTCGATGAGGTGCGCGTTGAGGGCCGGATCGTCCTTCAGGTAGCGCACCTTCTTGTTCTTGGTGACCTTGTAGAGCGGCGGCTGCGCGATGTAGAGGTAGCCCTTCTCGATGATCTCCGGCATCTGCCGATAGAAGAACGTGAGCAGCAGCGTGCGGATGTGCGAACCGTCCACGTCGGCGTCGGTCATGATGACCACCTGGTGGTAGCGGAGCTTGTCGATCTCGAAGTTCTCGCCGCCGCGAACACCGCAGCCGAGGGCCGTGATGAGCGTGCCGATCTCGGCGCTGCCCAGCATCTTCTCGAAGCGCGCGCGCTCCACGTTCAGGATCTTGCCGCGCAGGGGCAAGATGGCCTGGAAGCGCCGGTTGCGGCCCTGCTTGGCCGAGCCACCGGCCGAGTCACCCTCCACGATGTAGATCTCGCTCTCCATCGGGTCTTTGCTCTGACAGTCGGCCAGCTTGCCGGGCAGGTTGCTCGGGTCGAGCGCGCCCTTGCGCTGCACCATCTCGCGCGCCTTGCGGGCCGCCTCGCGGGCGCGGGCCGCGAGCACCGTCTTCTCCACGATGCGCTTGGCCGAGCGCGGGTTCTCCTGCAGGTACGCCGCGAACTCGTCGCCGACGATGCTCTCCACGATGCCGCGCACCTCGCTCGAGACCAGCTTGTCCTTGGTCTGCGAGGAGAACGACGGGTCCGGGTGCTTGACGCTGATGATGCAGGTCAGGCCCTCGCGCACGTCTTCGCCCGCGAGCGGGTTCTTGAGGTCCTTGAGCAGCTTCTCTTGCGTGCCGTAGTTGTTGATGACGCGCGTGATGGCCGTGCGCAGACCGGTGAGGTGCGTGCCGCCGTCCTTGTTCCGGACGTTGTTGGTGTACGGGTAGATCGACTCGCTGTAGGCGTCGCTCCACTGCATGGCGATCTCGACGCTGATGCCGTCTTTCTCGGCCTGGAAGTAGATGACGTCTTCGTGCAGCGGCGTGCGGTTCTTGTTGAGCGTCTCCACGAACTCGCGGATGCCGCCGTCGAAGCGGTGCAGCACCGTCTTGCCCTCGGGGCGCTCGTCCGTGATGGTGATCTCGAAGCCCGCGTTCAGGAACGAGATCTCGCGCAGACGGTTGCTCAGCGTGTCGAAGCTGAACGTGGTCATGGAGAAGATCTCGGTGTCCGGGATGAACGACACCTTGGTGCCCGTGGTCTTGCTCTCGCCAATGGGCTCGATGGGGGCCTGCGGCACGCCCTTCCGGTACTCCTGGTACCAGATGCGGCCCTCGCGGCGGATCTCGAGGCGCAGCCACTCGCTGACGGCGTTCACGGCCGACACGCCCACGCCATGGAGGCCGGCCGAGACCTTGTAGCTCTCGTTGTCGAACTTACCGCCCGCGTGCAGCTGGGTCATGACGACCTCGGCCGCGCTGACGCCCTTCGAGTGCATGCCCACCGGGATGCCGCGCCCGTTGTCGATGACGGTGATGCTCCCGTCGGGGTGCATGGTGACGGAGATGTGGTCGCAGTGGCCCGCGAGGTGCTCGTCCACGGCGTTGTCCACGACCTCCCACACGAGGTGGTGCAGACCGGAGCCGTCGTGCGGGTCGCCGATGTACATGCCCGGCCGCTTACGCACGGCCTCGAGGCCCTCGAGGACCTGGATGGCGGATTGATCGTAGTCGGAGGAGGGGGCCGGGGGCGGGGTGCCCTCGGGTGCGTTTTCGTCGTTGGCCATGGAGCCCTTGGATCGAGCGGGACACAGGCCCGCGAAGTCGGCCGCAGTGTACTCTTTGCGGGGTCCGCGAGCAACCGTAAGCTGCGGTCGTAAGTGGTCGAAAATACGGCGCAATTCCTGTGCTGCGCGCGAACAGGCCGCCCGGCCGACCAGGTCCATTTCGAGCCCATGGACGGCAGGATCCGCCCCACCCGGACGTGGCATTCCGGTGTCGTCCACGTGGGCGTGGACGTGGTCGTGGGCGTGGTCCTTGACGGCGACGGCGACGGCGACGTGGCCGATGTCGGCGACGGTCCAACCGCCAGCCGTTCCGCTCGTGCGAGGGCGAATGGCGAGCGGACTAGATGCCCTGAGCGCAGACGGTGACGTCGCCGTCGCCGCAGTCGACAACGACAACGACCGCGACAACGACAACGATGAACGGGACCGTCACAGGTCAGCTCTGGCTCCGAAGCGCCTCCAGCCGCTCCAGGATCGCCTTCCGCGACAGCACGCTCTTGAACACGTAGAGCGACCCCGGGAGGTCATCCTCGAGCACCTCTTCGCTGACCCGTAGACGGGCCGGGACAGCAAAGATCATGGGCGCGGCGAGGCCGGCGCGCACCAGCTCGACCCGCTTCCACACCGCGTCGCGGCTCCAGAAGCCGAGCACCTCGAGGTGCACCACCTGGCCCGTCTCGGTGTGCGTGAAGGTCAGGTCGGGCACGCACACGCCGAGGCCCGGCACGTTCAGGATCTCGCCCGCGCGGGCGGCCGTCCAGCCGCAGTCCTGCTTGTCGAACGAGGCCAGCAGGGCCTCCACCTCGGGGCGCTCCGCAGGGGTCACGGCGCTCGCTGTGCGCGGGCCCACGTCGAGCTCGGTGTCACCGTCGCCAGCGCGCTCTACGTCGCCGCCTCCGGCATCCCGCGCGGTGCTGCGTCCGCCGCTGAGCGAGAACACCAACGGGTCGCGCGTCGGTCCCCAGAGTACGTCGGCTTCGAGCTCGAACGCCGCACAAGCGCGCAGCGCGGGCAGCACCAGCGCCAGCGCCAGGCCGTACTTGGTGGAGGCCTGAAACAGGCTGAGCGGGCCGCTCAGCGTGATGGCGTAGCGCGTGGCCAGCGGGGCCGGCGTGGCGGCGGTGACCTTCGAGCGCTTGGTGGTCTTGGCGACCTTCGTGGCAAGGGCCTTCGCGGACTTCTTCGCCTTCGGGGGCGCGGCAGGGGCTGTGGCCGACGCATCGGCGGCCGACGCGCTCGCTGTGGTCTGCACCTCGGTGCCCGCCACCGGCGTGATGGTGTGCATCAGCCCGTGGAACTTCAGCTTGTGGAACAGGTAGCGCAGCGTGGGGGCGTGCGGGTCCGACACGGTCACGCGCACCTCGCTGGCGCGCAGCAGCACGGCCTGCGCCTGCCCCAGCTCGTAGGCGGAGAGCAGCCCTGCGCGCTCATGGCTGGGCCTGCGAGCAGCTCGTGCTGGCCGCGCAGGTCCGCGTACAGCCGCACCCGCAGGGCGTCGGCGTCCGTGCCATGGCGCGCCGCGAAATCGCTCAACGTGGCCGCCACCGAGAAGTCGCTCTGCGCGCTGGCGGCCATGCGGCGGGCGGCCGCTTCCGCAAACAGCTCGGCCCGCAGCGCGCGCGCGTCGTCACCGGCCTCGGCGGAGAACTCGCACGCGTCCAACGCCAGCTTCACCAGCCCGTCGCGCACCTTCTTGAGCTGCGCGCGCACCGCGATGGCGTCGAGCGCGGCGTCCACTTCCTCGCGCGTGTGCCCCACGAACCGGCGCAGCGTGGTGAGCGTGCGCTCGGCCAGCTCGAGCAGCTCTTGGCGCGCCAGCTCGCCCTTCTGCCCGGGCGGCAGGAGCGGCACCAGCGTGAGCGTGGTGCCCTTCCGACGGGCGCGCACCATGTCAGCGGTAAGCACTGTGCTCGCGCCTCCGCTCGCTGGTGAACGTCTCGTGGGTGTCGGCGGTGACCAGCTCGTAGAGCACCGCGCGCTTGTCGCCCACCTTGCGCAGCACGCGCCCCAGGCGCTGCACGTGCTCGCGCACCGAGCCGCTGCCCGACACGATGATGGCCACGTTGGCGTCGGGCACGTCCACGCCCTCGTTCAGCACCTTCGAGGTGACCACCGCGCGGTAGCGGCCCGCCGACAGCCCCTCGAGGATCTCGCTGCGCTCCGTGACGCGCGTCTGATGCGTGATCGCCGGCACCAGGAAGCGCCGCGAGATGTCGTAGGCGGTGGCGTTGTCCTGTGTGAAGAGCAGCGTGCGGTCCGCGCGGTGGCGGTGCAGCAGGTGCTCCACCATCTCGAGCTTGGCCTCCGCGGCGAACGCGATGTGACGCTGCTCCTGGTACGCGGCCATGGCGCGCTGCCCTTCGTCGGACCACGCCGAGCGCTGCACGAACTCGCCCCAGCCGTGCGGCGAGCTCATGCGGATGCCCTGCGCCATGACGAAGCCGCGGTAGATGCCGCGCGCCTTCTCGTAGCGCGCGCGCTCGTCGGGGCTGAGGTCGATGCTCACGCGCTCGGTCTCGTAGCCCGCCAGGTAGTCCCCCGACAGCTCCACGATGTCCTTGCGGTAGACCACCGGTCCCACCAGGTCGGTGAGCTCCGCGTGCCGCCCGTCGGCCCGCTCGAGCGTGGCCGTGAGCCCCAGCCGGAAGGGCGCCAGGTAGCCGCGCGCCGCGAGCGCATAGCTCTCGCCCGGCAGGTGGTGCACCTCGTCGTAGACCACCAGCCCGAAGCGCGCCCCGAGGTGCGGCATGTGCAGGTGCGCCGAGTCGTAGGTGGTGACGGTCAGCGGCAGCACGCGGTGATCGCCTCCGCCCACCACGCCCACCTCGCCTCCGAACGACGCGCGCAGCAGGTCGTACCACTGGCGCACCAGGTCGAGCGTGGGGGCCACCACCAGCGTGGCGCGCGCCTTGGCCGCGATGGCCATGACCGCCACGTGGCTCTTACCGGCCCCCGTGGGCAACACCACCACGCCCCGCGCCCGCGCGCGCAGGAAGGCCTCGTGCGCCTCGGCCTGGTAGGGGCGCGGCTCGCGGTGCACGCGCAGCGTCTGGGTCAGCTCGGGGTAGCTGCGCGCCTGGTCGTCATAGGGCGTGCCCGCGTGGTGCAGCGCCCGCACCGCGTCCGCGTAGTGCAGCGCCGGCGCGCGGAAGCTGGCCGAGCGCGCGTCCCACACGAAAGCCTTGGTGGGCGGCGCCGCGTCCTCGGCGAGACCCTGCACCTCGAGCGTGCCGCCCATGAAGCGCAGGGTGATCATCGCGCGCGGCTCTGCCGCACCCGGTACGCCTCGGCCACCCGAATGATGAGCGGGAGGGGGCATCGAACCACGCGGCCGCGAGCCGCCCACGCGACGTGCGCGCGGTGGGTTGTGCGGGGTCGCTGCCCAAGGGCTCCGCCGCGCGCAGCGTGACCTCGAGGTGCGGGTAGAGCGGCCGCAAGCGCCCCGGCAGGGCCGCCGCGGTCTCGCCAAAGCCCTCGATCTCGCCCCACGCGAACGCGCGCACGCCGCTCGGGAAGCCGATGACGCAGCCGTCCGGCGCCAGCACCAAGACACGGGGCTTGCGTCGCATGCGGCGCTGCAGGAGGTGCCAGCCCGCTGGCGCCGCCGCCCCCATGAGCATCCCCACGCCGCCCATCACCCCTGCCAGCGAGGGGAACAGCGTGAGCCCCGCCACCAGTGCCGTGGCGGTGCCTGCCGTGGCGCTGGCGGCCGAGGCCAGAAAGCGGTTGAAGCCCGCGCCCGGCCCGTGACCCACCGGGACCTCGAGCGCGCCCGGCAGGTCGTCGTGCGAGAGCACCCGCGCCAGCAGGTCGCTGGGGCCGAGGACGGGCCGCTGCCCGGCATGATCACGGTAGGACCCGACGCGCGCGCGCGCCTCGATGCGCTGGGCGAGGCCACCGAGGCCCCCTTCACGCAGCTCGGCCGGCAGCTGCTCCGCAGTGACCGTGAACCATGGCGGCGCAGGAGGGCGCCGTGGCGCCAGGACGTGGAGCTGCTTGGGCTCCTCGGCGGGCAGCGCCAACGCGCCCAGCACGGCATCCCAGGGCACCAGGCACTTGCCCACGCGCACCCCGCCCGACTCGAGCGTCAGCGTCTTCACCTCGGCGAGGTCCTCGTCGATCCAGTGGCTCACGTGGCCATCACCGGTAGGGCGCCGACGCGCCGCCCCAGGCTCGCTCCGAGATGGCACCGGCCAGCCCATCCACCACGTCGATCGAGCGCACCTGCGAGGCGGTCTCGTCCATCAGGCCCGCCGCGATGGCGCGCACCCCCTCGTCGCCCACGTGGAGCTCGCGAGCCACCTGGCTGAGGTGCAGGATGCGGTCCGCCACGGTCCCGCTCAGCAGCTCCGCCACCTTGGCCTCGGGCTGACCCTTCACCTTGAAGGTGGAGTCGAAGAGCGCGTGGCCCACCTCGATGTCCTGCGTGCCGAAGAGCTCACCGATGGCGCTGAACAGGCCCCGCTGCGGCAGCAGGCGCAGCCCCACGCCGAGGGACTCGGGGAAGCGCGCCTCGAACTCGGTGATCCAGCCCGCGTCGGGTTGATAGATGGTGCGCACCGCCAGCTGCCGGCGCCCCCGCGCGCCCGTGACCGTGAGCTGCTGCGGGTTCAGGGCCAGGCCCGTCGCCGTGGCGGTGCCGGCCAGCGAGTCCAGGGCGCGCCGCTCGGCGTCGCTGAGGGGCACCACCTCGCGGGCGTGCCGCACGGCAGACGCCACGGGATAGGTGCTATTGAGGATGGCGCGCAGCTCCTCGACATCGGAGTGCCAGCCGTTGAGGGTGATGCTGCTGGTCAGGTCCGACACGATGAGGTTGTTGCGCCGCGCTCCCAGGACAGAAAGCATGGCGTCGCGCAGCGCCGGCTGGGTGAGCAAGGTGACCGCACGCTGCGGGTCACTGGCGCGCACGTGGAAGTGCGTGTCGAACTCGGGATGCCCCGTGACGATGTCCTCGCCCCCGAGGGCGGACCGGACGAAGCGCCCCACCGCACCCACCCGGCTGGCCGAGAGGCTCATGCGCAGCGGCACGGGGTGGCCTGCGTGCACCGTCGTGTAATAGCTGGTGTTGTCGCCGTTGCTCTGCGTCCAGAGGCGCACCCCCACGGGGATGCCGTCGTGCTCGCCGCTCAGCGAATGGCCCCCGTCGTGGGAGAGCCCCAGCGTCCGAGCGGTCACCGCCAGCCCGGCCTTGTGGTTCGTGAACAGCTTGAACACGCCCCGAGCCTACCAACCGCCCCCCGATGGGCGCTAGCGCGGGGTCATTGACCCCGGCTCGTCGCGCGCTTGTCACACAGCTGTTGCAATCCACCCCCACGTTTGGGTTCACATCCAGCAAGCGCCTTTCAACTCAGATTATATGCGAAATCATTCATCTTTTCAGAGTTCCTCCCTGTCTCGAGCGGTCCATGGGCTGTGCCCTGGCCAGCGCCACCCTCGCCGGCACGCTGGTCGTGCTGGCCAGCCTCGGCGCCTGTAGCGGCCGTCACGAGCCCACCGAGGCCCAGCCTGATGAGCCCGGCGCCACGGGGGCAACCGCCGCTCCCGAGTCCACCACGCTCACGATCAAGGGCTCGGACACCATGGTCATCCTCGCCCAGCGCTGGGCCGAGGGCTTCATGGCCGCCAACGCCGGCATGACCCTGCAGGTCTCCGGCGGCGGCAGCGGCACCGGCATCGCCGCGCTCATCAACGGCACCGCCGACGTGGCGAACGCCAGCCGCCCCATGAAGGACCGCGAGCGCGCGCAGGTGCTCGAGCGCCGTGGCGGGGAAGCTCACGAGACGCGCGTCGCGCTCGACGCCCTGGCCGTCTACGTGCAGACCGCGAGCCCGATCCAGTCGCTCACCATCCCGCAGATCCGCGGCATCTTCCGCGGGCAGATCACCAACTGGAACCAGGTGGGCGGGCCCGACCACGAGATCATCCTCTACAGCCGCGAGAACAACTCGGGCACCTACGCCTACTTCAAGGAGCACGTGCTCGAGGAGATGGACTTCGCAGCCAACGTGCAGACCCTGCCGGGCACCGCGGCAGTCATCAACGCCATCAGCCGCGACCCGTACGGCATCGGCTACGGCGGCATCGCCTACTCCGAGGGCGCCCGCGCCATCCGCGTGGCGGCCGAGGGCGGCGAGCCGGTGGAGCCCAACATGGCCAACGCCACCAGCGGCGCCTACCCGCTCAGCCGCTTCCTCTATGTGTACACGGCGGGCGCGCCCACGGGCATCGCGCAGCGGTACATCGAGTTCGTGCTTTCGGAGGCCGGCCAGTCCATCGTGGAGGGCGTGGGCTACTACCCGCTCCCGCGTGAGGGCGCCGCTGCCGCTGTCGCCGCCCCCGAGGCCGCCGCTGCCCCAGCCGAGCCTGCCGCTGCCGAGCCCGCCGCAGCCCCTGCGGCCGCCGTGCCTGCCGCCGCCGCCCCTGCCGCTCCCTAGTGAACCCCGGTCCCGAGGGATCCCCCACGATGAGCACAGCCGACCCTGCCATGTCTCCTCTGACCTCCGCGAAGTCCCACGGCGCCGACGCCACCCCGTCGGGTGTCCCGACGGACATAGCGGAGCGCAAGGCGCCCCCCCTCGGGACCACCTTCAAGACGCCCATGTGGCACCGCGTGGCCGAGAAGGTGATCACCTTCATGGCCCTCACCGCGGTGGCGGCCATCGTGCTCATCTTCGTGTTCATCGGGCGTGAGGCCGTCCCCATGTTCTGGGAGGCGGAGTTCGCGCACGAGGTGAGCCTGCAAGACCTGGTGTTCGCGCGTCAGTGGAACGGCTACGACGAGCCCGTCTACATCTGGCAGCCGGTCGGCACGCCGCCCAAGTACAACATCCTGCCGCTCTTCGTGGGCGCGCTGAAGGTCACCCTGCTGGCCATGATGATGAGCGTCCCGCTCGGCATCGGCGCGGCGCTGTTCGTGGCGCTCTACGCCCCGCGCAAGGTGCGCGAGGTGGTGAAGCCCATGGTGGAGCTGCTGGCCGGCATCCCGTCCGTGGTGCTCGGCTTCTTCGCGCTCATGCTGGTGGCCACCTGGGCGCAAGACCTGTTCGGCTTCCGCTTCCGGCTGAACGCGGTGGTGGCCGCCATCGCGCTCTCGCTCACCATCGTGCCGGTCATCTTCACCATCGCCGAGGACGCGCTCCAGGCGGTGCCGCGCTCGCTCTCGGAGGCCGCCCTGGCGCTCGGCGCCCGCAAGTATCAGGTGGCGCTGCGCGTGGTGGTTCCGGCCGCCATCCCCGGCATCGCAGCCGGCGTGGTGCTGGGCTTCGGCCGCGCCATCGGCGAGACCATGATCGTGCTGATGGCCTCGGGCAACGCCGCCATCATGGAGCCGTTCAACTTCGCCACCAGCGTGCGCACGGTCACGGCCAGCATCGCCGCCGAGCTGGGCGAGATCGCGGTGGGCGACCCGCACTGGCGGGTGCTCTTCATGCTGGGGGTGCTGCTGTTCGCGGTCACCTTCGTGCTCAACGTCATCGGCGACCTCGCCATTCGCCGCCTCCAGAAGCGGCTGACGGCGGCCTGACCCCATGAACTACACGCGCAAAGACTGGCTCCTGGCAGGCCTCAGCGCAGCGGCGCTGCTGGTGATCCTCACGTTGCTGGTGGTGCTGCTCGGGCAGATCGTCTTCCACGGCGCGCCCGTGATCTCGGGCGAGTTCCTGACCGGCAGCCCCACGGCCGACATGACCGGCGGCGGCATCTGGCCGGCCATCTACGGCACCGTGTTCATGACCCTGCTCATGACGTTGGCCGGTGTGCCGGTGGGCATCGCCACGGCGGTCTACCTGAGCGAGTACGCCTCGTCGCGCAGCCGCATGGCGCAGGCGGTGCGCATCGCCGTGAACAACCTGGCGGGCGTGCCCTCCATCGTGTTCGGCCTCTTCGGGCTCGGCTTCTTCGTGCTGTTCATCGGCTCGTCCATGGACTCGCTCCTGTACGACAACACCACCACGCCGGTGTGGGGCAAGCCCTCCATCCTGTGGGCCTCGCTCACCCTGGCGGTGCTCACGCTGCCGGTGGTCATCGTCACCACCGAAGAGGCGCTGCGGCAGGTCCCGCGCGAGCTGCGTGAGGCGTCGCTCGCGCTCGGCGCCACCAAGTTCCAGACGGTCTACAAGGTGGTCCTGCCCAACGCCGTGGGCGGCATCCTCACCGGCGTCATCCTGGCCGTGAGCCGCGGCGCGGGCGAGGTGGCCCCCATCATCTTCGTGGGCGCCGCCAACTTCCTGCCCTACCTGCCCACCGACCTGCGGGACATGTTCATGCACTTGGGCTACCACGTGTACGCGCTGGCCACCCAGTCTCCCAACGTCGACGCCGCCAAGCCCACCCTCTTCGGGACCGTGCTCGTCTTGCTGACGCTGACGTTCACCCTCAACTTCCTGGCTATCGTGATCCGTAGCCGAACCCGAGCGACACGCGCGTGAGCCCACTGCCCCACTCCTCGAAATCGGCGTCCATCGCGCTGCCGCGCACCGTGAAGATGCAGACGCGTGGCGTCAACATCTTCTATGGTGAGACCCAGGCCATCAAGAACGTCGACCTCGACATCTACGACAAGACGGTCACTGCGTTCATCGGGCCCTCGGGCTGCGGCAAGAGCACGTTCCTGCGGGCGCTCAACCGCATGAACGACACCATCGAGTCGTGCCGCGTGAAGGGCGACATCCAGCTCGACGGGTACAACGTGTACGGCAAGCAGGTGGACCCGGTCGAGGTGCGCCGCCGCGTGGGCATGGTGTTCCAGAAGTCGAACCCGTTCCCCAAGTCCATCTTCGAGAACGTGGCCTTCGGCCTGCGCATCGCGGGGATGAAGGACAAGGACCAGATCGCCCAGCGCGTGGAAGAGTCGCTCAAGGGCGCGGCGCTCTGGGACGAGCTCAAGGACCGCCTGCCCGAGTCGGCGCTGGGGCTCAGCGGCGGTCAGCAGCAGCGGCTCTGCATCGCGCGCACCCTGGCGGTGCGCCCGGACGTCATCCTCATGGACGAGCCCACCAGCGCGCTCGACCCCATCGCCACGGCGCGCATCGAAGAGCTGCTGCGCGAGCTCAAGCAGAAGTACACCATCGTGATCGTCACTCACTCCATGCAGCAGGCCGCGCGCGTCAGCGACTTCACGGCGTTTTTCTACATGGGCGAGCTCATCGAATACGGCGACACCGAAACAATGTTCACTCGGCCGTCACAAAAGAAGACGGAAGAGTACATCACCGGTAGATTCGGCTGATGGCATTGCTCTCCCACACCAGTCACGAGTTCGAGGCCGAGCTGCGGCAGCTCAAGGGTCGCCTGTTGGCCATGGGCGGCCGCTGTGAGCAGATGATCATCTGGGCCGTCAGCGCGCTCGAAGAGCAGAACGTGCAGCTGGCCGAGGACGTCATGCGCGCCGACCGGCAGATGAACGAAGACGAGATGGCCGTGGACGAGATGACCATGCGCATGCTCGCGCTGCGTCAGCCCGTGGGGCGCGACCTGCGCTTTGCGATCACGGCCGTGAAGGTGGTGACCGACCTCGAGCGCATCGGCGACGAGGCCGTGAACCTGGCCGAGCGCGCGAGCGAGCTGGCGGCGCGCGGGTCGCTGCCGGAGCCCACCAAGCGGCTCTCCGAGATGGCCATGCTGTCGAAGACCATGCTGCGCCACGCGCTCGACTCCTTCGTGGAGGAGGACTCGGCCAAGGCGCGCTTGGTGCTGGCCGAAGACGACGAGGTGGACGCCATCTACGGGGAGATCCTGCGCGGCAGCATCGCCTTCATGCGCGCCGACCCGACCGCCATCGACGACGGCATGCGCGTGAGCAACTGCGCCAAGTACCTGGAGCGCATCGGCGACCACGCCACCAACATCGCGGAGATGGTCATCTTCCTGGTGGACGGCGTGGACGTGCGCCACGGCGGCGGGGGCGGGGTTGTGCCTCCGGCGCCGGCGGCGGGGGGGGGCGGGGGCCCCCCCCCCGCGCCGGCGGCAGGCTGCCGGCATGCATGCGTGATCGTCGGCGCCGGGGCGGGCTTCATGGGGCGGCCGCGCGGGCCGAGGTGGGGCTGGGGGCGCTGCCGGATCGCAGGCCGCCCCGGTCCGCGGCCGGCTCCCGGTGGAGTGTGCCTCGTGGCGGTGAAGTCGCGCACACCGCGCCCCGGCCGTGCGCGCTGCCCCGCACCGTCGCTCCAGAACGGCCTGACAACGTGGCGCCGCGCCGCGCTGGCCCCGACGTGGCCCGGCATGATGACGTTCAACGTGATCCCCACCGAGGCGGGCTTCCGCCAGGCCACCGCTGGCCCCTTGGTGTTCGGGCCGGGGGAGCGCCCCGACAGCCAGCGCCGCGTCCAGCAGCTGCGCGAGAGCGTGCGTGCGCGGGGCTTCGACGCCCGCGTGCGCGCGGACATGCCGGCCGTGCAGCTGGGGAAGCTGCTGCTCAACCTCAACAACGGGCTGTGCGCGCTGACGGGGCTGCCGCTCGCGGCCATGCTCGCCAATCGCACCACGCGCACCGTCTTTGCGGCGGCCATTCGCGAGGGGCTCGAGGTGGCGCGCGCGGCAGGCCGCCCGGTGGGCCAGCTGGGGGTGCTCTCTCCGCGCCTCGTGGCGCTCGCGCTGGGCCTGCCGGACGCTGCCTTCTTCCGCGTCTCGCGCGCCATGCTGGCCGTGGACCCGGCCGCCAAGACCAGCACGCTCCAGGACCTCGAGCGCGGCCGGCTCACGGAGATCGACGAGCTCAACGGCGCCATCACGGCGCTCGCACGCGCGCACGGCAGGCAGGCGCCCATCAACGCGCTGATCACGCGTGGCGTCCACGAGCTCGAGGCACAGCTGGGCACGGGCGCCCTCCCCTACTGGAGCCCGGAGACCCTGCGCGAGCGGGTGGCGGCCGCGCTCCGCTGACGCCGCGCTAGCGCGAATGGCGCGCTGGTGCGTATAGCTCCCCCATGCGCCCACTCTGCTCGTTGCTGCTGCTCTGCGCCCTGGGCGCGCTGCCTGTTCATGCCCAGACGGTGCCCGACCTGTGCGCCGATCCGGCACGTGTCACCGCGGCGCTGCGGCGTGCGTTCGTCGCCCTGAGCGAGGCCGACCCGGCGGCGCGCGCGGCGGTGGCTGGCTGTCGTCGGGTGGTGGCATGCGGCACGATCCCGGCGCCGACCCGCGCGGCCTGCACCACCCAGCTCATGCCGGAGGAGTGGGGCTTCCGCGTGACGGTGGTGCCGCGGGCGGCGACCGGTGCGCCGGGGGAACTGCACGTCAACGTGGACACGCAGAACGACACGGCGCACCAGGTGGTGGTGTCCGGCAATCGCTGGGCGGTGGGCCGGCAGGTGGCCATCCTGGGGAGACCGAACACCGGCGGCACACGCACGGCGGCGAGCCCGCGCGCATCGCCTGGGCCCGCTTCCATGTGTGGAACGACAGTGGGGCGGCGCTGCCCCTCGAAGTGCTGGACGGCGTCTTCATCAACAACGCCCTCGAGGCTCCGCTGCCGAGCGTCAGCAGCCAGGTGACCAGCCTGCCGCCCGGCGAGAGCGAGCTCGAGGTGGGGTTCACGGCGCAGGACGCCTACCAGTCCTGGAACAACCACTTCGCGGCGCGCTTCCGCCTGCGGGTGGGGCAGCAGGTGCTCACGCCGCAGGCCGAGTTCGCGGTGATGCGCGTGGAGCCCTGGCGGCACTGACGAGGCCCAGCGTCGCAGCGGGCAACCGTCAGGCGCGCACCACCAACACCGAGCACGGCGCCAGGCGCGTCACCTTCTCGGCCACGCTGCCCAGCATGATGCGCTGGATGCCGCTGCGGCCATGCGTGCCCACCACGATCAGGTCGGCGTTCACGCGCTCGGCGAAGTCGGTCATGGCCATGCCCGCGTTGGGGCTGTAGAGGATGTGGGTCTCCACCGACAGGCCCGCGAAGTGCGACTCGCGCAGCTCCTTGAGGTGCTGCTTGGCGTACTCCTCCATGCCCTCGCGCAGCGCGTCCGTGCCCATGACCGCGTCGAGGCCGGGCCCGATGTGCGGGAGCGGGTCGATGACGTGCGCCAGGAAGACCGTGGCGCCCTTCACGCCGCGCGGTGGACGCGGCTGCCTTGAGCGCGGGGTAGGACGGCTCGGAGAAGTCGGTGCCGACGACGATGCGGCGGATGGGGGTCTCGGTCTCGGTGGTGTCGGTCATGGTGCCTTCGATTGCAACCCATGGACCAACCGATAGCAAGCGCGAACACGGACGTTCCGGTCGCGCTGCGATCGGCCCGTTGCGCGACCCGCGCGGCGGCGCGCAACGACTGCGCGAGCCTCGGGCTCAGGTGCCCGCGAGCGCGGGCTCGATGCCCTCGGCGCCGAGGTCCTGCGCCGTGGTGCGCGGATCCGGGATCCACTCTTCGTCCGGGCCGGACTCCGGCAGCGGGATGGGGTTGCCCAGGTAGTCGAGGCGCTGGTTGAGCCCGAACGTCTTGAAGAGGTAGACCAGCAGCGACTTCTGGTCGAGGTTGGGGTGGATGTACGGCGCCACCAGCTCGGCGTGCTTCTCGGGGAGCACCGACCAGTGCAGCCCCGGCTGCATGTGGTGCAGGCCGTGGAAGCCGTTGTTGTAGGCCCACCAGTTCACGGCCTTGCCCACGAAGTTGCGCGAGTGGTTGTAGGGGTGGTCCGGGTCGGTGCCGTCGTGCTGCAGCATGTTCATGCCCACCAGGCCCCACTGCGCGTAGATGTGCGGGATGAACCAGAAGACCAGCGCCTTCTGCCAGTCCACCACGAAGAGCGCGATCTGCGCGGCCCACAGCACGCTCAGCTCCAACACCATCTGGCGGAACCAGCGCGGGTGCCGCGTGCGCATCATCTTCGTGTACGCGGCGTCGGCCTTCATGGTGTAGGGCGCCACGATGAACAGGAAGAACAGGCCGTTGAGCAGGTGCCAGCGGAACTGCGCCTTGGTGGTGCGCATGACGTCTTTGCGCGACTGCGTGTGCTTGTGGTGGCTCAGCGTGTGGCCCGGCACCAGGCTGCTGACGGGGTGACCGTAGGTGCAGGTGAGCACCACCTGGTAGATCTTGTTCAGCCAGCGCTGCTTCCAGATGGGGCAGTGCACCGCGTTGTGGGTCTGCACGGCGCCCATGAAGGACGTCAGGCAGAGCGCCGCGAAGAGCGGCAGCGACACCCACAGGTTGCCGAGGGGCACGGAGACGAACGCCCACGTGAGCAACCCAAAGTAGACCGCGTTGAACAGGAGCGGCCGAACGTCGGCTCGGAAGCGAAGCATGGCCCTTCCTTCGTACGCCGCTCGCGGCGTTCGGGCAAGAACCCAGGTCAATGGCACCACGAGAAGAGGCCCCTCACGGGGCCTCGACTGCGATGGTGGGATGCCGTCGAGCGCTCAGCGCTGCCGGCGGCGAACCCGGAGCCCCACCAGAGCCAGCACCAGCCCGAACAGGGCGGCGCCGTGGCTGCTCTGGGAGCCCGCGCTGCAGCCGCTGTTGCCGCCGCCGGGGCGCCTCGCCGGCGTCCCGGCCAGGTCCACGCCCGTGTCGCTCCATCATGGTGCCCGCGTCGCCCATCGGGGGCACGCCCATGTCGGCTTCGGGGATGATGATGTCCTCGGGGCCGCGGTCCTTGAGCCGCGTCGCCGGGTCACCCAGCAGGTGGTAGATGGCCAGCATGTCGCGCGCGCCGGCCGGGTTCTCCGTGGCCAGCGTGTCGTACGCGCCGTCGATGGCCTCGCCCAGCGTGCGCGCGTCGCCGTAGAGGCCCCGCGCGAAGCCCTGCAGCATGGGCTGAGCCAGGTCATCCGCGCTGAGGCCCGTGGCGCCCCAGACGCCAATCGCCAGGTTGGAGTTGCTGAGCGTCTCGCCGAAGCTCTCGAAGCCGGGCACCTCGAAGCGCGAGGTGGTGCAGGTCATCGTGGTGAAGATGGCCGGCTCGCCCGCGGTCAGCGTGGGCACGTCGGTGGCCGTCAGCAGGCCGTCGCTGGTCAGCGAGTTGAGCGCACCGTGTCCGGTGTAGTTCACCCAGAAGACGCCCTCGCCGAGCGCCTCGAAGAGGCGTGTGCGGGCCAGCTCGAGGGTGAGGTCCGAGCGGTACAGTTGCTCGACCAGGCCCGCGTCCGAGAGCGCGTTGACCAGCGCGGAGAGTGCATCGGTTCCGGTGTCGAAGGAAGGGTGCGACGCGTCGGACAGGAAGAGCGTGCGGTCGGTTTGCACGTCGAGGCTCGTCTCATACTCCGTGAGCCGCGCCACGAACGCTTCGAGCGCAACGTTGTCGGTCACGGGCAGACGCCCCAGGAGCAGGTCCGGCTGCCCGTCGTCGTCGACATCGGCGATGGTGGTGTCGCTGGCGAAGAGGCCGCTCGCGGTGTTGACCATGAGCGGCGGCATCAAGTTGCCGTTGAGGCCGCGGATGTTGAGGTAGTCGTAGGAGCCGGCGCCAGCCAGCACCACGTAGCGCGGGGGCGTGGCCCAGTGCTCGCTGGCGTGCTGCAGGAACGCGCGGATCGCGTGCGGGTCGGGCGTGCCGTACGCGAACTCGTCGAACACGTCGGTGACGTCCACCAGCGGCGTGGTGAGGCCCTGGGCCGCGCGGTAGTCCACCAGCGCCTTGGCCCCCGAGAAGAGGGCACGCGGGCGATCATCAGGTACTCCGCGCCCGCGGCGCTCCGCAGGTCGGACGGGTAGTCCACGCTGAGGCTTGGCACGCGCACCCCGTTGGCGGCCGCCAGGTAGCGGTGGCCCGCCTCACCGTTGAGCCGGAGCGAGAGGTCGCCTCCCTCGTCAGCCACCTGGAGGCCCTCGAGGAGCACCGGGCTGCGTGGGTTGGTGACGTCCAACACGGTCACGGCGGTGTCTGCCAGGTCTTGCAGCAAGATGGACCCGGCGGCGCTCGCTGTGAACCCCAAGCTGCCACCCACCTGGTCCAGAGTCCGCGTGTAGAGGACGCTCACGGCGTCCACCCACACGATGCTGTGCGCTGCGCCGCCGCCCGCGAGGCGGACCGTGTTGGCCCATGGTCCCAGCAGGGACGCCGGGACGTCCAAGGTGATGACGCGCGGAACGATGCCCTCGAAAGGCGAACGTGCCGACCACAACGCCGTTGACCCGCACCATGGCGCTGTGCTCGCCCGTGGCGCGCGCGTGGTGGCGCCGTGCAGCTTCGATGGCCAGCTGAACCGTCCTGGTGCCGCTGGGCGAGGGCGAGCGTGATGGGGAAGTCCGCGTTGTGGCCGGGCCCCAAGTACTGCCAGAACCAGAAGTCGTTGGCGGCGCTGGGGTTCATGACGGTCACGGCGGCGACACGTCCACCTCGGCGCGCACACGCTGCTCCGACGTGGCGCCCTCGCCGCCCGAGGCCGCAGCCCCGCTGCGGGTGGTCGCGCGCACGCCCTGGCTCAATGTCAACCGGTACAGGTTGTCCGCCAGGTACATGCTGTCGCGCGACTCGCCGTAGAAGTAGAGCGAGTCGCGACACGTCGCCCCACCACGCCACGGGCTGGCCCGCCACAGTGAGCGCCAAGCCGTGCGACGCCAGGTGCGCCTGCGCGGCGGAGAGGCTTAGCTCGAGCGCCGCCGCCACCTGCGTCATGGTCACGCGGTAGATGCCGCTCTCGGCCACGCCCAGGTAGAGCGCCACGGGCGGACCGTCGGGCTCGTCGCCAGCCTTGGGCAGCGCCACGCGGTGAGGTCACGCGCGTGCGGCACCGCGGCGACCCACCCGTCAGCGTCACGCTCGCCGCGCCGGCGGGCCACGCGGTGCTCGCCCAGGTCGTGCCGCTGCCCGTTCACCTCGACCTCCATGATGCGGTAGGTCGCGCCAGGTCGCAGGCCCGGGTCGGCGACGAAGTACGTGCCGCCCTGAGGGGCATCCGGCAGCGCCGGCACCAGCGCGGGCCCCACGGCCACGAGGCGGCTGCCCTCGACGCGCAGGATCTCGAAGCCCTGAGTGCCAACCTCGCCAAGCGTGGTGAAGCGCAACGCAGGGCGGCCACCTGCCGTGGTCACGCCGTCCACGACGCCGAGAAGGGCATATGTCGCCAGGTTCTCGCAGGCGCTGAACGAACCACCCCTTCGGCTGCCGCAGGTGGGGAAGGCCACCGCCCGGGTGATGGCTGGCAACCCCATGGAGACCACGATGCGCCGCTGTTGCAGTAGTCGTCTTCTGCGCCACCATCCAGATCATCCTGTCCGGCACCACCGAACAAGTTGTCGCGCCCGCTTCGCCGAACAGGTCGTCATTGTCCGCCTCTCCGTGGAGCGTGTCGTTGCCGTCGCCACCGCGGAGCCTGTCGTTGCCGGCGCCACCGTAGAGGTTGTCGTTCCCGCCATCACCAAAGAGGGAGTCCGCACCGCCCTCACCATTGATGATGTCGTTTCCGTCGTTTCCGTGGATGGTGGTCCCCCATCACCACCGAAGATAGTGTCGTCGCCGTCGCCCCCTGCCGGTCGTCGCTGTTGCGTTGGCCGAAGATGTTGTCATCCCCGCCCACCCCAGACGGTGTCGTTGCGCCGCCCGCCGTTGATGGTATCGTTGCCGGCCCCCCGTAGATGCAGTCATCCCCACCACCGCCAGTGATGATGTCGTTGCCGCCGAGCCCGATGAAGCACTCGTCTGCACCGGTACCGGGGAAATTATTCGGCAAGTTGGTTCCACTAAAAATGGCCATGAAGCCAGCGCAGCCGATCGTCTGATAGTCTGCCAGCGTCCACGTTGGGTCGGGTTCGGGACATGCCTGAGCCTGGGTCGCGGACGCCCCTCCAAGGGTGAACACGCCCAAAGTCACACAAAACAACCCGAAATCGCTGGCTCTCATCTCTGCCTCCGTACGGAACCCACGCTATGTCGCGCCGCAGTGTACCGACATTCAACCCCAAACCAAACCACCCCGACGTGCAGCCACCTGCTACGCTCCGCAGAAGACCCAGATGGGGCCAGCCTTTGGCCGAAGGTGGCATCCGAGCCACCCGGACGGCTCACCCCTGCGGCGTCTCGGCCAGCAGCTCTTCCACATCCCGCCACGGCAGGCCCAGCAGGTACAGCATGCGGTCCAGCCCGCCGGCGCTCACCGCCGTGTCGGCCGCGGCCTTCAGCTTGGGCTTCGCGTGGAAGGCAATGCCCAGGCCCGCCGCCGTGAGCATGCCCAGGTCGTTGGCGCCGTCGCCGATGGCGATGGTCTGGTCGAGGGCGATGCCCTCGCGCTCGGCGATCTCGCGCAGCAGCTCGGCCTTGCGCTCGGGGGTGACGATGGCGCCCACCACGCGGCCGGTGAGCAGCCCGTCCACCACCTCGAGCTCGTTCGAGAACGCGTAGTCGAGGCCCAGCTGCTCCTTGAGCACGTTGGCCGCGAAGCTGAAGCCGCCCGAGATGACGGCGGTCTTGTAGCCCAGGCGCTGCAGCACCTTGAGCAGCTCGGGGGCGCCCTGCGTGAGCGGGAGCCGGGTGGCCAGCTCGAGGGCGCGCGCATACGGCAGGCCCTTCAGCAGGCCCACGCGCTCGGTGAGGCTGGCGGCGAAGTCCAGCTCACCGGCCATGGCGCGGCGCGTGATGTCGCCCACGCGGTCCACCACCCCGTGCATGCGCGCCAGCTCGTCGATGACCTCGATCTGGATGAGCGTGGAGTCCATGTCCATGACGATCAGGCGCTTGGCCCGCCGCGTCAGGCGCTCGCGCTGCACGCCCACGTCGATGTTGGTGGGCTCGAGCCCCTGCATGAGCGCGCGCCGCAGCTCCGCCGCGCGGCAATCCCCACCGGGCAGCGAGACGATGACCTCGAGCGAGATGAGGTGCGGCCCGCTGAGCTTGCGGATGGACTCGATGTTGGCGCCCAGCGCGGCCAGCTCGCGCGTGAGGATGTGCACCCCCTCGGCGTCCAGGCTGTCACCGATGGCGGTCACGGCGTAGCGCAGGTGCCCCTCGGTGGTGGCCGCGGGCAACGCCCCCACGCGCTGGTCGATGATCTTGAACTGCAGGTCGAGGCCCATGGACTTGGCCCGGAACAGCAGGTCCTTGATCACGGGCTCACCCACGGCGGTGGCGGGGGAGACGCCGATGAGCATGCAGAGCGTGAGCTGCCCCTGCACGACCACCTGCTCGATGTCGAGGAGGCGCGCGTGGTTCTCGGCCAGCACCCCGCTCATGGCGGCGGTGATGCCGGGTGTGTCCGGCCCGATCACGGTGACCAACACCTTCTGCAGCTCTAACATGGGCCGGTTTCTAGCAGCGCCGTTCGGAGATTCAACGCGTGCGCAGGAAGAGGGCCGTCAGGATGCCCAGCGTCAGCGCGATGAGCGGCGGCAGCCAGGGGCGGCGCGGCTGCGGCACGGGCTTGGCGTTGGCCTCGAGCCAGGCCTGCACGTCGGTGCGCTGCGCCACGCTGAGGCCCGCAAAGGGCAGCACGTGAAAGGTGCTGGGCGTGGGGTGCAGCAGCAGCCGCTCCTCGCGCAGCTCGTAGCGCAGCTCGGGCCAGGCCAGCAGCTGGCTCACGCCACCGCTGCGCAGGGCGATGCCGCGTGTGGAGAAGCGCCAGTTGGCGCCGGGGCTGGGCAGGCTCTCGAACATGCGGTCGCCCAGCCGGCCCACCAGCCACAGGCCGCCCAACCCCACGCCCGCCAGCGACAGCGCGAAGACGAGCAGCGGGACGGGCACGTTGTGGAAGGCGATGGCCGTCTGCAGCGCGTACACCGCCATGCCCGCGGTGAGGCCCAGCCAGATGGGCCAGAGGCGCGCGAGACGCGTCTGGCGGAGCACCGTGCGCAGCAACCCGGCGCGCACGTCTTCCGCACGCAGGGTCACATCCAGCTCGAGCTCCTTCGATGCGCTCACGCCGGTGTGATGGCGCAGTGGCCGCTCGTGCGCAAACCCCTTATAATTTTCCGGTGGCAGAGGTATGTTGTGGGAACTCTGATGGATGAGAAGCGACGACCCTCGCGCCCCGTGATCGGGCGCGTCGAGACCCGTGCCGTGCCGGCGCGTGAGCTGGGCGTCGACATCACGGCGGATCGCAGCTCGCCTCGCAACCGCGACAGCCTGTCCGGTCGCAACGCGGTCACCGAGGACTTCGTGGGCGTCACCGGGCTGAGCGCCGTGGGCAGCGCCACCGAGCGGCCGCCCGCGCCCAAGGGCCGCATCTCCACCGAGATCGACCGCATCACGCGTCTCGTGGTGGAGCTGTCCGTCGCCACGCCCGGCGCCGAGGGGCCTGCCGTGCAGGGCTTGCTGCGCTTCGGCGAGCCGGCCCTGGTGGAGCTGGTGCGCGCGTTCCCGGGCTCCGTGTGGTTCAACCGGCAACAGACCGCCACGCGCCTGCCCAAGGGGCGCGGGGTGTCGGGGGTGGCCTCGGCGCTGGTGGACTTCGGCGCGCTGGCCGTCCCGCACGTGGAGCGGCTGCTGCGCGATCCGGACGCGGACATCCGCTACTTCGCGCTGCTGGTGTTCGCCGAGCTGGACCCCGAGAACCTGCCCGAGCACGCGGCGCCGCTCGTGGGCGACGCGGACCCCGGCGTCTCCAACATCGCCATCCTGGCCATGAGGGCGCACCGCGGGCTGCTCTCGCGCAAGCGCGCCATGGCGGCGCTCTATGGCTCCCTGAACGAGGCAGACCCACCCATCGTGGCGCTGCTGCGCACGTTCGGCGTGCTGCGCGACCCGGGCTGCGTGCCGCACATCGCCACGCTGCTGCAGCACGCGGACCCGAGCGTGGTGCAGTCCACCGAGCGCGTGCTCCAGGCCATCACCGCGCGCGACCTGGGTCAGAAGCCGGCCCGCTGGCGGTCTTGGTACAAGCGCCGCGAGAAGCGCACTCGCGCGGAGTGGCTGCTCGAGGCGGCACGCAGCCTGCGCGTGAAAGAGCGCACGCTGGCGGCCGAGGAGCTCAAGCAGCTCACCGGTGAGACCTTCGGCTTCGTGCCGAACGGAGGCTGGCGCGAGCGTCGCCGCGCGCTCGCGGCGTACCGCGCGCACTTCGAGCGACAGGCGGCCGAGCTGCCGCGCGAGAGCGGCGAAGTCGAACGCGGGCCGCGACGCTCGTCCACGCCCAGCGTAAGCTGAGGGCGATGAACGCCGTCTTCAGCGCCGCGCTCTTGGTGGCCGCGCTCGCACCGTGGTTCGAGGCACGCGCGTGGGGGGTGCCGGTGAGCTACGTGCCGCTGGCACGCATGGCGCGCACCTTCCTGAGCGCCGGCGTGGTGACGCTGTTGGCGGGCGGGCTCGCGTGGCTCGCGCTCTCGCAGGCCAGCGTGGACGTGCGCGCCACGGCGCTCGCGGCAGGCGGCGTGGCGCTGTGCTTCGGGGCGCTGGTGGCGCTGGCCAGCGCCCGGCGCGACCGAGCGCTGCGGGGCCTGCACGTGCTGACCACCCAGCTGGGGCTGCCCGACCGGCGCGACGTGGCGGCCGCCCGCATCGACGCGCGGCTCGAGCGGCTGGCGGCGGGTGATGCACGCCAGCACGCGCTGCTGACCCTGTTCGCGGCAGGCCCGCTGACCCGGCACGCGCTCGGAGCGCAGGCGCGCCGTCAGCTGGAGCGCATCCCGGCGGACGTGCTCTTGCCCCCCGAGGCGGCGCTGCGGGCGCAGCTACGCGCCATGACCTTCCTGCACGAGGGCGCGCTCGAGGACGCCACGGAGGCGCTGGACGCGGCTCCGTATCCCACCACGCCGGCGGTGGACGCGTGGATAGACCTGACGCGCGCGCTGGGCCAGGTGGTCTGTGGCGGGGTGAGCAGCGCCAGGCAGCTGGTGGCGGCGCGCAGCGACCTGGCCCAGGCGGACCCCGCGCTGGCCACGCAGCGCGACACCATCGAGGCCCACGCGCTGGCAGCCGAGGGAGACGAAGTGCGAGCGCGGGAGCTGCTCACGGCGTTGGTGGCCCGCTCGGGCGTGGGAGGGCTGGCGCTGGCCCTGCGCCCCGTGGGCCCCGCCACAGACCTAGCGCGAGCGGTAGTGGCGACACACATTGCCTCACCATGAAGCAAGTCACCCTGCTGGTCCTCACCAACTTCGCCGTGCTCATGATGCTGAGCGCGCTGCTGGCGGTGCTGCGCGTGCTGGGGGTCATCCCGCCCGACTTCGGCCTCGGCAGCTACGCGGGCATGCTCGTGCTCTCCATGGTCATGGGCTTCGGCGGCGCGTTCCTCTCGCTGGCCATGTCCAAGAGCATCGCCAAGCGCTCCGTGGGCGCGCAGGTCATCACGCAGCCGCGCAGTGAGGTGGAGCGCTGGCTGCTGGCCACCGTGCAGCGCCAGGCGCAGGCGGCCGGCATCGGCATGCCCGAGGTGGCCATCTACCCGTCGCCGGACATGAACGCGTTCGCCACCGGCATGAGCAAGAACAGCTCGCTGGTGGCCGTGAGCACCGGGCTCTTGAACAGCATGACGCGCGAAGAGGTGGAGGCGGTGCTTGCGCACGAGATCTCGCACGCCGCCAACGGCGACATGACCACGCTCACGCTGGTGCAGGGCGTCACCAACACCTTCGTCTACTTTCTTCCGCGCGTGCTGGGCGACGTCATCGACACCGCCATGTCGCGCGGGGAGCGGCGCCACGGGCGCGGGCCGGCCTACTTCATGATCGTGATGGTCATGCAGTTCGCGCTGGGCATCCTGGCCACCATCATCGTGCGCTGGTTCAGCCGCTACCGTGAGTTCAAGGCCGACGCGGGCGCCGCCAAGCTGGAGGGCGCTCCGCACATGATCAGCGCGCTGCGGCGCCTCAAGACCAGCGCCCCGCCCGAGCTGCCGGCCAGCATGCAGGCCATGGGCATCGCCGGGAACGTGGGCGCGCTGTTCGCCACGCACCCCCCGCTCGAGGCGCGCATCGCGGCCCTGGGTGGGGCCACCGCGCGGCGGGACGGCACGTGGGGCGGGTGAGGTCCGAGCCGCTGGGAAGGCGGCTGCTCAGCCCGCGCCACGCGTGAAGATGACCACCGGCAGCTCGCGTGGGGTGCGAGCTGGCTGGGGCTGCCGCGTCAGCCGCCGGCGGTGCCCAGGAACCAGCGCAGCTCACCCAGCAACCACTCTCGCAGCCAGGCGTCGTCGCCGAGCACGGGACGGTTCACGCTGCGCGCCGCGCTGGCCACCGCCTCCTCGAGGTCGAACGGAACGTGACGCGTGCCGTCGATGACGATCTGGAGCTCCTCGTCCACCACGGCGAGGTGCGCGCAGTGCGGCGAGTCACTCAGGCACACCAGCGAGCCTTCGACGAAGCCGGGCGCGGGCCACGGACCGCTGGGCGCGACGATCACGTCGGCGGGGGGCGCCCGTGGGTCGAGCACGCGCCACGTGTGGTAGGCCACGTCGCCGGTGGCGCTCAGCACCAGCGAGTCGATGGGCTCGTCTTCCCGCGCGGTGGGGACTCCGTCGACCGTGACGTGGTGCTGGCCCTCGCGCTCGCCCACGTAGGCGTAGTGCGCGCCGTGCGTGACCAGCGCCGAGATGGAGGCGTGCAGCGCCTGGGCCTCGCCTTCCACGTGGACCTGAGCGTGCGTGGCCGTGACGCCGATCCAGACCACCCGCGCGTCGCTCAGGAAGGCCGCCTGCTGCACTGCGCCCACGACGGGAGGCGTTGTTCTCCAGCACGATCGCCCCGCCGCGTCTCCCGGTGGCCTCCCGAGCGGATGGCGAACCAGCGCCCGCTCGGTGGAGCCGCAGGTGGCGCAGCGCGGGGTGCTCGCCGCCGGCCACGCCCTCGACCATCACGACACTGCCTGCAGAAGAGTGACCCAGGAATCACGCGCCCTCCACCAGCTGGAGGTCGCGCACCTGGGCGAACGGCACCCCCGCGGCGCCGTCGATGAACACGCGCGCGCGCTCGTGGCGCACGGTGGCAAAGGCGCTGCGCCGCGGATCCAGCAGCGCAGGGCTCGCGGCGTCGAAGGGCCCGGCCACGTTGCCATCCACCACCACGAAGGCGTCCTCGCCGCGGTAGCCGATGAACGACCAACGCAACGCGCGCCGAGCTGGGCCCGCAGAAGGGCCTGGCGTGAGGCGCAGGCTGCCGCTCTGCAGCGCGCTCCACTCGCCCTGCTCGTGCCCGTCCACCACCACGGTCCAGCGCTCGCCGCGGGCGGCCGCGTAGATCAGGTGCGTCCCGTCGGGGCTCAACACCGCTTCGCCCACCCCGTCGTGGGCGGGGCCCACGCGCCCGTCGTGGACCATGTGCCAGTGGCTGCCCACGCGCGCCGGGTAGGCCACGTGGCCGTCCGCCGTGAACACGAGCGAGGCCACGCCCACGGCGTCGTACCAGGGGCCCTCCACGCCATCGACCACCACGCGCTGGCGGCCGCGGCGGTCCAGCACCTCCACCAGCGTGACGCGCCCGGGGTCACGCCCGAACCACGCCACGATGGGCCTGCAGCCCGAGAGCGCCGTGACGGTGAGCGCGAGCGCCACCAGCGCGCACGCCTTCTCCACGCGCGCCGACGTGTGGGCGCAGGCGCGCGCAGGCGTCACTCGGTCCTCGGCAGCGCCAGGTTTCCGGAGGCCCCCAGCTCGCCACGCGCCACCACGCCGCCGCGCACCTCGGCGCGCACGCTGTACGTCACCAGGCCGTCCTGCTCACGCACGATGGCCACCCGATACTCCAGCATGGAGCCCGCCAGCACGGGCTCGGTGAGCCGCACGTCCACGCGCGTGGCCACGCCCAGGGAGCGCAGGTCGCGCAGCTCGCGCAGCAGCGTCATGCCCGCAGGCTCGGGGGCCGTGGTGGGCCGCCCGCTGCGCTCGGCGTCCATGGCCTCGAGCGCGCGCAGGCCCAGCTCCGGGTCGCCCGCGCGCTCGCCGGCCCGCTCGATGGCCAGCAAGATGGAGAGCAGCTGCGCGGCCTGCCCCATGCCCTCGATGGTGTAGACACACGGGCCACAGCGACCACCCGGGGAAGTGGCCCTCGAAGACGGGCCTCGTTCTGCGAGATGTGCCGGCAGGCGTGCAGCTCCGGCGCGTCGCCAAGCTGGTAGCCGAGCACGCGGTCCACGAACAAGAAGGGGCGCCCGTGCGGGAGCAAGAGGCGCAGGATGTCGGGGCCCAGCCCCCGTCGCTTGGTGCGTGTGGTCATGTGAGATGCCGGAGGGTGTCCGCGAGCTCGTCCGCAGACTCGGTGCCGTGGAGGGTGAATGGGAGCGCGCTGCCGAAGTTCAGCCGCAGCAGCGCACGCAGGGTGCGACCCGGTCCCAGCAGCACCACGTGGGTGGGAGCCAGGCTGGCGAGCGTCTGCAGGGTGCCCGCGAAGCGCATGGGCCGCGTGAGCTGTGCACACAAACGGGAGACGACGACGGCGGGCGGGGTGAGCTGGGCGTCGTCGTTCGACAGGAAGAGCGCGTGGGGCAGCGGCGTGGGCTCCGAGGGCGCGGCCTGCAGGGCGGCGCGGAACGGCGCGATGCCGGGCTCCATGAGCGGGCTGTGCCAGGCCCCGGACACCTCGAGCGGCACCAGCGGCGCGTGGGCGCTGGCGAACCGCAGGGCGGCTTCATCACCCGACAGCAACCAGCGGCCGGGGGCCAGGCTCCCCGCGTCCACCAGCGTGCCGTGCTCCCCACCCAGCGCGAGCGCGCGGCCGAGGTCTTCCGGGCTGCCGTCCAGCGTGGCCATCCCAGAGCGGCGTGCCTTGGCGGCTGCGGCCATGGCGCGCGCGCGCACCGCGTAGGCCGTGAGCGCGTGGCGCACACCGAAGTGCCCTGCGGTGGAGGCGGCGGCCAGCTCTCCCGCCGAGTGCCCCGCGCACACTCCCGGGGTGACCCCGTGTTCACGCAAGGCCGCCGCGGCGCCAAGGGCCACCGCCGCCACTGCCACCTGGGCCACGTCGGGGCGCAGCAGCTCGCGGCCGCCGCGTGTGAGCAGCGCGGCCACGTCCTGCCCGAGCACGCTCGACGCCTCGTCCAGCACCGCCGTCGCCGCGCGGGAAACTCCCGCCACTGAGAGCCCCATGCCGCGGCACTCGGCGCCCTGGCCCGGTGCGAGGAACGCGATCACACCGTCATGCCTCCGTCCACCACCAGGGCGTGCCCCGTGATGTAGGACGCCTCGCTCGACGCCAAGAACGCGACCGCGGCCGCGAGCTCTGCGGCCTCTCCCATGCGGGCGAGCGCGATGGAGCCGACGAGCGCGCGCTTCTTGTGGTGGTCGAGGGTGCGCGCCATGCCCGCGTCGAACAGGCCGGGGACCACCGCGTTGACTCGGATGGAGAGCGAGGCCAGCTCGCGCGACAGGGTGGACGTGAGCCCTATCAGGCCCGCCTTCGACGCGGCGTAACTGGCCTGCCCGGGGCTGCTGCGAACACCGGCGACCGACGCCACGTTCACCACGCTGACTCCGCTCGGTGGGCGGCCCGAGCGAGCCGCCTGCGTGAGCCCGCGAATGGCGGCGCGCGTGCAGCGCATGGCGCCCAGCAGGTTGACGTCCACCACCTCGGCGTCGTCTTCGTGGGTGCCCATCATGAAAGGCTGGGGGCGCGTGATGCCCGCGTTGTTCACCAGGATGTCCAGCGCGCCGATGGCCTCGACGGCCACGCGCACGCTGTCCGCGTCACGCACGTCGAGCGGGCGCACGCAGGCGCTGCCCCCCGCCGCGAGCACGCCGCCACCACCGCAGCGGCCGGCTCGGGCGACAGGCGATAGCCCACGTGCACGTGCGCGCCCTCCTGGGCGAGGCGCACGGCGATGGCGTGACCGAGCCCGCGGGATGCCCCCGTGACGAGCGCGGTGCGGCCCTCGAAGCGCCGCGGCGTGGCCGTCATGGGAGCCCCTGTTCCGCGAGGGCATGCACCAACTGCTGCAGCGGCTCGGGCACCAGCGGCGGGAACACCCGCTCGTGGCGGCCCACGTAGCGAGACTCGCGCGGGTTCACGTACAGGCTGCGGTTCTTGAGCCAGGGCACCGAGCACGTGGCCAGCGGGACGCTCGACGCATCGGCTGTGGCGAGCAGGAACAGGCCCGGGTGCGCCACGTTCTTCTGGACATGCAGAAGCCCCACGTGCGCGCCCAGCACGTGCGAGAGAGCGCTGGCGTGCACGGTGCCCACCGGCTCGCCATCCAGCGTGACCTCAGCGCCACGAGGAACGGCGTGAGGCGCAACGAAGTGCACGGTGCGGTGGCTCGCGGGGTGCAGCGCCGCCGCCGCGCCCCGGAAGCCGTTGTGCCGGGACAAGCGCCACGAGAGCTGCAGCTCGAGGGGGCCGAGCGACGCGTCCGGTGCATGCCGAAGCGAGAAGAACCCGTTCTCCAGCGCCGCGAGGTCGAGGTCGGCGAGCGTGAGTTCGGCCCCCTCGAAGCGCGGCAGCCCCGCTTGCAAGCCCTGCCAGGTGCGCTCGGCGGCGCGGTGCTCGAGCAGCAGCAGGTAGCCGTACTCCCCCGTCTTCCCGGCGCGGAAGCAGTGCCCCCCCGGGATGGCGAAGAAGCTCCCGTAGGGCAGCCCCAGCACGTCCGGCGTCACCACGTCGGCCAGCAGCTCGAACGCATAGGGGCCGTCTGCCGCCAGCACGGCGTGGGTGAGGGAGAGGTCGTCGAGACGCACGTCGTCGCAGGGCGTCTCGGCTGCTGCGGCGCTCAGCTGGGCGAACGTCATGCCCTCCACCAACAAGAGCGCGTCCTCGTCGTCGGCGCACACGAAGAGGTCTGCGGCCGGCGTCCCGTCGGGCGTGAGGATGAGCGAGTGCAACGTGCGGCCGTCGCGCACGCTGAGGTCCGACGAGCACAGCTGCTCGAGCAGCGTGAAGGTGTCCGCGCCCGTGACGCGCACGGGCAGTGTCTGCGTGGAGCGTGAGATGCCCACGTGCTCGCGCAGCGCGCGGCTCCCTGCGGCGGTCGCGCTCATGACGCCGCCCCCATGCGCGCGGACAAGACGGTGTCCACCAGGATGTTGGGTGTGCGCAGGATCGCCGCCACGTGTTGCGTGCCCGCGGGCGTGGGGCCTTAGCGGGTCTCGAGCTGCACCACCAGCTCCACCGCGTCCACCGAGTCGAGCCCGAGCCCGTCCCGAAGAGCGGTGCGTCGGGGTCGATGTCATGCGGGTCAGCGTCCAGCTTGAGGGCGCTCACCAGCATGGCGCACACCTCCGCGAGGAGGGCGTTGCGGGTGGCGAGGTAGCTCTCGGTCTCGGGCCTCATGTCTTCATCCTTTCGAGCAGGGCGGCGACGCTGACGGTGCCTCCCGCAGACGACACGCACGCGCGCTGCGCTTCTCCCGCCACCATGCCTTTCACGGCGGCGGCGAACGCAACCAGACCGCCGCTCGCGGGCAGCTCGGGGGCCAACGGGCGCGCACGTGCCGGCGTCCCAGCCTGCACGCGTGCTGGCCAGCCCGCCCTGCCCCCCGCCCGCGATGCCCAGCCCCGCGAGGCGCACGGCCACTTCTCCGTGCGCAGGCGGCTGCTTGCTCAGCACCAGCGCCACCACCGCGTCGCGCATGGGGAGTCCTCGCTGCCCCGGCGGAGAGGGCGCGGCATCGAGCACGTCCACCGCGGCGACTACGATTTGATCCACGTCGTTCTGCGTCTCGAGCACGCGCGCGGCGGCGTACAGCGCGGCGAGGCCGCTGCCCTCGCCCGACACCAGGCTGCTCTCGGGCCCGCGCACGTCCAGCGTCTTCGCCACCGCACCGAGCGCGGCGTTCAGCACCACGCGCGCGAAGGCGCTCACGTCGGGGCGCGCTGCACCGCGCTCATCGATGCTGTCACGGAACGCGGCGCTGCTCTCGGGCGACGGCCGCAGCATGCCCACGAACAGCCCGGTGCGCTCGCGGGCGGCGCCGCGCAGCACGAGCCCGGTGTGGGCGAGCGCGCCCAGACGCCGTGCAGCAAGGCTGCGTGGCCCGGTCGTGGCCGCGCGTGTCGGCGCGCGCGGGTGCGCGCAGCTCGGTGAGATGCCGCTCCGCCACGTCCACGAACACGCCGTGCACGAAGAGCGGTGGCAGCCTGGGGTGAGCGGGCGCTGGAGAGGCGCTCTCTCCAGCACCCAAGGGCGATCCGTGCGCCACCACCAGCGCCGCGTTCGACCCCGCAAAGGCCGAATTGCACGACACGAAGGGAGCGCTCGGATCCACCGCGACACGCGCGCCACTCAGCACCGGCAAGTTGACCGAAGGCCGCAGCGCATCGAGTCCCGCCGTGCCCGGGAAGTGTCCGTGCTCCAGCGCCTCGAGCGTGGCCACCAGCTCCAGCACCCCGGCCGCTCCCTGGGCGTGACCGAGGTGCCCCTTGGTCGAGCTGAAGAGCGCGCGCTCCACGCCTTCCGCACCGAACACCTCGCGCATGGCCATGCACTCGGCCGGGTCGTTGGCCTCGGTGCCGGTGCCGTGCAGGTTCACGTAGCGCACGCTGCCCACGTCCACGCGCGCGTCACGCAGCGCAGCGCGCGTGGCCTGCAGCACGCCTCGCCCGCGCGGCTCGGGCGACGTCTCGTGGTAGGCGTCGCCGCTCAGCCCGTAGCCCAGCAGCGTGGCGCGGGTGCGCTCTTTGGCCTGCGCGCGGCGCTCCAGCACCACGAAGCCGGCGCCCTCGCCGAGGCTGGTGCCCTTCACCCGCCCGAACGGCTGGCAGGTCTCGCGCGTGAGCACGCCGAGGGCATGGAAGCCCGCCTGCAGCTCGATGGTGAGCACGTCGGCGCCGCCCGCCAGCACCAGGTCCACGCCCTGGCGCTCGTCCAGCAGCAAGTCGCGTGCGAGCCCGATGGCATAGGTGGACGAGGTGCACGCCGTGCTGACCGTAAAGACAGGGCCGCCGAGCCCCAGCTTCTCGGCCAAGCGCGCAGCCGGGCGCTCGAGCGTGGTGTCCACGATGATGCTGGTCCCGAAGACGAGCGCCGCCCGTGCACCGTCGGCGCGCGACAGCGGACAGCCCCAGCGCCCCGCGTGCCGCAGCGCCTCCTCGGCGGCCAGCCACGAGAACGTGTCGCACAGCGCCGCGGGCGACTCATCGGGCGCGTCGTAGCCCGGCACGCAGCCCCCGCGGTGCACCGTGAGCGCCTCCGTGGAGAAGCGCTCGATGGCGCGGATGCCCGTGCGCCCGTCGCGCAGCGCCGGCCAGAGCGCCGCGCGCCCCACCCCGAGCGCCGACACCGCACCCCAGCCGGTGATGGCGACCGCCTCGCTCATGGGAGCGGCGTGGGCTCGAGCTCCCTGCGGCGGCGCAGCTGACGGCGGGAGCGCGCCGCCAAGCAGCCCATCACGAGGGAGAGCACCAGCAGGATGGAGCCGATGGTGATGGCTGCGGCGCCGCCGATCTCGCCCGAGACAGCCACCGCGGCCACTCCGATGCCCAAGGTGATGGCGCCGATGCCCGCCATGGCCAAGGCGGTGGTGCGCCGCCGCCGATGGCGCTGCTCCAGGTATGGAACCGAGTACTGCACGACGTGCTGGTCGGCGCGCGTCAGCGGTGCGCCCCGACTCGTGGGCATCTCCGCCGCCGCCAGCTCCAGCGCCCCTTCCTGCGTGGCGAACATGTCCAGCGTGGCCTGGGTCACGGCCAGGCGCTTGTGCGCCGCTTCGCTGCCCGAGACCTCCATCACGCGTGCCATCTTGGACGTCACGTCGCCCAGCAGCGAGTCGAGCGACTCCACCCGCAGCCGGCTGTTGATCTCGGCAGCCACGCGCCGCAGCCGCATGCGGCTGCCGGTGCCGAGCCCCTGCTCGGAGGCGCCCAGGTCCAGCCGCTCCACGAAGTCCATCACGAAGCCCGGGTTGTTGCGCACCGCGCGGTCGAGGCGCTCGCGGGCGTCGTCCCCCGAGTGCGCCAGCACCCACAGCCCGTCCATCATGGTCTGGTCCAGCTCCGCCTCCAGCTGACTGCTCAGCTGCACCAGCGGCTGGCTGCGGCGCACCTCTTGGGGCAGGTCCAGCACCAGCCCCGTGTAGGTGAGCGCTCGCAGCGCGCGCGGGCTGAACGCGTCATCCACGCCGAAGCCCTGCGCCGAGTACACGCCCCGGCGCCCCTCCACCCGGGTGTCCAGCTGCACCAGCGCGCTGGCCACGCGCGCGGCCTCCCGCTCGGCCTGGTCGAGGCTCACGGGGGCGGGTTGCAGCGCGGACCCTACGCAGCCCGTCACCCCGCCGCTCGACAGGGCCGCGCCGCCCAGCGCCATGGCGCGCAAGAAGCCGCGCCGCTCCAGCTCCTCCCCTCCGAATCCCACCTTGTTGCTGCTCATGGTGCCTCCGCACCGAAGCAAAGCACGTACCACGGCAGCTTGTCTCGAAATGCTTCAAGAAAGCCACGAAGCGCGCAGCGGGCTGCGCGCTGCGCCTGGCACACCTGTGCAACCTCCTACACAGGCGCTTCACAGGTGCTGCACACTTTCCGTCGGGTCCCGCGCCCCGTCAGCGCATGATCTTCAGGCGCTTGCGGCCCTCGGTGGCCGGCGCCGTGCTCTTGCCCGTGCGGTCGAAGTGCTGCTTGGCGATGAGCGTGGCCAGCGCGTCGGCCACGGCCGCGAACGCCTGCCCGGCCGACGACTCGGGCGCGGACTGCACCACCGGCGTGCCCTTGTCGCCCCACTCGCGCACCAGGCTGTCGATGGGGATCTGCCCGAGCAGCGGCGCCTTCGCGTACTCCGCCACCTTGAGGCCGCCGCCCGAGCCGAAGATCTCCTGCTTCACGCCCGCGCTGTCGATGAAGAAGCTCATGTTCTCCACCACGCCCAGGATGGGGATGTTGACCTTCTGGCAGAGCGAGACGCCCTTGTACACGTCGGCCAGCGCCACCTCTTGCGGGGTGGTCACCACCACGGCGCCGGTGACCTTGACCTTCTGCGCCAGCGTGAGCGCCACGTCGCCCGTGCCGGGCGGCAGGTCCAGCACCAGGTAGTCGAGGTCGCCCCAGTCCACGTCGTTCACGAACTGCTGGAGCGCGCCGTGCAGCATGGGCCCGCGCCAGATGACGGCTTGCTTCGGCTCGTCCAGCAGGAAGCCGATGCTCATGAGCTTGAGCCCGAAGCGCTGCAGCGGCTCGATGCGCTTGCCGTCCGTGCTGTGCGGGCGGCCCGTGATGCCCAGCATGGTGGGCAGCGAGGGCCCGTAGAGGTCGGCGTCCAGGAGCCCCACGCGCGTGCCCATGCGGCGCAGCGCCAGCGCCAGGTTGGTGGCCACCGTGCTCTTGCCCACGCCGCCCTTGCCGCTCATCACCAGGATGACGTTCTTCACGCCCGGCAGCGGGTCTTCGCTGGTGGCGTCGCGCGTGGGCACCTTCACGCTGAAGGTCACCTCCACCAGCGTCACGCCGATGGCGCCCGCGGCCTTGTCGATGGCCTGCTTCACCGCCAGCTTCACTTCCTCGGCCGGCGAGGAGAGCTGCACGTGCGCGGCACCCACGGTGCCCGACAGCGTGACGCCGGACAGCGTGCCCAGCTCGCCGAGCGGCCTCCCGAAGGTGGGGTCGACGACGGCGGCGAGGGCGGACTCGAGGGCGGCTTGCGTGAGCTCGGACATGGCGCCTGTTCTGAGGCGCAGGCGCGGGCCGGTCAACAGGAGAGCCACCGCGAGCGTGTCCTGGTACAACGGCGGGATGAAGCCCTCCCCCCTCCTCGCGGTCGCGGCCGCGCTGGTCTTGTCGTGCATGGGCTGCCGCGGCGCCGACACCGAATTGATGTGCGACGACGGCTCGTTCGCGACGGATGGCTCGGGGGTCTGCATCCCCTGGACGGTCTGTGCCGTGGGGTCGGTCGCCACCACGCCGCCCACCGCCACCACCGACCGGGTGTGCGGGGCCTGCCTGGGCGGCACCTACTGCGCGGGTGGCGACGCCATGCCGGTGGCCTGCGCCGCGCTCACGTGGGATCACGACGCGGACCCTGCCACCGTGTGCGTCGCGGTCTCGGACTGTGAGCCGGGGACGTTCGTGTCGAGCGCACCCACCGCAACGGAGGACCGGGGCTGCACGGCGTGCGGCGTGGACAGCTACTCGCTGACGGTGAACGCCGCGAGCTGCACGCCGGCCACCGTGTGCGAGGCCACCGAGCTCGAGGCGGTGGCCCCCACGCCCACGAGCGACCGGCGCTGCGACCTGGCCGAGTGGACCGTGCTCATGGGCACCACGGGCACGGACGATGGATACGTGCTCGCGCTCGATGGCGACGGCGGGGTCCACGTGGGCGCCAACGCGACCGCTGCGTTCCCTGGCCAGACGCTCGCCGGCAACACGGACGTGGCGGTGCTGCACTTCGATGGCGACGGGGCGGGGGGTGCCGTCGACCAGCTCGGCAGCACTCTGTACGACGTGGTCAGCGGCCTCGCGCGCGGGGCTGACGGTCGTGTCCACGTGCTGCTCACCGCGCAGGGCCTGATCGGCGCGAGCCAGCTCGGCAGCTTCGACTTCGTCTCTCGGCACTACGCTCCCGACGGGACGGTGGAGCGCACGGTGCAGTTCGGCACCAACACGCAGGACGTGTCGGGCTCGCTGGCCGTGGACACGGCCGGGAACGTGTACGTGGCCGGCCAGGTGCGCGCCGCGCTAGGCGACCAGACGGCCCTCGGCGACGCGGATGGCGTGCTGCAGAAGTACGACCCGACCGGCGCGCTGCTGTGGACCCGGCAGTTCGGGACCGCGGGCTACGACCAGGCAACCTGGGTGGCGATCACCTCGGACGGGCACGTCGTGGTGAGCGGCTACGTGACCGGCACGCTCCCCGGTCAGACGGGGACGGGCGGCTACGACTCGTTCGCCATGGCGTTCGACGCCGACGGTGCGCTGCTCTGGCAGGACCAGCACGGCACGGCGGCGATCGAATTCGGAGTCAGCATCGCCACCGACGCCGCGGGCAACGCGTACTTCCTGGGGCGCACGCAGGGCACGTACCCCATGGCCACGAGCGCCGGCAGCAACGACGTGATCGTGCGCGCCTACGACGCCGACGGCGCCGTGCTGTACACCACGCAGTTCGGGACCAGCGGCATCGACGACAGCATGTCCATTAGCGCAGCGCCCGACGGGCGGGTGTTCGCGGTGGGCGTCACCCAAGGCACGTTCTCCGGCGAGATCTCCGCCGGCGGCGCGGACGCCTTCCTGGCCGAACTCGACGTGGACGGGGCGCTGGTCGGCGTGCGCCAGTTCGGCTCCACAGGGACCGACGTCGCCCGCGACGTGGCGTTCGACCCGCGCGGCAAGATCTACCTGGTGGGGAACGCCGGGGCCGAGTTCGCGGGGCAGACCCCCAGCGGCCCCTCGGACATCTTCGTGATGAGCCTGCTCCCGAGCCCCTGAACCGTCAGCGGCCGGGCAGCGTGCCCATGGTCTTGCAGATGATGCCCAGCATGACCTCGTCGGCGCCGCCGCCGATGGAGCCGAGGCGCCCGTCGCGGTAGAGCTGGCCCGCGGGGTTGTCCCACATGAAGCCGTTGCCGCCCCAG